>JBBRDE010000072.1:0-20305 GCA_038204185.1 Cytophagales bacterium
AAGCCTCCCGCGACGCGCACTGGAAATCCTTCGGCAGCGATCCCGATTGGAGCAAGCTGAAAGTGATGCCCGAGTACCAGGATAACATGACGAAGGCCAACGTTACTTTTGTGCGCCCTACGGCGTATTCGGATCTCTGAAAATCGCAGCCATTCCCGAGTCTAGATAACCGGATGCCGCTTGAACTCCCGGTTCCGGTCGAAGAGGTAACGATACGTGATGTGCTTCTTGGTAATGGTGCCGCCCAGCATCTTAGCGTAGTTGAGCATTTTGGGGTTAAAATCCCCGATCCAGTTCAGTTCCAGGTCGGTGTATTGGTAACCGGGTCGCCAGCAGACTTTGGAGTAAGCCAATGCAATGGCCGACTCGATGCCCTTTTTCTGGAATTCGGGAATGACGCCGAAGATGACACCGAACGCTTTGTGGTTGGTCTTCATAAGTTTGTGGTATAAGAACTTGAGCTTCCCGAGCCAGTCAAGTTTCCCGTTTACGTGCTTGAAAATCTGATTGAGTTCGGGCAGCATGATGAAGAACGACATGGGCTGATCTTCGTAGTAGCCGAACCACATCAGTTCCTCTTCCAGAATCGGCCTCATGCGCTCCATTAGGCCCTTCGACTGCTCCACGCTCATGTCGCTCGTTCCTTGGTGGGCGGCCCAGGCTTTGTTGTAAATGACCCGAAAATCTTCCGCGAATTTTTCCAATTCATTCTTCTTCACGTGCCGGAAGTCGTAGCCGGGCGTGGCGTAAATCTTTTCGGCCCGATGAAAGACCGCCGGATGCAGCATCGGGCGCACGTCTTCTTCGCGCATGGGCAAGTAGTAGGTGTATTGCTCGATGTAGTTCTGGAAGCCGTAATTCTCGAACAAATCCCGGTAGTAGGGCATGTGGTAATCCATACCGTAGGTCGGCTCTTTTTCGTAGCCTTGCACCAGCAAACCCCAGTGACTGTCGCGTTCGCCGAAATTGACCGGCCCGTCCATGGCCTCCATGCCGCGCTCGGCCAGCCAGTTGCGGCAGGTGTCAAAGAGCAGCGTGGCTACGCGGGCGTCATTGGCGCACTCAAAGAAGCCCATACCGCCCGTAGGTTGTTCATTCCCTTTGAGCACCGTTTTTTGATTGATAAAAGCCGCCACCCGGCCAACCGTCTGGTCACTGTGATCTACTACCAGCCAGCGAATACATTCGCCGTCTTTGAAATACTTATTCGTTTGAGGGTCAAATATATGCTCGATATCCTCATTGAGCGGTCGTATCCAGTAGGGGTTCTTGCGGTAAATCCGCACGGGAAGTTGGAGGAATTCGTTACGCCGGAGGGGATCGGTACCTACTTCTAATACTTTCAATTTTGAATGATAGAATGTTATATTGATAGAATAATGTCCACGAAGGTAATAAAAAGGCTCCTTTCGATCGGTGAATACCGTCCATTTGCGATTTTTGGCAGCCAATTGCCTATTTTTGTCCGGTCTAACTGGGTTAGTTAGTTGTTGTAGAAACTTGAATCTCCCTATCAACTATCCACTCTCCACTTTCAACTAAGTAAATGTCCCTCAAAATATACAATACCCTCTCCCGCCAAAAAGATCTTTTTGAACCGCTGTCCCCCCCCAACGTAGGTATGTACGTGTGCGGACCGACGGTTTATAACAATGCGCACTTGGGCAATGTTCGTACCTTCATGACCTTCGACCTGTTGTTCAGGTACCTCACGCACAGTGGCTACAAGGTACGGTACGTCCGTAACATTACTGACGTGGGCCACCTGGTAGGGGATGGCGACGAGGGCGAGGACAAAATCGGCCGCATGGCCAAGCTCGAACAACTGGAACCCATGGAAATCGTGCAGCGCTACACCAATGATTTTCACCGGGTCATGGAGAGCTTTAATATTCTCCCGCCCAGCATCGAACCCACTGCCACGGGCCACCTCATCGAGCAGATCGAGGCCGTGCAGGATTTGATTGAAAAAGGACTGGCCTACGAAGCCAACGGCTCGGTCTACTTCGACATCAATGCCTACAACGAAGCCGGAAACCACTACGGCAAGCTGTCGGGCCGGATTCTGGAAGACCTCCTCAACGAAACCCGTGAACTCGACGGGCAGTCCGAAAAGCGCAATCCGCTGGATTTTGCGATTTGGAAAAATGCCTCCCCCGAGCATCTCATGCAGTGGAATTCGCCCTGGGGCCGGGGGTTTCCCGGCTGGCATCTCGAATGTACCTGCATGAGCGCCAAGTACCTGGGCAATCAGTTCGACATCCACGGCGGCGGCATGGACTTGAAATTCCCCCACCACGAATGCGAAATCGCGCAGGGCAAGGGCCTCACCGGCACCGATCCCGTCCGCTACTGGATGCATACGAATATGCTCACGGTGAATGGACAAAAAATGTCCAAGTCGCTGGGAAACTCGTTCCTGCCCGCCCAACTTTTCAGTGGCGACCACGAGCTACTGGATCAGGCATATAGCCCCATGACAGTGCGTTTTTTCATGCTGCAAAGTCAGTACCGCAGTACCCTTGATTTCTCCAACGATGCCCTGAAAGCATCCCAAAAAGGCTTTAAGCGCTTAGCTAACGGGTTGCGGATCGTGAAAGTACTGGAATACAGTACTGAGGAGGGGGTACCTTTGGATACGAAGAAAATCGAGGATATCGAGAAATCATTGCAGGGATTCTACGACGGCATGAACGACGACCTAAATACGTCGGTAACCATCGCGCACTTGTTCAACCTGCTGAAATACGTCAATATGCTGTACATGAATCAGTTGAAATCGGCGGCTTTGGGCGAGGGTTTATTTAATACATTGAAGAAAAACTTCGTGATTTTCTTCGAGGACGTGCTGGGCTTGAAGGAAGAACCCGCCGAAGGTACCTCCGTGCTAAACGGGATGCTGAACCTCTACCGCGAATACAAAGCCGCGCAGCAGTACGACAAAGTGGACGAAGTTCGTTCTTATTTCAAAAATCAGGGCCTGGTCATCCGCGATATGAAGCACCGCATCGACTGGGCCTATGAAGAGTGAAACAGAAATTACATTTTAGAAAAGCGTATAGGCTGCGGCAGAAACACTATAAAGGGTATTCCTCTGTATAATTCAGGTTTGGTTATTGGAACAACTACGTTTTTGCGTATGGCTTCATCCAAGTCTTCGATTTCGGATAAGGTTAATGTTCGGTTTTTTGCAACGTAAAACTCTATTTCTTTTATTTTCCCGCTCGGGAGCATATAGAGCATTACACCTATACTCTCATTTTTTATAGCTAGTCTTTGTCGCCGTTCTTCGGAAAAAACCTTCAACACTTGAGCGAAAATTTGCTTACTGGTCTGTCTGATGTCTATTCCACTCATATCTAAATCAGAGTTGTAAGAAAGTTTTTTTTCTATAAAATCCGAAGTTTTTGGTCGAATTATAGCACCCTCATTAATGGTGACGATCCCATATGTATTCTTTTTGGCGTTGACCAAACTCTCTTCTTTTTTAAAAAGCTGTCCATTAGCTACTCCGTAGCAGATGAGACTCATACCTAGTATTAATAAAATTTTCATACTATCAAAAGTTTAGTTACAACTCATGCTCTGTGTTAGGTTCATTAAAGCATTTGGGTATAAATCGTGTCTAGTGGGATAAAATAAGCTGGGTTACTTTCCTTAGGTGAAATTTGAAAAAATTTTTTTTTCTAAAAAGTCAAGAAAAATTTCAAATTTATTTTTCTATCTGCTTTTCTTAATTTTACAAAAATCTGAAAATCAATATTTTACAGCGAATTATATTATAAAGGATCGGCAATTCCATGGATGCCCGTATCTTTGCAACTATCACCAATCCTTGACTTCCCGTAATGCGCCCAAGGCCCGCTTCCAAACTCTTGATTCTATCGCTGATAATGGTTTCGGCCACCCTCTCCTGCCAAACCAAAGACTCCTCCGAGCAAACTACCGAACAATCTATTCCTATGGCGTCTGCTCCTAGCTTTAACGCTGATTCGGCCTACGCTTTCGTTGAGAGGCAGGTAGCCTTCGGGCCGCGGGTACCCAACACGAAGGCGCACGAGCAAACCGGAGATTATCTGGTGGCTGCGCTGGAGAAGTACGGCTTCGTCGTGACGGAGCAAAAATTCGTGGCCACAACCTACGACGGCAAAAAACTTAATGCCCGCAACATCATCGGCAGCTACCAGCCGCAGGCCGCCAAGCGCATCATGTTGGCGGCACACTGGGACTCGCGGCCTTTTGCCGACGAGGACTCTACCCGCAAGACACAACCCGTGCCGGGGGCCAACGATGGCGCGAGCGGGGTGGGCGTTCTGCTGGAAATAGCGCGGGGACTGCACGAAGCCCAAAACAAACCCGACCTGGGTGTGGATATCGTCTTTTTTGACGCGGAGGATTGGGGCAAATCGGCCGTGACCAGCGACGGGAATTACGCCGGTTTCTGTTTGGGATCGAGGTACTGGGCAGAAAACCGTCATATACCTAACTACACGGCTTATTTTGGCATCTTGCTGGACATGGTTGGGGCCAAAAATGCTACCTTTCCCAAAGAAGGGTACTCTACCAAAAATGCCGGCGAAGTGGTGCGTACCGTCTGGAACACCGCCAGTCAGCTAGGGTACAGCACCTACTTCGTCGATCAGCAGGGCCCTGCCATCACCGACGACCACGTTCCGGTGAACGAAGTGGCTAAATTCCCTATGATCGACATCATCCACACGCGGGTGAACGATCTGAGTCGTACGTTCTTCGACGACTGGCATACTACCGGCGATGATATGAGCAATATTGACCGCTCTACGCTCAAAGCCGTGGGACAAACCCTCTTGCAGGTACTTTACAACGAGGGACAACCGAACGCCTAAAAAGTGAATGAGTTTATGAGTACAAAGTATACGGGTTTTTGGGCGAAAGGGTGTTGGCTTGCTACCGGTTTGGTTTGGCTGTTGGTTGGGTGCAAGTCGGCTCCCGATAAATTGGGCAGGCTTGATTTGGTAAAATGGCGGGAAGATCGCGCTGCCTGCAATAGTATCCGTCCTAGCTTAGTTAAGGATTTCAAGATCGAGCAAGTCAACCTGATGGGCAAATTCGCCGATGATGTGGGTCTAATCCTAGGCCGACCCGATATTCATCAGTTAGGCTCCCGAAATCAGAAATTCTACGTGTATTTTTTGGAGAAAGGTACCCAATGCAACGATATAGCCAAGCCGTCCTCGGCTCAGAAAGTGATTTTACGCTTCAATGCCGTAGGGTTGTTGTCGGAGATAACCTACCAAAACAGTTTGCCGGAATAAGCAAACCGGGGCGTAGGTTTTGTTCGTTGAGCGACTTTTTGTGCTGGCTATCTCCTACCCGTAGTTTTCGAGTGGACCGACGAGGTACCCCTTTTAAATGTGTACATCTTTTGCCTGCAAACGATTCTGGAAGACGAGGATATTCTTCCGCCTTCTGAAAATTAACTTTCACAAGGCTTGGAGCCTTGTGAGGAGTTTCTTTACAACCCCACCGACAGCCGCAGCCCCGGACTCAAATTCTTAAACGCTCCGTTGAAATATACCTCGGGAGCAATGCGAAGGTAGGGCGTCAAATCGATCGCTTCCCTCACCCGCCAGGTGTGTGGCGCGTAGTAATCGCTGCGGTGGTGCACCAGGTACCCCAGGGTGAGTTGTCCGGTCTGTACACGGGGTTTGCGTCCGATGGTACCTCTCTCCGATTTTTTGAAGAAGGAAAGTCCAGCCGATACGAAGCCGTTTTGGTAGGGCTTAAAGCCTCCCTCTGCATTTTACCCGAAAAAATACTGATGCTGGTAGCCCACAGTGGGCTTGATGGGCAACTTTTCCATGTATAGTATGGCCCCAATATCCAGGGAGGTCATTTAGTGGCCCCGGATTTACCCCGGGGCTACCCGCAGATTGAGTAGCAGTATGTCCGAGCCAAAATTTATAAGCTGCACCTGTCGGTTGAGCAGGTATCGACCATAGACTTCGGACGAGCGGTCAAGGATAACGGGATCGGTGCGCTTTTCCATGTTTTTAAGCAGGTTGGCCCTTTTCTCCCGCATCTCGTCAAAAAGCAGGGGGGTATCCTTCAAATCGTTAGTCAATAAGTATATTTCCGCCCGCTGATCGGCCTTGATCACGGTAATATGTAAGTTATCCTGGACTGTTTTCAACCAAACAAATTCCTTTTCCACGACCATCAAGTCAGGGGTGCCCTGTGGGTATTTTTTCCAGCGCAATTGTGGCTCGTCGTCATTTAGCAAGAACTGCACCGATATTCCATCGGTTTCTTCGGGAAGGGATTCGATGATTGGGCTGGACTCCGCCCAGAAGTGACGTACCAGTGAATCGGGCCGCTGCACGAGTTTCAACTGGGAGTACTTTTTGTTTTTGAGTAAGAGAATATTCAGATCGTCTTACGACACAGCCTTCTCTTTCTAAATAATACAATAACAATCGAGGTGCCCGGATACTTCCGGACACCTCGAAGATACATACTTTGCCTTTACTGATTTTATCAGTTTTTACTAACCTTTAAAACTGCCTGACGGCCCAGCGGGTCGCGACAACGAAGCAGATAGACCCCGGTGGCTTGAGCGCCCAAATTGACAGTAATTTCGTTGAGACCTTCTCTGAGCTGTTCGGTTTGTTGCGTGACAGGCCGACCCAACATATCCAGCAAATCCAGTTGAACGGGACCCGCTACCTGACTTTGAATTTCCACTTTCACCATATGGGTAGTAGGGTTGGGGTAGGCCCTCAGCGCCAACTGAAAAGGTACACTCTCACTGGTCTCAAAGCCGATTCGTGCATTGGTGCCGGTAGGGCAACTTCCCAGTTTGTCCCCATGGTCTAAATGCCCGGCTACTGCGTTTGGTGTAAGACACATTTCTTTCCCATTATGGCATACCAGTACTTTATCATTTTTGTTGCCGCACCTCACATCAGCAACGATAACGGTCACCTCGGCACTCGCCGTACAGTTATTCCCGTCAGTTACGGTTACGGTATAGATGGTAGTTTCGGATTGACAAACTTCTACCGATTGACCTGAAAGGTTTCCGGGCATCCAGGTGTAGGTATAATCTCCTTTGGTACCCCCGTGGGCAGTAGCAGATAAAGTGGTACAGGTACTACCAAAGCCGGCGAAAACTGACTTGTTGCCGCCTGTTTTAATAGTGAGTTTTGGTGTTTGCTCCACTTCAATGGTGCTGCTGGTAGCGCTGCAGCCGTTTGCGTCAACGACCGAGACGGTGTAGTCACCGGCGGGGAGGCCGGTAAAAGTACCG
This sequence comes from Cytophagales bacterium, assembly GCA_038204185.1. Taxonomy (GTDB): domain Bacteria; phylum Bacteroidota; class Bacteroidia; order Cytophagales; family Spirosomataceae; genus Salmonirosea. Next base: position 7,289 of record JBBRDE010000072.1, read on the forward strand.
GTGTTGTTCTGGGTGTTACCAGGGCTCAACGTGTAGGTATAGGGGGCCGTACCACCACTGGCGGTCATAGAAATCTCCCCGGTGCTGGTTCCGTTGCATTTGACATCCGTAACCGTGGGCGTAGATAAACTCAGCGTGGAGGCGGGTGCTACGGCAATCGTGCCACTGCCAGTAGTGCATCCCTTACTGTCAACAACCGATACGGTGTAGTCGCCGGAAGACAGGCCAGAGAAACTGCCGGTGGTGTTCTGCACATTACCGGGATTGAGCGTGTAGGTATACGGGCTGGTACCGCCACTTGCACTGATGATGATCTGCCCGGTACTAGGCCCACTACAACTGACATTGGTGACAGTGGGGGTAGAGAGCGCCAGATCAGTTGCTGGCTGCATGAGGCTAATAGTGCCGCTGGTGGCACTATTGTTGTTGGCATCCACAACCGATACGGTGTAGTCGCCGGCAGGCAGACCTGTGAAGGTACCGGTGGTATTCTGAGTACCGCCCGGATTCAGCGTGTAGGTATAGGGAGCAGTACCACCACTGGCAGTAACGGAAATCTGGCCGGTGCTGGCCCCACGGCAGTTTACGTTGGTAACGGTCGGTGCAGAAAGCACTACTACGGCCGGAGGATTCTGGGTGCCGGTACCTGAGATACTAACAGGGGTGCTGGCAGGGCATAGTGCTGTTGTGCCTTCCACCTGGCTCCATACACCAGTAGAATTATTGGGCGGTAGGGGCGTGTCACCGCTATAAGTAAAGAAAGGTTGCCCGTCGAAGGAGAGAATCCATACCCCTAATGCACTATCCCAGTATAGGGCCACAGGTGTGTTGGGTACCCCGGCAATGGTAGCCGTACCTGTCCAGGCAGACTTGCCATCAATCGGAGATCCGTAAAGAGTAAGCGTAACGGGAGCATCAAAACAGCTTCCGGAGATATTCACGGTAGTCTCAGGTGGACTAACATACGCCCCAAGGGGCAGCAGAGCCGTGAATAATAGCAGGATATGTAAAACTTTCCGCATGATCGGTTTGGTGTAAAGTTTAAAGAGTATGTATTTTCGCTATTTACATCGAATCCCCAGGTGGTTTTCTACCCGGATAATCTCCCGCTGAGGTAGTTTTTCGTTAGGAAGGCATACAAAATTCCGGAATGTATCTGCATGATGCTCTGCTAATCCTTCCAATGAAGTTAACTCATTGGAACTGACGTTTACTTCCCTTAGTTTGAACAGTTTCTCTAAGGGTTCGAGGCTGCTTATTTGGTTATTTTGTACATAAAGGGTTTCAAGCATGGCCAGGGTTTCAATTCCATGCAGACTCTGTAGTGCATTATTGTATACGAACAAGCTGGTAAGTGCGGTGAGTTGACTTAGACCCGTCAGGTCACAAATCTGATGATCTATGAGAACCAGTATTTTTAAATGAAAAAGCCGCCTTAATCCCGAAAGGTTGGTTAGCTCAAAGGAAAGGTCAGGATATGCAGCATGAGGACCCGCCAGACGAAGTACTTCCGTTTTTAAAATGCTTTTAAATTGGTCATCCGCGGAATCGGGATCATCTCCGTATTGGCTACTTTCACGAAATGCTTTTTGCCATTGCGGTTCCAGAGAGTCCCACCATTGTCGGCGATGGACTGTATCGTCCTCCACACGTGAGTTGACAGCAAACAGTTCCGCGCTCAAATCATTCATGATATTTCGAGGATAAGAGTGCAATTATACTATATACCGACAGGACTAAACCTGACTCTTATTTAAGCTTGACCAGCAGCCTTATCGGAGCCTTTAAATCCTTTAATTGCGGCTGGGAAAAATTCCCTCTAAGGCAATGCAATAGTTTAACACAAGAAAGGGCGGTAAATTATTGTGAGGCTGGTTTCCACCGCTCGCACCTATACTTTCTGAGTGCATGGTCGTAGAAGGGGCCCCATTATAGTATTCAGTGTCGAAGTTGCCCGTGTTTCCCAGCACGTTTCCGGTAGGGCTTGACTGGTTTCCGGCTACCGAACTTGCGTTAAGTGTATGGGAGTGAGCAGGTATCTGTGTCTGCAATAAAGTTACATTCTCTTGTCCTCCTACCTGCCCCAGTGAATTGGGGCTAAGGCCAGGCCCGGTACCTTGACTTATAGGAACTCGGCCACGCAAATCAGGCAGACCAAAGGTGACTCGTCCATCACCTCCGTAGGTGGTGCCCAATAAAGAAAACAGGGCTGTGTACTGTGCAATTGGTAATAGCTGACCCTGGCAGAAAGCCCAGCCTCTTGGGGCAAAATTGTAGGGGAATAGAATAATCATCCCAATGAATGGTTCCATGAGTCAATAATGAGTTTAGGTTTCTTGTACTTAAAGGTAAAAAAAAATAAACCTTTTATATAATTATTGGAAGAAAAATTATTGCCAATAATAGACTTTCTAACAATATCTTGAAGTTTTAACCCGAAAAAGCATATCCAATCGGCTCCAATCAGAGATTTTGCTTCTGATAAATTCCAGGACATTGTAATCGGGTCCAAAATAGTTTTCAGGTTGGTGAACTCTGGCCTGGACATATAGTGCAGAATGCTTTGGTAAAATATGCACTCTTTCGGGGGCTTTTTTTAGTTATGGATGCAGCTAGTGAGGGAATTTATTGGATTTTGTAGGCGCTATCTCTCTGCTAAAACTATTCCCCTTCGGGTGATGGAATTCAATTTGTTTATAACTATTAATTGTCTGTCAATCAGTCATATTGATACTTAGATAGTTGTCTTTCGTACAGTCCCTCTTAAGCGAACGAATTTTCTCGGTGGCACTTGGTGGACGATTTCTTGCAATGTAGGGCGAGGGTGGTGACTTTGTAGGTACATCAGTGCCAAAAATCCCCGCAGGCAACCCTACGGGGATTTTAAATCTTGCAAAATGAGAAATATATTAGTGCGTATTGACCGGCTGGTACCTGGCTCTGACAAACATAAAGATGCCGTAGGACAGCAATCCTAGCGCTACAACGCCCAAAACCCAGGATCCCCATTGCTGCTCCAAAAAGCTAAATGCCGAATCGGAGCCCCCTGCCTCACTAGAATCGGATTGAATGGCAGCTTTTAGGAATAGGTACCCAATTAACAACCATACAATTCCCCGGGCGATATAGCCAAGTTTTCCGGTCTTGAGGAGGGTTTCCTTCACCCGATTATCTAATTTCGATTCCTTGATTTTTTTTCGGTGCTTGTCGGAGATAGAATAGTATATCTGATATACTCCCACGGCCATTAACCCCAGCGCCACAATCCCCACCAGCCATTGGCCATACGGTTGTTCCAGCAGTTTCTGGGCTACTGTTTCGCGCGTATCCCTGCCTCCGTCGTCCGACCCATTCCCAAGCAGCATTTTGGCCGCGTAGTCGGTAGAAGCGCCGTAGACCAATCCGCTGAACACGTATCGGCTTCGCACAGCCAGACCCTTGGCATCATTGCCTTTGTTCTCGGTATCGAGGAAGGCTTCCACAAACCGCCAAACGCTATAGCAAAGTAGGCCGATGGCAATAAGGCCCAACAGAACTTGTCCGAATGGTTGTTCCTGAATCCACTGAAGGGCCTGCGCTTTACCTCCCTGATCATCCCCACGGCCCATTTCAAACGCCGCCATAAATGTGAGAATACCAATCAGCGAATAGACAATGCCTTTGGCGGTAAGCCCTATGCGGGCAGCGCCTTCAATCCATTGTTCTTTCGAGGGAGCGTTTAGAGTAGGTTTATCCATAATTAAGCGTGTGGGGGGTTGCGAAATAAATATATACGTGTTGCTTTTCGACAGCTACCAAAATCATTCCACTCAAAACTCTGATGCGCACCTGAGAACCGTGGTGGCTGACCGGGAGTACTTACCCCTTTACGATAGGCTGGTACTTGGCTCGGGCAAATTGAAAAATTCCGTAGCAGACCAATCCCAGCCCTGTCAGAGCCAGAGTCCACGAACCGTATTGATATTCCAGGTAATTCAAGGCCGTGTCAGTATCACCCGCTTCACTGGAATCGGACTGAATAGCCGCCTGTAACAGGAAATACCCGACAATAAGCCATACGACCGCCCGGGCCACGTACCCTACCTGTCCCGACCGGATCAGGATTTCTTTCGCACGCGTATCTATTTTGCACTCCTCAATGATTTGTCGATAGGTACCTGACAGCGAAAGATAGAGCTGAAAAATACCGACCCCGGCCGTACCCAGCGCAAATGCTCCTACCAGCCAGCGCCCATAAGGAAGTTCCAGCAATTTCTGGGCCATCGATGCGCGGGTAGTTTCGTCATCGTTGCTGCTGATGCCCCTGGTAAACAGTAGCTTGGTGGCATAATAAGTCAAAGCAGCATAGATTACCCCGTAAGAAAGGTATGATACACGCAGCGCCAAGCCCCGTATGCCGTTGCCCTTATTATCGGTGTCCATAATGGCTTCGATGAAGCGCCATACGGTGTAGCAAAGCAACCCCAATGTAATTATTGCCAATAGAATTTGCCCAAAAATCTGCTCCTGAATCCAGGCCAGTACCTGCGATACTTTCCCCTGTTCGCTGGCATTACCCAGATTCAAAGCAGCAGCAAAAGTCAGAGTCCCGATCAGCAAGTATACTATGCCCAAGGACACCAGGCCTATCTTTCCCGTAATTTCAATCCAGGTTTGGGAGGACGATTTGCCCATAATGTGATAGGAATGGCCTCCCGGGACACTACATTTTGATGGAGAAGTGCAGACTCGTTACTTTAAAGCGCTTGGCTAGATACAGGCGGTGGGCGTCAGCCCGGGCGTCGTTTACGCCCGAGTCCAGATGCACTTCGTCGAGGCCTTCACGGCGCGCGTAGTCGAGAATCCAGTCGACCAGTTGCCCAGCATAGCCCTTGCCCCGGTGTTCGGGCAGGGTTGAAAGGTCGTCGATGTAAATATATTTACCGCGGAACAGATTGTAACCCGTTTCAAATACGGCTACTGTGGCGGCTTCACCGTCTTCCTCAATGAACACCATAATGCGGCTATCGGCCAGTGTTTGCCAAATAACTTCGTCATATACGTCATCCGTAATATGTGGGCGCAGGGCCTGCACGGCTCGGCGGCATTTTTGAACACTGGTGTCGGTGGTGGCGCGCTGGACCGGCAGCCCTACTTCCTGTTTCATAGACTACATTATTACCCTTTGTTGCCCGCCAGCGTGAGGTTCAGCAGACTATGACCCATTTTATCGCGTTTAGTCAACAAATAGCGCTCATTATGGGGATTAGAGGCGATTTCAATTGCGATAGAATCCACGATTTCCAGCCCGTATCCCATCAAACCCACCCGTTTCTTCGGATTATTAGAGATTAGCTTGATTTTAGATAATCCCAAATCCCGCAAAATCTGCGCTCCTACGCCATAGTCGCGGGCGTCCATTGGCAGGCCCAACTCTATATTAGCTTCTACCGTATCACGTCCCATTTCCTGTAGCTTATACGCTTTCAACTTATTGAGCAGGCCGATACCCCGACCTTCCTGGTTCATGTATACCACTACCCCTTTCCCAGCTTTATCCACCATCTCCATGGCTGCATGGAGTTGACCTCCACAGTCGCAGCGGCACGACCCGAAGATGTCGCCCGTAACGCAGGAAGAGTGTACTCGTACCAGCACAGGCTCATCTTTCTCCCACGTACCTTTCACCAACGCCAGGTGCAGATCGCCGGTATTGATCTGACGGTAGGCGATCAGGTCAAAGTGGCCCCATTCCGTAGGCATGTCCACACCAATTTCACGCTTGATGAGAGTTTCCTGCTGTAAGCGGTACTCGATCAGATCCTTAATGGACACGAGTTTCATACCCAGCCGGTCGGCAATAACCCGAAGTTCGGGCAGTCGGGCCATGGCACCGTCCTCGTTGAGCACTTCCACCAGTACGCCCGAAGGGGCTAGGCCCGCCAAACGGGCGAAATCGAGCGATGCTTCGGTATGGCCGGTACGGCGTAAGACACCACCTTGTTTGGCTTTCAGTGGAAATATGTGGCCTGGTCGGCCCAGGTCTTCTGGCCTGGTAGTAGTATCTACGAGGGCCCGGATGGTTTTTGCGCGGTCAGAAGCTGAAATGCCCGTCGTGCAGCCATTCCCCAACAGATCCACGGATACCGTAAAGGCTGTTTCGTGCGTAGCCGTATTGTTTCCTACCATCATTTCAAGCCCCAGCTCCTGGCAACGCTCCTCGGTGAGGGAAACGCAGATCAGACCCCGGCCTTCGCGGGCCATGAGGTTCACGAGTTCGGGGGTAATCGTTTCGGATGCGCCAATCATATCACCCTCATTCTCACGATCTTCGTCATCTACAACGATAATCAGTTGCCCCGCTTTGATGGCTTCGATGGCTTCTTCGATGGAGTCAAGAGGGATTTTGGTACTATTATTATCCATTAGTTCACTTGCTGAAAAATAGTTTTGACGTTCAGCGCGTTTTAGCTCGTAAAGGTATATCCTTCGGACCGAAAGTCTTACTTTTGATATTTGAGAAACAAAGGTTTAGCCCGTTCCGTTTCGACGGGATGCTCCCAGTGCTGTCATTCATTACTTTTTCATCCTATTTTGGAGCACAATTTACTTGAAGTACGAATGGTACATCGTAGAGTCAATATCCTGTGGAGTTGGCTGCTGTGGCTGGGTATTGGAGGGCTCACGGTTCAGGCGCAGGACTTATGCCAGCAGGGAGGAGGTGGTTTCTCCATTAACTCTGACATCAGCATCAAGCCCCTCACAGGCTGCGCTCCGATGCAGGTAACGATAGTCAATACCGTAGCAAGCGCTAATAACATAGCTTATAATTTTGATTACAAAGGAGAAGCAGCGCCCGTTACGACGACAAATCGGGTATTTACCTATAACAAACCCGGCACCTATCGCATCTTACAGGTAGGTAGCAGTGGAGCCACAGGTATTACGGCTTGTCGCCAAGTTATTGTCCGCGACAACACTCCACCCAAGGTAACCACTTCGGCCTGCTCTGGTGGAAACGTGAAACTTACTTTTGCCAATGACAGCATTACCAAACAGTACGATCAGATCGAAATTCAGTGGAACGACGGTTCACCCGTAGTTTATTTGAACAAAGGCGGTATTCTGGAAATAGAACATAAGTTTTTTGGCAGCGGCCCCCGCATTATCCAGTATCGGGGTATCTATAATACCAATGCAGGCTCCTGCTCGGGAAGTGCCACAACCCTGCTGCGCGTCGAGGTAGACGGCAAGAAACTGGACGCGGTCATCATTAGCAAAGTGGAAGCGCGGGCCGATGGCTCGGTAGGTCTTACGTTTAACGGGATCGAAGGGGTTGAGTCGGAAGTACTGGTCAAGACCGGAACGGGAGCTTATGCGCCAGTCAATGTTAAGAGTACCAAGGGCGGTACCCAGGAGCTCACCTTACCCTCATTGGACTCCAAACAGGTGCACTGTATCAAAATAAGGACATCCGATGCCTGCGGAAACTTCAACGAATCCAATGAGGTGTGCACGGTGGTGGTCAATGGCAAAGCCGAAGATGAGCGTAACCTAATCACGTGGGCCCAGTATCCTGTTACGACCGGCTTTATGCGCTTCCAGCTTTTCCGAAACGATAATCCTGTCCAAACTGCAACGACGGTTGGCAACGAAACTTCTTATGCGGATACCCGTGTCGAGTGTGGAGTATCTTACCGCTATCAGGTTGTGGCTACTACGGACAAGGCCATTTCTCTTTCGGCTCCGATCGAGGTCGTGGCTAAGTCAGATAGCAAACCGGACGCAATCAGCCAAGCCATTGTGAGCGTCGAGCAGGGCGGCAGCGTGTCGCTGGTGGCTTTTCCCCCGGCCCAGGGTACCACCCCTAGCTACAAAATGATCTTTGAGCGGGCCGATAGTCCCAATGCCAGTTTTAAGGAAGTAGGCATCAGTACCAACATCAATCGCTATTCCGACGGGACAGCGGCTACTGCCCAGCAGTCCTACTGCTACCGGATTCTGTACGAAAGCGCTTGCGGCAAGCGCTCCACTCCGAGTGAGCCTATCTGTACGGTTTTCCTGAAAAATACGGGCAACACCATCGGGTGGACCAGTGAAGCCCCCTTTACGGACGACGTAAGTTCGTACTTTGTCGTAAAACTAAATCAAGGGGGGGGGGCGTCCGAAACGGGAGTGGGCTCTAACGTTACTTATAACCCCCAATTCACCGATCCCAATGAGCAGGAATTCGACTACCAGATTCGGGTCCTTTCCCAAAACGGGGCTTTCCTGAGCTATTCCAATGTGATACGTTTCCGTCGCGAAGCAGCGCTCTTCCTGCCTGATGCTTTTTCGCCCAATGGTGATGGTACCAACGATAACTTCAAGCCTAATGGTACTTTTTACGATGATTTCCAGATGATTGTATACAACCGCTGGGGCCAGTCTATCTTTCAAACTGCCGATGTAGCCACTGGTTGGGATGGGACAATCCAGGGCGACCGCGCCCCTGCGGGACAGTACGTCTATAAAATTGTTATCACTGATAGCACGGGTAAAGAATTTGTCAAGCAAGGAACCGTTCTGCTTTTACGGTAAAGGTACTATCTTTGTCGTTGTGAGTATTGGTTGACGGATTCCCGCTATAAGCTACTACAAAAGCAATTGATACGAAATCTATTTTACCTGTACAATCGCCAAGTCTACTTTGCTTTATATACCGTAGAGAGGTGATCGCAGCAAGTGATTTGCTTAATAAAAAACCCAAAACAAAAAAAACTATGTTCGGAAATATGGGAGATATGATGGGAATGATGGGTAAAATGAAAGACCTGCAGGCCCGCATGAAAGAAGCTCAGGAACAACTGGGCGGCCTTACCGAGTCGGCAGAGTCGGGTGCCGGGCTGGTGCGGGTAACCGTCAATGGTCAGAAAAAAGTAGTAGGCCTGGATATTGACAACGACCTGATCAAACCCGAAGACAAGGAAATGCTGCAGGATCTGCTGGTAGCAGCCATCAACAAAGCGATGGACAACATTGAGCCCAAAATAAAGGAGCACTTGCAGAAATCAACCGAGGGTCTGCTGCCCAATATACCGGGCATGGATCTGAGTACTTTGATGAAATAACAAAAAATGTTGTAATTCCCCTCACCCTCCTCACCACTATCGCTTCCGCGCATCAGTGCAACGGCGTACGACTCCGGTTTCATAGCCGGATTTTTTTTATGAAACAAGTCGCCATTGTCATCCTGAACTATAACGGGCAGCCCTATTTGGAAGATTTTCTGCCCTCGGTGCGGGAATTTTCGGAGGGGTGCGAAATATGGGTAGCCGACAATGCTTCCACCGACCAGTCCCTCGCCTGGCTACGTCAAATGCCCGGCGTACATACACTGGAAATCCCTGACAACAAGGGATACGCGGGTGGCTATAATTATGCATTAGCCCATATCCAGGCCGATTACTTCGTCTTGCTCAACTCTGATGTCGAAGTTACACCGGGATGGATTACACCGGTGGTGAAATACATGAATAACCACCCTAATGTAGCGGCCTGCCAGCCCAAAATCAAAGACTTTCACCACCGCACTCGCTTTGAGTACGCTGGGGCCGCTGGGGGGTATATGGACTTTCTGGGTTATCCTTATAGCAGGGGACGCATGTTCGATACCTGCGAAGAAGATCATGGCCAGTATGACGCCACCGTGGATGTTTTCTGGGCTACGGGAGCCTGTCTGTTCATTCGGGCGGATGCTTTTCAGGAATCGGGAGGATTTGACGAACGCTTTTTTGCCCATATGGAAGAGATAGACCTTTGCTGGCGTCTGCTTAATCGGGGCTGGCGGATCGTCTGCTGTGGCAGCAGTGAAGTATTTCACGTAGGGGGCGGAACGTTACACAAATCCAATCCCCGCAAGACGTTCCTAAATTACCGCAATAACTTAATGATGATTTATAAAAACATGCCCGCCGGGCAGACAACCCGAGTCATTTTGGCCAGGCTGGTGCTGGATGGAATTTCCAGCATCCGGTTTATGGTGGCGGGGGCATGGCCCGACGTGGGAGCCATCATTCGAGCCCATTTTGCTTTCTACCAACTGATCCCCCGACTCAAAAGAATAAAGAAAAACCAAAAAAGCCGGGCTCATCTATATGCCAAAAGTGTGGTGTGGGAATACTTTGTAAAGGGAAAGAAACGATTTTCTGAGCTTTCCTAGGCAGCCCCTTACCATTTATTCAGTCAATCCTATAATTCCCAGATCGTGGGACTCTGATGGCGGCGTAGGTGCTTGCGAACCTCCATCCAGAAAGCCAGTACCAAATACAGTACAATGGGAGATCCAAAGGTTAAAAAGGACGCATAGATGAAGTAAAGCCGGATGCTACTCGCCGAAAAGCTCAACCTCTCCCCTAGCTTGGCGCACACACCAAACACTTGATCTTCGACATAATAACGAATCCGTTCCATACGGTTTTATTTTTTTTGAGGTTCAAGGTAGCTATACATACGCTCAAAAGCAAATGAGGCTTATTGCGCTCGATCCGATTACACCGCTTGTTTATAGCGGACTCAACGCGCATATAGTCAAATTGTTTGGTCAAATAAATTGTTTTCCAAACAATTTTTGTTTCTTTGCGATTAGAGAATAGCGATTTTTTTAACCTTATTATTTCATTATCATGCAGACAGGTACTGTGAAATTTTTCAATGAAGCTAAGGGGTACGGCTTCATCGTTGAAGACGACACAAACAGAGACATCTTTGTACACGTGACGGGGCTTGGCGGCCTTACAATCCGTGAGAACGACCGCGTCGAGTACGAAGTCGTTGAAGGCAAAAAAGGACTGAACGCTGTGCAAGTAAGTAAGATATAGTTTTTACTTTTTCCGGCAGTAAAACACAAAAAGACCGCAGCTCTACTGCGGTCTTTTTGTGTTTTACTTTGATGAAATCCACCCCTCTACTTCTTCCTTCTTTGGCATAGGCGCGTCTATTTTCAGTTTCTTCCGCATTCCTCCCAAATCATTAAATACCTTGTTGGGGTTTGCCGCTTTAAGCAATTCTATGGTATGGAGACCCATTTTCTGTAAAGCCGGAATCCACACCGAGGGTACCCCCGCCGCTTCATAATCAGCGTCAGTAGCAACTTCTGGTTTCTTTTCAGGACGCATCTGTGGGAAGAAAATCACCTCCTGAATGCTGGAATTATTGGTCAGCAGCATAGCCAGGCGGTCTATGCCGATACCTATACCCGAGGTAGGTGGCATACCATATTCGAGCGCCCGCAGGAAATCGTCATCCATAGCCATAGCCTCGTCATCGCCGCGTTCTTTTAGTTTGAGCTGATCCTCAAATCGTTCTTTCTGGTCGATAGGATCATTCAACTCCGAGTAGGCGTTGGCGATTTCCTTACCGTTCACAAACAACTCGAACCGCTCCACTGCTCCCGGCTTGCTCCGGTGCTTCTTGGTCAGCGGCGACATTTCCACCGGATGATCGATGATGAACGTAGGCTGAATGATATGCTCTTCCACTTTTTCGCCGAAGACCTCATCGATGAGTTTGGCCTTGCCCATGGTCTCGTTTACATTCATGCCCCACGCGCGGCATTGATCCCGGATGGCGGCCTCACCCATTGTTTCCACATCCAGCCCGGTATACTGCCGTATGGCGTCCGTAATGCTCAGGCGCGGGTAGGGACCCGCAAAATTCAGTTCAGTTTCACCAAAAATGGCTTTAGAGTTACCGTTTACCGATACTGCTACTTTTTCCAAAACCTCTTCCAGCATGCGCATCATCCATTCATAGTCTTTGTAGGCTACGTACAGCTCTACCGTTGTAAACTCCGGATTGTGGGTGCGGTCCATGCCCTCGTTGCGGAACAACTTACCAAATTCGTACACACCCTCAAATCCTCCCACAATCAGACGTTTAAGGTGCAGCTCCGTCGCGATGCGGAGGTACAGTTTCATGTCCAGTGCATTATGGTGCGTCTCGAATGGTCGTGCCGCCGCCCCACCGTGAATGGCCTGTAGTACGGGCGTTTCTACTTCCAGCCAGCCTTGATCGTCAAAATAGCCGCGCATGGTGGTGATGATACGCGAGCGTTTCCGAAATACTTCCCGAACGTCGGGATTCACGATCAGATCCACGTAGCGCTGGCGGTAGCGCAGTTCTGGGTCGGTGAACCCGTCGTAAATATTGCCTTCCTCGTCGCGCTTCACCACGGGAAGCGGACGCAGCGCTTTACTTAAAATGGTAAATTCCTGAACATGAACCGAAATTTCGCCCGTCTGGGTGGTAAATACGAAGCCCTTTATCCCGATTATATCGCCGATGTCGAGTAGTTTTTTGAAAACCGTATTGTACAGCGTCTTATCCTCATCGGGGCACAGATCGTCGCGGCGGAAGTACAACTGAATCGTATCCGTGCTATCCTGTAATTCGGCAAATGAAGCACTACCCATAATGCGGAAGTTCATCAGCCGACCGGCCAACGTCACGCTTTTATAGTCCAGTTTGTTGTTCTCGTAGTTTTTATGGATGTCCGCCGCCGTGGCATTCACCGGGTATTCTTCGGCAGGGTAGGGATCGATCCCCATTTTCATCAGTTCTTCGCGCTTCTGGCGGCGCAGTATTTCCTGTTCGCTCAGCATGTATTCAGTTGACAGTTGATGGTGGACAGTTGACAGTGTGTAGTATCTGGCAACTAGGTACTCCGCAAAATTAGGGAAATTTTGTGGGAAGAGGATTTTGTACTTTGGCCTGGATCGAAATCTGATTACCTGTAACGATCGCTACAAAGGCGTGGTTGGTATGTACCCGACAGAAAAATCGAGCCCATAGTTTTATGGACTTGGGATCAGTTTGTGTAATCCAGTAGAACATTTCTAAAAACTCCGAGGTTTCTTTTAAGAATATGTTTTGGATTGTATAAAACTAATAAAAGGAGTCAGTCGTTAGCTTGTTGAATCTCACCTCAAACAAGCTAATGCAAGAGAATTTCTCCGAAATGACTGACTCCTGTTGGCAATTTGTCGAAAAAATAATTGA
>JBBRDE010000073.1:0-20232 GCA_038204185.1 Cytophagales bacterium
ATGATCGGGTTCTCCGGAAGTGGCCAGATCCCATTCATCCTTATCCAGGATGGCAGAAATCCAGGATACGATATCGGCCAGGTGCGTAGAAAGGTGCTTTATCGTCATGCTTTTGGGATGCGGCTGCCAGTCCATCTTTTCAGCGGGAACAATGGCCAGCATGCGGCGGGTTTCGGGTGCTTCGCTGGCGAATTCTTTCTGGAAAGCTTCGATGAAGGAAATCATAAGGTATCGTTCGTTTAGTGATGATACAAAGATGGCACGACCGAATGACAGCCCTATGTCAGCAGAGTTCGGAAACTTTCACCGAAATCCGCTGCCTTATTATCTCCACTTTTTCCAATACCAGTTCTTTCATTTCCTCCGGTTCCATAATATCGGCAACCCCACCCATTTGCAGTAACCAGTGGGCTAATCCGTGCAATGATTCGGTCAGGAATGTCATCTCGATTTGATCGCCCATATCGGTTTGGGAGACGAAGCCGTGGTAATAATGCTGGTTGCCCAGATAGCGGAGTGCGGATTTGTCGAGCCGGATCACCGCCTTTTGCAGGGTACGTTCGCGACGGGTGCATTCGATGAAGTTATGGAGAGCCGGATGCTGGGCTTCAAAACGCTCGGCTAGTACCTCCATGGTCTCCACCCGATCGGTGCGAAAGTTGCGGTACCCTTCGCGCAGTCGACACCAGCCGATCAGGTACCAATAGCCTTCCCTTGAGTAAATACCCACGGGTTCTACATCGCGATCCGACATCCCAGGGGTAGTCGTAGAATAATAACGCAAATGGATTACCCGCTTTTCGGCAATACAGTTCAGGATGGTCTCGATGGGTAGGTTTTTATGGCGGTCTTTGGGTAGGTAGGGATTGTCGACCACTGCAATACGACTACTCAGATCATCCAGCAATTCTTTATCGGTAGAGCGTAGTACGGCTTTTATTTTATAAAGGGCCGATTCATAGGAAGTTCGCGTCTCTGAATCGGTCAATTTATTCACCAATTTCTCCGCCGTCACAAACGATATTGCTTCTTCTCTCGTAAACTGCACGGGTGGCAAACGGTACTCCTGCACGATGGAGTAGCCTACGCCCGCCTCGCCGATGAGGGGTACCCCTGCCAGTTCCAGGGTACGGATGTCGCGGTACACGGTGCGCAGGCTCACGCCAAATCGCTCGGCCATTTCCTGCGACTTGACAATGCGCTTGGATTGTAATTGGATTAGGAGAGCGGTGAGGCGGTCTAGACGATTCATAAGGAACACTTTGTTTTACCTCCCGAATATACAAATTGTATCATCCGAATTTGATTGGATTATAGGTTTTGAGGGCTTTTTTAACAAAAAAGGAGAACCAAAAATTTTGGCTCTCCATAAAAAAAATCTATAATATAATCTCTTTCACACCAGCATACTCATCGGCTCTTCCAGAAACTTCTTCACCGTTTGCAGAAACTGCGCGCCCGTCGCTCCGTCCACGACGCGGTGGTCGCAGGACAGCGTTACTTTCATGATATTGACCGGATACACCGTACCGTCCTCTTTGAAGGCGGCCGTCTGCTTAATGGTACCTACTGCCAATATGCAGGAATCGGGTGGGTTGATGATGGCCGTGAATTCGTCGATGCCAAACATGCCAAGGTTGGATACCGAGAACGTGTTGCCTTCCCAGTCTTTGGGCTGTAGTTTTTTATCTTTCGCCTTACCCGCGAAGTCTTTCACCTCCGTGGAGATCACCGAAAGTGTTTTCTTATCGGCATCGCGCACGACAGGTACCAGCAGGCCTTCCTCTACCGCAATGGCTACCCCTACGTTGACGTAGTCGTACTTGCGGATTTTGTCGCCCAGCCAGGCCGAGTTGACCGCCGGATGCTGTCGCAAGGCAATGGCACAGGCCTTGATGACCATATCGTTAAAGGAAATCTTCGAGGTGCTCACTGCATTCAGCGTGGGCCGCAGTGCCATCGCCTTGTCCATGTTGATTTCCATAGTCAGGTAGAAATGCGGCGCGGTGAACAGACTATCGCTCAGGCGGCGGGCAATGGTCTTGCGCATCTGCGAAATGGGCAGATCCTCGTAGTTACCCGCAGGAGCGGCTTCGGGTGCCGACGCTTTGGCAGGTACTGGAGCGGCCTGTGCTTTTTCGGTAGTGGGAGTGGGCTGGGCGGAGGGCTTGAATTCGTCCACATCACGCTTGATAATGCGGCCATTGTCGCCGGAACCTTCCACCTGGCTTAGGTTGATGCCTTTTTCTTCGGCCATACGGCGGGCCAAAGGAGAAGCCTTAATCCGGTCGCCGGAGTCTTCGGCAGTAACCGTAGCATTGCTTTCGCTACCTTTGCTTTCAGAAGGGGCGGAAGGCGTTGCCGTTTCGGGCTGACTTTCTTCTTCCGCTTCGGCGGAGCCATTCTCGCGGTCGATGAGAGCCTGGAAATTGGCACCTTCTTCGCCAATTACGGCAATAACCGAATTAACGGGTACGGCTTCTCCCTCCTTAATTCCTGTAAAAAGCAGGGTACCTTCTTCGTAAGCTTCCAAATCCATCGTCGCCTTGTCTGTTTCGACTTCGGCAAGGATATCACCTGAAGCTACCTTATCACCGACCTTTTTCTGCCACGAAACGAGGACACCTTCTTCCATAGTATCGCTCATTTTCGGCATTCGAATGAGGGTAGCGTTTATTTTTTCTTGGGAAGGGGCGGGTTTACTGGCCTTTGGAGCCGTTTTTTCCTCTTTTGGGGCTGGTTTGTCGGCTCCGTTGGAAGAGGGGGCAGGAGTCTCGGCTTTTTTCTCTTCAATTTTGGTTTCAGACTGCCCATTAGTGTCATTGGGGTTATCTTCGAGCAAGGCTTTGTAGTCCTCACCTTTTTCGCCAATAACCGCCATGACACCGTCAACCGGCACGGCGTCGCCCTTCTTGACACCAATGTAGAGGAGGGTACCTTCCTGATAGGCTTCCATGTCCATGGTGGCCTTGTCGGTTTCGACCTCAGCCAGAATATCGCCGGATTTTACCTCGTCACCAACTTTTTTATGCCATTCAGCAATGACACCTTCTTCCATGGTGTCGCTCATTTTGGGCATTCGAATTACTTCTGCCATGTTATTTGATGTAGGTTTTCAGATTCAGGGAATATCAATACAGTCAGCCAAAAATACAATAAAAGGTTTGGAATAGGTAGTTGAGCGTGGATAGTTGAAAGTTGAAAGTGGATAACTATTTATTAGCCAATAATTTGGATTTTATATTTCTCCACTTTACCAGCTCTTGGCAACCCTTTAACGTTACAATTGACTTAGGTTAGTTAATCTTCAAAACGGCCATAAAAGCCTCTTGTGGAATTTCCACGTTCCCTACCTGACGCATCCGTTTCTTACCTTTCTTTTGCTTTTCCAGCAGTTTGCGCTTCCGCGAAATATCACCACCGTAGCATTTGGCCAGTACGTCCTTGCGCATGGCCTTCACCGTTTCGCGGGCGATGATTTTCTGGCCAATGGCTGCCTGGATCGCTATCTCAAACATTTGACGTGGGATTAACTCCCGCAACTTTTCGCAAAGTTTTTTGCCCCACTCGTAAGCTTTCGAGCGGTGCACAATGGCCGATAGCGCGTCAATGCGATCGCCGTTGAGCATCACGTCGAGTTTCACCATGTCGGATTCCTGGTAGCCGCTGAGTTCGTAATCGAGCGAAGCGTAGCCACGAGAAATGGTCTTAAGCTTGTCGAAAAAGTCAAAGACAACCTCAGCCAGTGGCATCGAGAATTGGAGTTCTACGCGGTCAGAGGTAAGGTAGATCTGGTTTTTCAACATACCCCGCTTGTCCATGCACAGGGTCATGATGGCCCCAACGTACTCCGACTTCGATATGATCTGGGCATTGATGAAAGGTTCTTCGATGCTCTTGATAAAATTGGGTTCGGGCATTTCAGAAGGCGCACTCACGCTCAGGACTTCGTCCCGCGTATTATGTACGGTAAACTGCACAGAAGGTACCGTGGTGATAACCGTCATATCAAATTCGCGTTCCAGACGCTCCTGTACAATTTCCATGTGCAGCATCCCCAGGAAGCCACAGCGGAATCCAAAGCCTAGGGCGGCAGACGTTTCGGGCTCCCACACCAGCGAGGCGTCGTTCAATTGGAGCTTTTCCATCGCTTCGCGTAGTTCTTCATACTCGCTGGTATCCACGGGGTATATTCCCGCAAAAACCATAGGTTTCACTTCCTCGAAGCCCCGGATCATGGCGGTAGAGGGACGGTGGATGTGTGTAAACGTATCACCTACCTTTACTTCGCGGGCTATCTTGATACCTGAGATAAGGTACCCTACATCGCCGCACTCGACTACCTCCTTAGGCTGTTGCTGTAGGCGAAGGGTACCTATTTCGTCGGCAAAGTACTCCTTGCCCGTAGCCATGAATTTTACTTTATCGCCTTTGCGAACACTGCCGTTCTTGATCCGAAAAATAACCTCAATACCCCGGTACGAATTAAAAACCGAGTCGAAAATCAGCGCCTGCAGGGGACCATCGGGATCGCCCTTTGGCGCTGGAATACGGCTTACAATGGCTCTCAGTATCTCGGGTACCCCAATGCCTTCCTTACCACTGGCGTGGATGATCTCGTCGCGGTCGCAACCGATGAGCTCCACGATCTGGTCGGTCACCTCTTCGGGCATCGCGCCCGGGAGGTCGATCTTGTTCAGAACCGGAATAATTATCAGGTCATGATTGATCGCCAGGTACAGGTTGGAGATGGTTTGTGCCTCAATGCCCTGCGACGCATCCACCAGTAGCAGCGCTCCTTCGCAGGCCGCGATGGAGCGGGATACCTCGTAGGAGAAATCCACGTGGCCCGGTGTGTCGATCAGGTTGAGGGTATATTGCACGCCATCCTGCAGGTAGTCCATCTGGATCGCGTGACTTTTAATGGTAATGCCCCGTTCCCGCTCCAGATCCATGTTGTCGAGCAACTGAGCCTGCATCTCGCGGTGGGTTACCGTATTGGTATATTCCAGCAGACGGTCGGCCAGGGTACTTTTGCCGTGGTCAATGTGGGCAATAATGCAAAAATTGCGAATGTTCTTCATTAAAGGAAGCTAGTAGCGATGGGCCGTAAGCGGTGAGCTCAGAGCTTAGTTTGTCGATTAGAAATTAAAAACAAGTCCATTTCCCCAGAATCAAATCACTCATCTCAGGATTGGGAAATTTCCTGCAAAGATACGCTTAAATGCCCTAATTTACATGGAGTCTGCTTCAAATTCCCTCGCTCACCCACTGCATCATCAGGGCAGTCAGGTAGCCGGCATAGGTTCCAATAGCGTAGCCAAGAATAGAAAGCAGAACTCCCACCGTAGCCAGTGAGGGATGAAAAGCGGCCGCAACCACGGGAGCCGAGGCCGACCCGCCCACATTGGCCTGGCTGCCGACAGCCGCGAAAAAGAAAGGAATTTTCAGCAGCCGGGCCACTCCGATGATAAAGGCGGCATGGACCAGCATCCACACCAGCCCGATGGCAAAGAGGCCCGGATTGTCGGCTACGGCCCGCAGGTCCATTTGCATACCGATGGTCGCTACGAGCAAATACAGAAAAACACTCCCCATCCGGGAAGCACCGGCATATTCGAGTTTGCGAATAGGCGTGAATGAAAAAAGAATTCCCAGCAACGTAACCATCGCCACGATCCAGAAGAAAGAGGAGGTCAGACTGTACCTTGCTAATTCGGGGTAATGCTCGGCGAGGTAGGGGGTAATGATACCAGCCATCCAGTGCGCAAAACCCATAGCGCCAAATCCTACCGCACCCAACTGGATCAGGTCCGAGGTGGAAGGGATACGTTGATGGGCCAGTTGTAGACCTTCCAGTTGCTGTTGTACATCCTCAATACGACGACTGTCAGCCCGGAGCAGTGCGTCGACCCGGGCGGCGTATCCCGCGCCATAGATCAGCACAGCCATCCATAACTCAGCCACCAGTACATCCACAGCGACCACCTGGGAAAACAGCCGATCGCTGGGTTGAAAAACTTCCTTGAGTGCGGTCTGGTTAGCCCCGCCCCCGATCCAACTGCCGGCAATGGTGGCCAAGCCGCGCCACACGGCTTCGGGGCCTTCGCCCTGCACAGTAGCCGGACTTAGCTCACCCACGAGCCACAGGGAAATGGGGCCGCCGAGCATTACACCTACGGTACCCGCGAGCATCATAATGATAGCCTGAGGACCTAGTTTCGCAAGCGACTTCCAATCCATACCCAGCGTGAAGAAAACCAAGCAGGCGGGCAGCAGGTACCGCGACACGACAGGATATAGCTGTGACTGGGAGCCATTGATGAGGCCGATGGAATTATAGACGCCCGGCAAAAAGTAGCAGAGTAGGAGGGGAGGTACTATACCGTAGAATTTCGTCCAGCCTTTCTGGGGTAAGGATGCGGTATAGAAAATCAGGCCGAGCGTGAGCATCAGTAGGCCCAGGACGACGGCATCGTTCTGAATCATGGGTCAGATAGGGGAGGAGATTTAGGCCGAAAGGTAGGGAAAATTGTGGTGCGGGCGGCTCGCCCGTTTGGCTTTCGAAACACGAATGAGACGTCGAACGCGGCCCGGCCCAAAACCACAAAATAAAAACACGCAGGTTTCAAGGTGAACCCGCGTGTCAAATTACACTTCATCAACAAACTAAAAACCAAATAGGGAAATCAATTTAGAATGAGTGAATGATAGAACGTGTGAATAAGCTTTGGGCTATTTATTCTATCAATCATTCACAATTGATTTTGCTGTAGGAGGGGGAGTCGAACCACCCACGGTGCGGTTAGCCGCGATACAAATACTTGGTGGTCAACCCCAGTCGACAAGTCGGCATTATATCGTGTTTATTCCGGAATCACCACCCCCGAGACAGGAGGGCATGGCTGCCAGTTTCATCATCCTACAATATGGTAAAAAACGTTGTCAAAATAGCCGAAAAGGAGAACCGTTTCTTTATATTAACCTTACAAAGGTAACACGACGAATTTTAGAATTAAAATATTTTCATAAAAAATTAGTAAAAATTAGATAGTTTTTAAAAATTGAGTCGAATAATTAGAGAAAACACAATATTCTACCCTGAAATGAATAAAAATTCAGAAATTGACAATACCGACTTGAAGATACTTTCCCTGCTAATGGAGAACGCGGGGCTGCCCTACACCGAAATTGGCAAACGGGTGTTTGTCTCTGGTGGAACTGTACACGTCAGAATGAAAAAGATGGAGCAGATGGGCATCGTCAAAGGCTCCCAGCTGCTTATTGACCCAGCCAAATTGGGTTGGGACATCAGTGCCTTCCTGGGCGTATACCTCGACAAGAGCTCGTTGTATGAGGAGGTAGCGGCTGACTTGGAAAAAATTCCCGAGGTGGTCAATATCCACTACACGACGGGTATCTACAGCATTTTTGCCAAAATTGTTTGTCGTGATACCGGGCATCTGCGGGAGGTGCTGCACGACAAGATCCAGAAAGTGAAAGGGATCCAACGCACGGAAACTTTTATATCCCTAGATGAGCGCATTAATCGCTCAATTCCACTTGAAGTGGAGGGTTAAATTTATTTTCGTAAATCAATTGTATATATAGAAAACTTATATATATTTGTTCAACAATTAAATGATTCCAGGAAATTCTGGTTTAACCTATTTAAAAGTATTCAATTAATAACGCCTTCATCGAAGACAGGCTGATCAAAAAAAATATGGAAAACAGCACGAGTAACGAGTATGTACGGGGTACCTTGAAAACCATTGTCTTAAATTTGTTATCAGACAACGGTCGGATGTATGGTTATGAGATTACGCAACAAGTGAAGGAACGCACGGCGGGAGAAATAACGCTGACTTTTGGCGCGCTGTATCCGGTGCTTCATAAACTGGAGCAGGAAGGGTTGCTGCTGACAGAATCGGAAGCAGTAGACGGAAGGATGCGCAAATACTACACGCTGACCACCCCGGGAGCGGCCATGGCCCGCGCCAAGACTAATGACCTCGAACGTTTTATGGAAGCGATCAAGCTGCTCCTATCGCCTCCGGAGAGCGGTTTGCCCCGCCTTGCCCCCGAGCGGGGCTAACTCACCCCTTAATCCTAAACCCATGAAACGACTAGATGACCCCCGCATTGCCGAACTGAACCGCTACCTGCGCACGAGCGGCTTAAGCCACAAACTTTTACCCGAATTACTGGATCACCTGGCCTGTGATGCTGAGGAACGATTGTGGGCAGGACAGTCGTCGGAACAAATGATTGCAAGCCTGTTGAGTGAAGTTGATCCGGATACATTAGAACAGTTGAATACTGACCATAAACATCTGTTAGCCATGGAAGAATCATTGAACGACATCGTTTTCGAGAATCGTAACAAACTCTACGGGGCCTATGCGCTGCGCCGCGAGTACGGGGGAAATGTGCAACGCGCTATGTTTATCGGGGTGGGTCTGTTCCTGCTTATTTTCATCCTGCCGGAACTTTACGCCCGTCTGAATCCATCGGCTGACGAAAAGGAAATCGCTTTTATGGTGGAGGCAAAAACGATCCGAATCAAGCCGGAGCGGGTTTTGATTCCCCCACCCGTAGTGGAAACCCCTCCGCCGGCCCAGGTAAAAACTGTGCGCTCTCTGCCTCCGCTGGTGTTGCCTGACGATCGTGTTCTCTTTGAGCACCAGCCACCAACCGTTGAAATGCTGGAAAATGCCCAACCCGGCGCGGAAACTATGGAAGGAGAGGTATATGCCGAATTGGTAATTCCACCCGCAGCCCTAACGGGCAATGGAAATGGAAACGTAATTGAAGCAAAACCTGAGGAGGAAAAAACGCTCCTCTTTGCCGAACAGCAGCCCGAGTTTATTGGCGGAAATGAGGCATTTGCTAGTTTTTTACAGAAGAACCTGAGGTACCCCCGCGCCGCCGCTCAGGCCGGGGTGCAGGGTAAAGTGTTTGTGGAATTTACGGTGGGTACAGATGGGAGAATCGAACGCGCCAAAACTATCAAAGGAATTGGGTTTGGTTGCGACGAAGAAGCCCTGCGGGTTATTGGCCTGATGCCCAAATGGATGCCGGGCAAGCAGTCGGGTCGCCCGGTGCGGGTTCGGTTTACGTTGCCGATCGCTTTTCAATTGGAGTGAGAAAAGAATGGCAAAGTAGCAGAGGCACAAAGTGACAAAGTAGGTTGGAATATTAAAGATAGAAGCACAAAATCCCCGTCGGACGACGGGGATTTTCTATTTTTGCGAATACATTTTAGTGGATCGTCAACTTCGCTGAAATCCACAAATCTCAAAACTCATATCTCATAACAAAATTTGTACGCAATCGTCGATATCGAAACTACGGGCGGAGTGAAAGGTCCCACCCGTATTACTGAAATTGCCATTTTTCGCCACGATGGGTACCGCGTGGTGGACTCGTTTCATTCACTGGTCAACCCACAGACCTATATCCCGCCTTTTATTACCCGGCTTACGGGCATCGACAACCGGATGGTACAGGATGCACCTACCTTCGGGGAAATCGCTGATCCGGTTCGGAAACTCACGCAGGATGCGTGGTTTGTTGCCCACAACGTAAGTTTCGACTACAATTTTATCAGAAAGGAATTTCAGTGGCTGGATGAGTACTTCAACCGCGACCAGCTATGTACCGTGCGGCTGAGTCGCAAAATATTTCCAGGGTATCGTTCGTACAGCTTAGGGAATATTTGTCAGAGCCTGGATATCAAAATCCAAGATCGGCACCGGGCTGCGGGCGACGCCGCCGCCACGGTGAAGTTGTTTGAAATGCTGCTGCAAGCGGATAGGCTAGCCCTGATTCCAGTAAATTGAAGCAAACTTCGAGTGGAATTTCATCTGGAATAGTTTTTATACGAATCCCAGCAGTACTCACCCTTAACAACTATCATTATGAAAGCCCTTACCAGTTCAGCCAGTTACCTTATCATTTTTTTACTCACCCTCACCCTGACGAGTTGCGAAGTAATCGGCGGCATATTCAAAGGAGGTATGTGGACCGGCGCGATTCTTGTCTTCGTCGTGATCGGTGTGGTGATATACGGTATCGCCAAACTCTTTGGTGGGGGGAAAGGTTGAAAAGACCTATCCAATAGCTTCATTCCAGTCAGGTAGACGACCGAAGCGGCGTAAGGTGGATATGTGCGACTGCAAAGCATCATTAAACGATTCGTTTTCCAGGTACACCAACCCGAATTCCTCGGCCGTTTGCTTGACGATGGGAGCAATGGAAGGATAGTGAACGTGGCAAATTCGGGGAAACAAGTGGTGCTCCACCTGAAAATTCAGACCACCTACGTACCAAGATAGCCACTTGTTGCGACGAGAAAAATTGACCGTGGTTTGTAACTGATGAATTGCCCAGTCATTCTCAATAATCCCATTCTCGTTAGCTAGCGGATGATCGGTGCCCTCTACTGTGTGGGCCAACTGAAATATAACAGTCAGTACGATTCCGGCCGTAAAATGCATCAATAGAAACCCTGCTACCAATTCACCCAAGGGGATTGAAAAAAAGTAAACGGGCACGAAAAAGAAAGCCAAAAAGTATATCACCTTCATCAAAATAAGTTTGATGAGCATCATGTTATTTTCCTGGCGAGTCTGGGTGTTTACCCCTGAACGAGTGAAAGTTACGAACTGTACAAAATCCTTGGCTACTACCCAGTACAAGGTCAGGATGCCATAGAAGAAAAACGCGTAAATCCACTGAAACTTATGGAAACTCCGGACTTGGGTGTGGGGAGAGAGTCGAACTACCAGACGATCCTGAATATCCTCGTCCATCGGTACCACATTGGTGTACATATGGTGTAGTACGTTATGCTGCAATTTCCAGTTAAGTACCCCGCCGCCGGCCAGGTTGATCGTATGCCCCATCCACATATTGACCTTTTCACTGGCTGAATAGGCCCCGTGATTGGCATCATGCATGATGCTCATACCGATTCCGCCAATACCCAGGCCCATAACTAACCATAAAATAAGGCTTAGGGCGAAAGGAGGGTTAAAGAGCACGATGAAAAGGAAGGGAAGGATATAGGCACTTAGCAAGACGACCGTTTTTATGACCATCTGCCCATCGGCGTGTCTGGATAGGTTATTTTCAGTAAAATACTCGTCCACTCGTTTTTTTAGCGTTGGGAAAAATTGATTTTTGTCCTTGTTGACGAAGCGGACTTTGCCTTTTTGTTTCATATAGATTGGATGTACCGAGAGGTAAACAGCAGGTTTAAATTAAAGATAGGTGGGGAGATGGCAGACGTAATACGGGTTAATTTCACTAAATCCGTCAAAAGTACCGAAAGATTCGGACATCGTTTCCGAAGTTGAATACAAAATAAACGACGATAGAAGTCAAACCACCTTATTTATCCCTCAAACTGCTTTTAAAAAAGCTTAATGATTTTAGAAATGCCTCTACAGAACGATTTGATACTCATAATGTTTTATTCGAAAGAAGGGAGAGAGGGCAAATTATTCTAAAAAATACCTATTAATATTTGGGTATCTGCTTTATGAACCACATCTTTGCACTCCCATTCCAGAGCGGTATGGGAGCCCTCGCGGGGGATTAGCTCAGTTGGCTAGAGCGCTTGCATGGCATGCAAGAGGTCATCGGTTCGAATCCGATATTCTCCACTCGGAAAAACCTGACGTATAAAGCGTCAGGTTTTTTTGTTGATAAAATTTCTGTTCAATCGGAATGAATCGAATGGACTTTGTGTTTTCTTAGTCTATCAGATTAATAGATTAATAGACAGATTTTTTAAAACCCTAAACAAACCAACACTATGTCACTTAGATTAGGAGATATCGCCCCCGATTTTGAAGCCAACACCACGCAAGGTCCCATTAAATTTCATGAATGGCTGGGCGACGGCTGGGGAATGTTATTTTCGCACCCCGCTGATTTTACACCCGTTTGCACCACCGAGCTGGGTAAAACGGCTCTTTTAAAAGGCGATTTTGAGAAGCGGGATGTAAAAGTACTGGCTGTGAGCGTCGATGACCTCGACTCACACAATCGCTGGATTCCTGATATTAACGAGGTGAATGGTACGGAAGTGAACTTTCCCATCATTGCCGATGAAGGCCGTAAAGTGGCCGAATTGTACGATATGATTCACCACAATGCCAGCGAAAAGGCTACGGTTCGCTCGGTATTTATCATCGGGCCCGATAAAAAGATAAAACTGACCCTGACGTACCCGGCATCCACTGGACGCAACTTCAACGAACTGATCCGTGTGATCGATTCGCTCCAACTGACTGCCAATCACTCCGTAGCTACCCCTGCCGACTGGCAAGATGGTGACGATGTGATTGTGGTGCCTTCCATCAGTACCGAAGACGCTCAGAAGAAATTCACTAAGGGCGTGAAAGTCGTGAAGCCGTACCTGCGCTATACGCCGCAGCCCAACAAATAGCCGGATTTAACAATTACGGATGAAAGCCGCTCTCGATAGAGCGGCTTTTTTTTATAATTTCGCCCTTTATGGCGCAAAAAAAACGAAATACTATTTTCACAAAACCACAGGGCCTGCCCCCCTTACCCCTGAAAGGTTGGCTTATACTGGCCGGAATTGTCCTGACTGTTTCGCTTGGAATCTGGTGGCTGAGTCATCGCAATGAAAACGAATGGACCTACGTGCGGAGATTCGGCATCCGGTTGCCGCTGCGCTATGCCATTCACGGCATCGACGTATCGCACCATAATGCCCGTATCAATTGGGATAAACTCAAAAATGCCCAGGGCGGTAGCGTGCGAATCGACTTTGTGTATCTGAAAGCCACCGAAGGAGCCACCCACCTCGATAGGGAGTTTGCGCGTAACTGGCGGGAAGCCCGCCGGGTAGGGATACGGCGGGGCGCCTATCATTTTTACAATCCAAGGGTCTATTCAGACCGTCAGGCCCAGAACTTCATCAACCGGGTCACGATGGCGCCAGGCGACTTGCCGCCCGTCCTTGATCTTGAGATAGAAGCGGGGAAGCCTCCCGAAATTATTATCAAAGGGGTAGGGAACTGGCTAACTCTTGTGGAAAAACAGTATGGGGTACGACCCATCATTTATACCAACGAGCATTTGTATAAGAAGTACATCGCCGGGAATTTTGATGAATATCCCCTTTGGCTGGCGGGCTACTCACGGGTGCATCTCAACGATCTTGCCGAAAGTACGAATGTGCTTTTCTGGCAGCATAGCGAGCGGGGCCACGCGGATGGGATTAGGGGATTTGTGGATTTTAACGTTTTTTTGCACGAGATAGAAACGTGGCAAGAAGTAGGAAAAAAATGATGAATGATGAGAGAATGCAAAGCGATGCTTTACCAGCGATCCGTCTGAACAAATTCATCAGCGAGACGGGATTTTGCTCACGGCGGGAGGCCGATAAATTAATTGAGCAGGGCAAGGTAACGCTCAACGGGCGCGCAGCGGTGTTGGGTGATAAAGCTACACCCGCCGATGTAGTGGAGGTAGAGGGTAGATCGATCAAGCCCGATAAGAAAGCCGAGGTGTACCTTGCGTTCAACAAACCTGTGGGAATCACGTGTACCACCGAGCGCCATATCAAGGGGAATATTATTGACTACATCAACCACCCAGAACGTATTTTTCCGATTGGTCGCCTCGATAAACCTTCCGAAGGTCTTATTTTTCTGACCAGTAATGGCGATATTGTAAACAAAATCCTGAGGGCGGGCAATCAGCACGAAAAGGAATATGAAGTATCGGTGGATCGCCCGATTTCCGCTGAGTTTATCAGAAAAATGCAGAACGGGGTACCCATTTTGGATACAATAACACAAAAATGCTACGTCGAGCAGTTGAGCCGTAACACGTTCAAAATCATTTTAACCCAGGGCTTGAATCGCCAGATACGCCGCATGTGTACCTACCTTGGCTACTCCGTCACCCGCCTCAAACGGATTAGGATCATGAATGTAACGCTGGAAAACCTACCCGTGGGTAAATGGCGCAATCTGATTTTTCAAGAAATGGAGGAAATTAACCGCATGATAGCCAACTCTACCAAAACAGAGGAAGGATCTATTTTCAATGATAGAATAAGTGAATGATAGAATAGCCATATGTTCTACACACAGCAAAATTCACTTTTCATTTTCAACTCTCAATCGCACCGGCGACCCGGTATCAACTAATTAAGTGACGAACGTTCAGGAACTCATCGACTTACTCAATCTCGAAAAAATTGAGGAAAATATCTACCGGGGTGCCAACTACCAGGCTCCCTGGAAGCGTGTATTCGGCGGGCAAGTGCTGGCCCAGGCGCTCAACGCCTGCCAGCGCACGGTACCTGACGACCGGCTGGTGCATTCCATGCAGGCCTACTTTATTTTGGCGGGCGACATTAATCAACCCATCATCTATGAGGTAGACCGCATTCGCGATGGAGGAAGTTTTTCGACTCGGCGGGTGGTGGCCATCCAGAAAGGGGCCGCCATATTTAGCATGGGAGCATCGTTTCAGTCGGTGCAGGAAGGGCTGGATCATCAGATCAGCATGCCGAACGTACCTTCGCCTGATATGCTGGTATCGGACGAGAAACTGGCAGAGGTCTTTAAGGAAGCGGCACCTGAAATTTACCGTAGCCTTACATTTCCCCGTCCTCTGGAATTTCGTCCGGTCGAGAAACTGAATCCGATGTCCGGTAAGGAATACGCGCCTTTCCGGCACGTGTGGGTAAAGGCCAAGGGCGAGCTACCCGACGACATTCGGCTCCATCAGGCCATTCTGGCCTACGCCTCGGACTATAATCTATTGACTACCGCCACCCTGCCCCATTGGGGCAAAGTCAAGCCCAATGAACTCTTCCTGGCGAGTTTGGACCACGCCATGTGGTTCCATCGCTCATTCCGCATCGACGAGTGGCTGCTCTATGCCCTCGACAGCCCCAGCGCCTCCAATGCGCGCGGCTTTACACGCGGTAGCGTGTTCAATCAGCAGGGGCAGTTGGTCGCGTCCGTTGTACAGGAGGGGCTGATCCGGAAAAGGGATTGATGGGAGGCCCCGGGGGCTGTATTGATCCCGACTCACTCTATTATTTGGGCATTCGATTCTTTCTGTACGAGTTTTTGATGGCTATCTTTCCCTCTTTAAATGTAAATAAATCACAACCGGTAACTTCCACCCGGCTACCATCCGATCTGGTTCCGGTAAAAATCCACTCTGAAAATCCCCTCTCGCCCGAAACGAAATGCCGGGAGTTACTCCATTGGGCATCGGGGTAGGTGGCAAATACCTGAGCAAACGATTGTTTCACTTGCGCCTGCCCGGAAAATTTTTCTCCGTTAAAGTCCGGTCCGGCTGAGGCCTCAAATACACAATCGTCGGTCATATGTGCCATGATAGCTGTCAGATCATGGGCATTGAATGCATCCGCAAAGGATTGGAGGAATCCTTCCGTAACTTTTTGGTTCGGTTGTGCCATAAGTCCGAGTGGAAATAGTGCTAGAAATAGTAATGATCCGATTTTCATACCTGGTTTCTTTATGCTTGGTAATGGAAGGAAAACAAAGGCCAATCTTGCCTCGGGATTTGTCTGTAATCAAACCCTTAGCGAACCACGGAATCCCCGGCCGGCATAGTAGGACTCGGCTCCGTTGTGATACACAAAGACTCTGCCGAAGCGAAAATCACCGAAGATAGCGCCACCAAGTTTTCTGATTTCAGCGGGTGTTTTGAGCCAGCTCGATGTTTTGTTATCGAACTTCCCTAGTTGCTGCAATTCCTGATATTGTTCCTCCGTCAAAAGCTCGATCCCTATATCCGCCGCCATATCGAGGGCGTTATTGCCTGGTTTATTGGCTTTTCGGGACTCTAATGCTTCCCGGTCGTAGCAAATACTCCTGCGGTCTTTGGGGCTTTCTGCTGCACAATCATAAAAAATGTATTCGTCTGTCGCTGAATCGTAGCCCACTACATCCGGTTCGCCCCCCGTGTGTTCCATTTCACCCAGTGACCATAGTTTCTCAGGACCTGCTTCCAGTTTTACCTGGACATTTACCCATTCCAGACCTGCATGTCGATTCATATTTTTTTTAAAGCGGGATTCCAAGGTTTCCAGTAATACGATCACCTGTTCTGAGGGTAATTCCTTCTTGAATCGATTCATGATATCCTTCTTTTTTCGGTTTGGACGAAACTATACAATATCCTGGCATGCCTGACCTTCACTCCTGCAACCAGGCAATAATTCTTAGCGGTGCCCCGCTACCCCCTTTTATCTTCATGGGCAAGGCTACCACATAGGCTCCTTTCGCGGGTACCTTGTCCAGATTAGCTACGTTTTCAAAACCAGGAATATTGGCCCCATAAAAAGTCTGGTGGGTCTTGAAGTCTTTCGACTGGCCATAGTCGATGCTGGCGGTGTCGATACCCACGGCTTTGATTTTTCGGTTGTTGGTAAGCCATTTAGCTGCCGCAGGGTCAATGCCCGGAAAATGAAGTTTGGCCACGGCTTGTGCGCCTCGTTCATCCGTGCCTAGATATTTTTTTGCATCTGGATAAAAAGACCCATACCCCGTTTGAAACAGAACGATTGTATTTTCCGTAATAGGGCCGTTGGTTTTTTCCCACGCTTGAATATCAGCGACCGTAATCTGATAATCCGGATTGGTCATGGCTTTGTCGGACACATCAATTACTATGGCATTGCCCGTAAGGCTTTCAAGGGGTATCTGATCGGTGCTCCATTTGCCCTCCGCAAAATGCACCGGGGCATCGAGGTGGGTACCCCCGTGTTCGGCCGCGCAGAAATTGTACGCCGAATAGTAGAACCCGCCCTGAGTAATACCCTCGAAATCCGTATTCAGGCGGAAGGGTTCGCTGGTCGGCCAGTAAGGGGTTTTATCCGAAAAATCATAGCTAAGGTCGGTCCATTGGCCGGAAGTGAAGGGAGTTCTTGCCTGATCACCTGACGGCTGGTTACAGCCTACCAGCAGAAGAGACAATGCGCCTATTGTTTTAAACATACCTCGGTAGAAATATTAAATTCAGAATCAGATTGAAATATAGCCCGAGAATCCTTCATTTCAAATTCTCACCGTTTGTTTGATTCATGCTGGTTTTATGTGCCGCATGCAAGCCCTGTTTTGAAAAGTTAGCCTATCGAAGGAAGGAGAAAAAAGTAAAGCTACTGACGTGGAATGTTGTATATTGAGTTACCTTCCCTTGCCGGGGTACCTTTATTTCAAAATACCATGACCCTTTACGAGCAGCTAACCCAGCGCGAGCTGGAAAAGTGGCAGCAAAAAATGCAGCGCCCGCCCTCGGTAGCCAACCGACTGGCCAAGGCGGTGCAGCGGCGCATCAATCGCATCATACCCGCCAGGGTACACCAGGCGGTGACGGCGACCATCAAGCAGATGACCCGGGCGGTCCTGTACGGAGCGGGCTTCACCACCAGCACGTTGGACACCGATGCATCCCTTCAGGTACGGGAGGCGAACGTGCGGGAGCGGATCGGGTTTTACAAGAAAACCGGCGCTACCGAAGGAGCCCTGACGGGAGCGGGAGGGTTCTTGCTGGCGCTGGCCGACTTCCCACTGCTGCTGGGAATCAAAATGAAACTGCTCTTTGAGATATCCGCTCTCTACGGGTACCCCATCGACGAATACCGCGAGCGGCTCTACATCCTGCACGTGTTTCAGCTGGCTTTTTCGAGCCAAGAGCGGAGGCGGGAAGTGTTCCGGCAGATGGAGCGCTGGGACGAGCAAAGCCAACTACTGCCGGACGACATCAACCAGTTCGACTGGCTCACCTTCCAGCTCGAGTACCGCGATTACATAGACCTGGCCAAGATGGCCCAACTCATACCCGGCGTGGGGGCAGCGGTGGGGCTGGTGGTGAACTACCGGCTTATCGATAGCCTGGGCACTATGGCCATGTATGCCTACCGGATGCGCTGGCTGGACGACCTGGCCAAACAAGAAAAGCTGCCTCCACCCGACCAGAAGCAGCTTTGAAAGGTCGCCGTTATATTTTTGGTCTTGCTTATGCGTGTATTTGCGATGCAAACGCGGGGAGATAGCATCCCGATTTCTATGTTTCCAACTTCAAAATTAACACTTTATGCGAATCTCTTTTTTTTATGAACAAGCCCTGTAGAATGTAAGACACTCATAACTAACTGTAAAGCATTTCCTTAATTTTGTATTACACATCATAATTCTTATTTTTAAAACAGATTTGAAATAGGACTATGGGAGTAATCTAAGATTCACCTGCTGGATCTGTGCAGTCCGCTCTTTGTTTCGCCCAAACCCAGTTAGTTCACTACCGTAACCGCCACCCAATGGAGCATTGTATTGTTTATTTCAGCTCTTCGATTAGTCTATTTCAACAGGCTGACTTAGCCTCGCTACTTGAGCAAAGTCAACATGATAATGCGCTGGCGGGCATTACCGGGATCCTGCTGATCAATCAGGGAAGAATCGTACAGGTATTAGAAGGTAAGCAGGAAATTATTGAGGCCTTATACAAACGAATCGAGCAGGATCCGCGCCACACCGATGTCATCAAAGTAGTGGATGTTCCAATTGAGAAACGCACTTTTGTTGGGTGGAGCATGGGCTGTGAAAAAATGACCAGGCATGAACTAGAGCTCATTAAATCGATACTGGCTCTGGGCCGGGTAGACTGGCTATTGACCGCAATGGCTGAAGTGAGCGGTTTAACAGAACTCGAATTAAGTGAGACACTTGACCAGGAAGCCCAAAAAACAAAGGGGAAAGGAGAGAAGACACGCCTAGCCCCCGATGTAGGCTCATGGACTGTGCGTGGCGTTGACTTAGAAACCCGTGCTATCATTGAGAAGGCAGCCAGTCAAGCGGATAAAACCATCGGCCAATACATCAACGAAAACGTCCGAAGCCTTGTCCAAACTGAGCTTACCTAACCACAACTTCCAGCCGCCCCGGCTGACATTCAGAATCAGATCGGCTACCACACCAAAATGGTCGAGGCTTTAACTAAGGGGTTCTTCTTCCAACGGGATACTGTTGGCGAATTCAATTAGTGTACTAAAACGTTATATTAGTAGATCAATCGAACCGTTTTGATTATGAGCCTTCACGCGCAAACCATCTCCCCCGTTCCCCTTTAAACTGCCCAGGTTGCCCTAGCCAATCGCATTGTTGCTGTAAGCTGTAACGCGGGTCGCTGGTGAGTTGCAACGTGTTTATTATCAAAAACATGAAACCATTCAAGCCACTCCGGTTACGAACTACGAAGCAACTTTTTCGTGCTTGATCTTCCAAGCTCACTTCATCAAAAAAACTTGACAATGCCGTACTAGCCCTCGAAATGTCCAAGGAGGCTAGATCAAGAGTGTTTTTTAGCATCTTTTTTAAAGCAAGATACTAAATTTGTCCCTTAACCTGATGGCTATGGTGGAGACACAGGTCAGGAGGGGGCCTGACTTTCCGACTATTCCCAGGATAGTAAGACCTGTTATAATTCCCTGATTCTGATATTCTTCCACTTCATCAGGTAGGGCCCCTTGCCTTCTATGCCATGCATTTGTAAGCCAATAAATCCCTCGGGATTGGTCTTATAGACGCCCTCATGGGTGAGGTCTTCTATGGGCTGGCCATTCAGCCAGGTTTGTATGCGCGGGCCTTTGGCCACAATGCGTAGTTTGTTCCAGCCCTCGTTGTTCAGGTAATGATGGCCGTTCTGGATTTTTTCCGGCGAAGAGAGCCAGCCCGTTCCCAGTGCCTCTCCGTAGATGAGCCCCGTGGTGGGGGTACCCGGGCGGTGATTTCGCTGCATCTCCACCTGCGGACCGTACACCCTTCCGGCCCGCTGATCATGCCCTTTTCCGGCCGTTACAGGCTTCACCTTAGTCCGGACCTGAATGCCTGAATTGGTTACGCTATCGACCATGACCTCCAGCTCAAGCTCAAAGTCACTGAACTTTTTCCGGGTACTCAAAAAAGAATTGGGGCTGCCTTCCTTTGTCCGGCCTACGATGGCTCCGTCTTCCACGGCAAAGGTATGGGTACCATTAAGCTGGACCCAGCCGTCCAGGGTAGAGCCATCGAATAGGTCCATCCAGCCCGTATTTTTTTGTTTCGGTTGCTGCTTACTTCCTGGCTCCGGCAGGGCAAATGCTAGGATGGAATCGCCGTATTTAGTACCGTTCTTGCCTCCGCCTCCGACGGCTATGACTAC
>JBBRDE010000074.1:0-20138 GCA_038204185.1 Cytophagales bacterium
ATCAACTAATTAACCAATACTTCATCCATAAACACCCAGCCCTTCAAACCTTTTTGCGGGTGCCAGGTGGGAAGTTTGGCGATGGGTACAGCCACTACTTTAATGTATTGTATGGAGGTAGATTCAAATGACACCTCAAAAAGTTTTTCGCCGTTATTGGGTTCTTTTTCGATGGGCATGGGCGGTTTCTGGGTACCGAGCAATTTTAACTTATTCGCGTCCATCCCGCCCCAGACTTCCAGCTTGACCGGAGGAAAAATGGAGGCTCCCACGTTTTGCAGCATACTCAGTGATATTTTTTGAGCCATGACGGGACTCTTGAACGACAATAGCGCAGTCAGGGGTTCATCCATAAATGCTGTCCACTTCCCATTCTTGAAGTCACCGCTGCCCTTTACGCCGTCAGCCAGTACCTTGCCGTTGTTGCCGTTATACTGGGGCGCCGGTTTCGTGAGCAGCAGTACGCTATCGGGCCGGAACGTATTGCGAAAAAAGAGACGTTGCACCGCATCACTGCCGTACCAGCCGGGCTTGTAGGCACGGGCTTTCAGGCGGGCATTGTCCTGAATTTGTACCCCATTTTTGTAAACCGGAGAGAGACTATCGGGTTCGGTTCCATCGAGAGTAAAGCGAATGACCGTACCCGCGATTTGATGTTTGAGCTGTATTATCGCACCCTTGGATAGGATTTGCTCTTTGGTGACGATCTGCGGTGGGTTCAATTTCAGCACTACTGTATCACTACGATATCCTGACTCAAATTCTATGCCCTTCATTTCTTTGCGCAACTGAGCGAAATCTTCCGGCTTTACGCCTGTATTCCAAACGTAAAGCGTATTTAGAGCAGGTGCATTTTTCAAAGGACGTAGCTGGGCTGCCTTGACCGGAGTACCCGTTAGGGAAAGCTGTCGCAAATGGGGGAGTTTGGTCAATTCATTGAGGGTACCTCCTGTAATGTCAGTAAAATTCAGGAGCAGTTTACGTAAATTGGTAAATTGAGCAATCATTTTCAAATCCTCATCTTTCACGGGCATCTTGCTGGCATCCAGTTCAACAATCTGGTCTTTAATGGGTGTCAGGTCGGATAGGTCGGAGCTCCTGAAGGCAGACTCGCTAAAAAAGCTCACCGAAAGCGCGGGCGATCCCACCGCCAGCGGGGTAATGACCCGGTAATTGGTATTCAATTCCCGAATTTTACTCTCATCCGCCGCCGCAAACTCGTATGTTTCTTCTTTCTCCGCTCCTCCTAGCCGTTGCGAGGCAAACCGAAACAGCGGATCTTCCGCCGGAAATTCCACCACTTTGGCCGTAAAACTCGACCCATGCCGAATCCAGCTTTCAAGTACCTGAATTTCATCGTCGTTCAACTGCACTTTTCCGCGCGGCGGCATGTGTTTTTTATCGTCCAACGGCAGGTGCGCTCGTCGCAATAGCATGCCCAAATCAGCCTGTGTAGTATCCCATAGTACCCCATCCTTTCCGCCCTTAGCCAGCAGTTCGGCAGTGGTCATAATCAGTTCGCCCTTGGCTTTCTGGGGATTATGGCAGCCCATGCATTTCTCTTTCAGAATAGGCTGCACGACGTGGGCAAACACCAGGGCATCGTCCATCGCCACCACTGGGGTACCCTGGTCAGACATCATCGGAGCCAGCAGAAATTCCTCGCCATGGGTAATATTGGCTCCCAAATGGCCGGCAAATAGCAGTACCAAGATAGTACCACCGGCCAAAATTTTTGTGGGGAGTAGGTGCGCAGGCATCTGATTACGCAGACTATACCAGCCAAAACTGATGACCGCCGTGGCGATACCGGTCCATTTATGCCAGAAAATAGCGTCTTGTTCGTAACCCGTCTCCTGCGATAGCAAAAGCCCGAGCAAAGCCGTCAGAGTGGCTGTAAAAGCACCCAAGAGTAGCACATCATTTGCCCAGGAGGGAGGCATTTCATCTGGCTTGGGTCTTGGGGCTACGATAACCCAAAGCCCATACAGCACAAGAACCGCAATCGGAAAATGCAAAAATAGCGGATGCGTGCGTCCCGCTACCTGTAGCCAACCCGGCACTTGCAGTTTACTTTCAAAAATCAGTAGGAATGCCAGCAGGCAAACCAAAAAGAAGGTACTATTATAGACGAGGGTTCTCAGACGGGGCATTAGTCAATTTTGAATGAGTGAATGAGTGAATAGCTCATTCCCGGTTTTCTTAATGGCTTTGTATCCCCCACAGGGGCAAGTCTTTACAAAATAATTCACTCATAGGTATCTGCTGCTTAGAAAAATAAAATCATTCACTCATCCCACGAGCGACTGCCACGGGGCGCCCCGCCGTCACAATTAAGTAATCACACCCTTCACCACCTTCCCCGCCACATCGGTGAGGCGGTAGCGGCGGCCCAGGTGCTTGAAGGTAAGTTTTTCGTGGTCGATGCCCATTTGGTGCAGTATGGTGGCATGGAAGTCGTTCACGTGGACTGGTTCGCGAACGATGTTGTAGCCGAATTCGTCGGTTTCTCCGTACACGCCGGGTTTTACCCCGCCTCCGGCCATCCAGATCGTAAAAGAGCGGGGATGATGGTCTCGACCGTAGTTGTCGGGGGCCAGCTTGCCCTGGCAGTAATTGGTACGGCCAAACTCGCCGCCCCAGATCACCAGGGTTTCGTCCAGGAGTCCGCGTTGTTTGAGATCGGTAATCAAAGCCGCCGACGACTGATCGACGTCCAGCGCTTGTCCTTTGATTTCGTTGGGTAAGTTGCCGTGCGAATCCCAACCCTGATGGTATAATTGCACAAAACGTACTCCTTTCTCGGATAATTTACGCGCCAAAAGCACGTTAGCTGCGTAGGTACCCGGCACCAGGCATTCAGGTCCGTAAAGCTTGACCGTGCTTTCCGGCTCTTTGGTCACATCCGTAATTTCCGGCACGGCAGTCTGCATCCGGTAGGCCATCTCGTACTGCTGAATCTTGGTATTAATTTCGGGATCACCAAATTTCTGATAGGTACCTTCATTCAGGGCCGCGAGTTTATCCAGCATTTTCCGACGCTCGGCCATGTCCATGCCGTCGGGATTATTAAGGTACAGTACCGGGTCGTCGCCACTGCTGAACTGAACGCCCTGATGCACGGAATCCAGGAAGCCGTTGGTCCAGAGTTTGGAATATACACCCTGCCCATTGCCTTTCCCCCGCGAAAGTAACACGCAGAAGGCGGGGAGATTTTGATTCTCGCTCCCTAACCCGTAGCTCAGCCACGAACCCATACTGGGGCGATTGCCTACCTGTGCACCCGTCTGGAAAAACGTCAGCGCAGGATCATGGTTAATGGCCTCGGTATGGATGGTTTTGATAAAACAAAGGTCATTAGCTACCCCCGCAATATGGGGCAATAGTTCGCTGATCCAGGCCCCCGAGTGCCCGTACTGCTTAAAATTGAAGTAGGTACCCGCCAGCGGAAAAGACGACTGGCCGGAGGTCATGCCCGTGAGCCGCTGTTCGCCGCGAATGGACGCGGGTAGGTCCTGACCCTGCATTTTGTTCAGCATGGGCTTGTAGTCGAACAAATCCAGCTGCGAGGGAGCGCCATTTTGGAACAGATAGATAATCCGTTTGGCTTTGGGCGCAAAATGCGCCAGTCCGGCCAGGGCAGCATCCGTTTCGGCCTCACTCCCACCTCCTTTGAAAAGATCCGGCATCAACAAAGATCCCAACGCCACGCTGCCTAATCCTATACTAAGTTTCGACAGAAAATGGCGGCGATTCTGGTTCAGGCCGAATTCAAATATGTTCTTTTCCATTATTTTTTGTTTTTTGTCTTCTATTTTTTGTTTCTGCGCCAGGGTGGTTTTATAAAAACGAGATTACCCGGCAATTCAACAAAAAACAAAAAACGATTCAACATTTCTCCTACGTTTTCGTGATCGCTTCTTCCATGTTGTAAATCGTACCGATGACTTGCATCAGCGCTGCCCACGAGGCCCGATCGGCGATTTTAGCCTGCGGGTACTCCCCTACGTCCAGTACTTTGGCGGCGTTTAATTTCTTTTGTTTGAAAAGGGCCGCTTGTCCATCGAAGTACCCTTTCAGAATGGCGGTTTCTTTCTCCGTCGGTTTCCGGCAGACAATCATACGGAATGCTTTAGTGATCTTGTCCTGCGAAGAGCTTTTTTCCTGCATCAGATTTTGGGACAACACCCGCGACGCTTCCAATACCGTGGGATCATTCATCATCACCAGGGCCTGTAAGGGCGTATTGGTTTTGGAACGCACCACCTCGCACTGGTCGCGGTTGCTGGCATCGAAAATAATCATGGAGGGCGGGGGTACCGTCAGCTTAATAAAGGTGTACATACCCCGCCTGTACAGCGCATTGCCCTGATCCTGAATGTATGCTTTCAGCTCGCCCCGGCCCGACGTAGCAGATTCCCACAGTCCTTCGGGCTGGTAGGGCTTTACGCTCGGTCCACCGATTTTGGGCACCAACAGCCCACTGCTTGACAGGACCACATCGCGGACGAACTCCGCCGGAATGCGGTAACGTGGACCACGCGAAAGATAAATATTATCAGGATCGATGGCGTTTTTTTTCTGCTCAATTTTGGCGGATTGCCGATAGGTAGCCGAGGTCACGATCTGTTTCACCAACCGTTTGATGTCCCAGTTGTGTTCCATAAAATCCACCGCCAACCAGTCCAGCAGTTCGGGATGGGTAGGTAGGTCACCCTGCATACCAAAATCGCCGGTACTTTTGACTATTCCCCGCCCAAAGAACTGCTGCCACATCTGGTTGACGAACACGCGGGCGGTCAAAGGATTTTTCTTATTAGTCGTCCAGCGCGCCAGCCCCAATCGATTGCGCGGGTACTTCGTGGTGTCGAAGGCCATGACGGCTTTCAGGGGGCGGGCTCTTACCTGTCGCGTGGGCGCATCGTAGACGCCCCGATTGAGGATATAGGTGGGCCGCAGTGTATCACGGTCGCCCAGGACGGACACATAGAGGGCGTTGGTATCTTTCCGGTTGATGAAGCTGAGCAGCCGTGTTGCTTCTTCATCACTGATTTTTAAAATCGGATTTTTGGCGGGTTTGGATTGTGACACATCGCCTTCGTACCCTTTCTCATCCAGATTATTGAAGAAAGCAAATAGGCTATAATAATCTTCCTGCGAGATGGGGTCATACTTATGGTCGTGGCATTGGGCGCACTCGGCTGTCATGGCCAGGATACCCTTCGAGAAAGTCTTCGTCTTATCCAGTACGTACTCGATGCGGTATTCCTCAGGAATCACGCCCCCTTCTTCGGTGTACTTGTGGTTGCGAAAAAAGGCGGTGGCAAGCGTCTTTTCTTTGGTCGACGATCCACCACTGCCCTTGGGTAACATATCTCCGGCGATCTGCCAAGTCAGGAACTGGTCGTAGGACATGTTCTTATTGAAAGCGTGGATCAGCCAGTCGCGCCATGGCCATTGGGTACGAATGTTATCATCCTGATAGCCGTACGAGTCAGCATATCGCGCTACGTCGAGCCAGTGGAGGGCCATTTTTTCGCCGTAAGCAGGCTGCTTTAATATCTCGTCGACAATCTTGGAGTAGGCTTGTTCACTGTTGTCGGCCAGGAACTTATTCTGTAATTCCAGCGAAGGTACCAGTCCCGTCAAGTCCAGCGAAACGCGTTTAAGCAGATATTCCTTATCGGCAGTTTCGTTGGGCGTGAGGCCTTTCTCTTCTATTTTGGCCAACACAAAACGATCCAGTTCGTTACGAGGCCAATCTTCGTTGTCTACCTGGGGTAAGGCAGCTTTTTTCGGAGCGTCGAAAGCCCAGTGCTTTTCGTACTTGGCCCCCTGCTTGATCCACTTTTTCATGAGCGAAATTTCTTCCTCGCTCAACAGGCCAAGATGCGCTTCGGGGGTAGGCATCTGATAGTCCGGATCTTGCGAACTGATACGACGGTACACCTCCGACTCCTCGGGCTTGCCGGGTACAAAGGCAAAAGCACCCTTCGTTTCGCGTAGTGGCAGAAACGCTGCCTCAGCGAGATCAAGCCGAAGTCCGGCCTCGCGTTTTTTGGCGTCGGGCCCGTGGCAGGCGAAGCACTTGTCGGAGAGGATAGGACGGATGTGAAAATTATAACTAACGACCTCAGGTTCAGTATTCTTCTTAAAGAAGCGGTTTTTCTGGAAGCACGAAGCCACCGCCAGAATCAACGTCCCCAAAAAAGCAGTCAGTAAAAAAAGTCGGTTTCTCATATAAAGTTGGTACGCATGCTTACTATTTAAAAGAAAGCAATAAAGAATGGCAATTTACTAGGTTTATAACGTACCATTAACCTTCACCGTTCTTATTTGATAAAATATTTTAATATGTATGCTACTCATATACAGGTAACTGCATAACCTTTTTTTATGGCTTCACCCGTTTCTGCTCCTTCGAAAACCGAGTATTCCCGTAAAGCAACGAGTTTGAGATTAGGTAGTTAAGGACTCGGCTTTTGTAGGCAGGTACTGTGCTTTTTTTCTATCTTTGATGCTAAATTCATCCCTTAATCCCTACAATTCGGATTATTCACTGCTATGGAATTTCAAAAGAGTCAACGCCTGAATCATCTCAAATACGATATTCGGGGTCCCGTTTACGAAAAAGCGCAAGAACTGGAAAGCCAGGGCTACAAGGTCATTAATCTTAACATCGGCAATCCAGCTCCCTTTGGATTCGATGCGCCCGACGAGATCGTGCATGATATTATCATGAATATCCGCAATGCTCAGGGCTATTCTGACTCGCGCGGGCTGTTCGCGGCCCGGAAGGCGGTCATGCACTACACACAGACCCAGGGCATTCCTAACGTGGATATCAACGATATTTTTATCGGCAACGGCGTCAGTGAGCTCATTTTGCTTTCCATGCAGGCGTTGCTCGATACGGGCGACGAGATTTTGGTCCCCTCGCCTGACTATCCCCTCTGGACGACGTCGGTCGCCCTGAGCGGCGGGAAGCCCGTCCATTACCTCTGCGACGAAGCCTCGGGCTGGAATCCCGATCTGGAAGATCTGGAAAGCAAAATTACGCCCCGTACCAAGGGAATCGTACTCATCAATCCGAACAACCCGACCGGGGCCGTATACGAAAAAGACGTGGTCGAGCGTATCGCCCGCATCGCCGAAGAACACGGACTCATTCTTTTTTCGGATGAGATCTACGACCAAATCCTGTACGATGGCGCAGTCCATTACCCCATTGCTACCATGGCTGAAGAAACCCTCTGCGTAACGTTCGGGGGACTCTCTAAAAATTACCGCGCGGCGGGATTTCGGGGCGGCTGGATGATATTGAGCGGGGCCAAGCACCGCGCCAAGTCCTACCTCGAAGGTTTGCTGCTGCTGGCCAGTCTGCGGCTATGTGCCAATGTGCCTACCCAATACGCTATCCAGACGGCTTTGGGCGGCTATCAGAGTATCAAGGATTTAGTACTTCCCAAGGGTCGATTGCATAAGCAAATGAATCTGGTGTACGATCGTCTGGTGGCTATTCCGGGTATAAGCTGTGTAAAACCAAAAGGAGCCCTGTATCTATTCCCGAAAATAGATTTAACAGCGTTCGATTTTGAAAACGATGGCGATTTTGTGTATAATTTACTAAGTGACCAAAAAGTGCTGGTCGTAGCGGGGACAGGATTCAACTTCGTTAATAATGATCATTTCAGGATTGTGTTCCTGCCCACCGCAGACGAGTTGAATCAGGCCATGGACCGGATTGAAAACTTTCTGGAATCACGCCGGATCATTGCGGTGCGTACCGTGGAAGAAGTACTGAGTTCCTAGTTTTGAGTTTTGACCGGGCCTTCACGCCAAATACAGCACTCGGAATCCAAACCAAAATCTCAGTACTAGAAACGCTGAACTTAGCCTTATTGAATGAAACCCTCCCCTACCGCCGCCGAGCAAAAAGGCCAGCGTTTGTTCTTATTTTTGTGCGGGCTTTTCCTGACAAATGCACTGATCGCTGAAATCATTGGCGCCAAGATATTCTCGGCTGAAACGCTGTTGGGCTGGCAACCCGCCCAAATACCCATCGCCGGACAACTGCTCGATTTCAATATGTCGGCGGGGGTACTCAACTGGCCCGTCGTGTTCATCACCTCCGACCTGATCAACGAGTATTTTGGCCGGCGGGGCGTGCGGCGCATTTCGTTCCTTACGGCGGGATTCATCGTCTATACGTTCGGCACCATCTACGCCACTACAACGCTGCCCCCGGCTCAGTTCTGGCTCGATCTCAACCGAACCGATGCCGCGGGCAATCCCTTCAATATTAATGAAGCCTTTTCCCTCATTTTTCGGCAGGGTCTGGGTATTATGATCGGTTCCATTACGGCTTTCCTGCTGGGACAACTCCTCGACATTTCTGTATTTTCGTGGCTGCGTCGCCGCACGGGCAGCAAGCACATCTGGTTGCGGGCTACTGGGTCTACCCTGTTTTCACAATTTGTGGATAGTTTCGTAGTTATCGGGGTGGCCTTTTATGTTTTTGGTAACTGGAGCATTGCCCAGGTATTGGCCGTAGGCTCCATCAACTACCTGTACAAAGGTACCGTTGCCATTCTTACCACGCCTTTGCTCTATGTA
Organism: Cytophagales bacterium; assembly: GCA_038204185.1. Taxonomy (GTDB): domain Bacteria; phylum Bacteroidota; class Bacteroidia; order Cytophagales; family Spirosomataceae; genus Salmonirosea. Next base: position 8,617 of record JBBRDE010000074.1, read on the forward strand.
GCCCACTATTTTATTGACCGCTATCTGGGCAAAGAACACGCCCACAAAATGGTAGAAGATGCCGCCATGACGACTTACACAGCCGTTTAAATTCACCACCGGGCAAGGCTGATACCAAAAATGGTTATAAGTTTGCCATAAAGTTGACCGGCATTTGCTCCAATCTGTTTTGTACGATTTTTTCCTGCATGAAATTTCCCCCCGCTTACCAAATACTGCTTATCATCGCTCTGGCTTTTATGCTGCGCGTCTACAAATCAGGCGACTACGGCATTTATCTCGATGAGAAATATACGCTAGTCATTTCGCAGGGCATTGTGATGGAAGGCGCCAATCAGAAGGACGTATTCTTTACCCCAGGCAAGAAGTACTTCACGCCCAGGGAATTCTGGAAGGAAAAAACCTTCGCCGACTTCATCGAGGCCAACATTCGGGGCGACATCGGCAATAGCCCCGTTTACTATGGGGTGCTTTGGGTGTGGCTGAAACTATTCGGGTTCAGCGATTTTTCGGCCCGCTTCCCGTCCGTTATTTTCAGCACGATGGTCGTCGGCATGGTCTATGTTTTTGTAAAAAGACATTTCCGCTCCGAATCTCTGGCTTTGCTGAGCGCTTTCCTGACGGCCATCGAACCTTTCTTTGTTGCGTACAGCCACATGGCCCGCAACTATTCCATGAGTTTTTTTCTCACGCTGCTGGCTACGCATCTGTTCCTGCTCATTGTGGAGCGACAACGCAAGGGTAGCCGCGATACGCCCTGGAAACTTTACGGTTGGTACGGGCTGGTGTTTATTTTAAGTTTACTCTCCCACTACCTCACGATCACAGTTTTCCTTTGCCACGCTTTGTATGCGCTATTCTTCATTCGCCCCATCAAGCATTGGCTACCATTTATCTACACAGCAGCTGTGGGACTCGGGGTAGTATCGTTGTGGTTCGTTTTCGGGGGCGGTAAGTACACTTTCCAAACGCTGGCCTATCAGGCCAAGCTGTACGGAAGCCTGGCTCAGACTAACCCCTATACCAACGAATTTGCCATCATTTTACCCGCTACTCTACCCAATGTAGCGCTCAAATCGGCTCCCTTGTGGGCCGACTTGCTCATCCTCTCGAACGGACTTGGACAAATTGATGCATTGGGGTTAAGGAATATATTTATAGCGCTTGCCCTGGGCATCAGTGCCGTGGTGGTATTACACCGCTACCTGCGAGCTACCCAGCCTCCGGTATGGCTGGTGTTGGCATTCGGGCTGTTGCTGGTGGTGGGAATGCCGCTCTATACGGTGCCACGCCTGGTTTATATCGTTATGGCGGCTTTCCCCTCGTTCGTCTACTTGCTGGTGCTATACCTGCGCCGCCACGTTGTCCGCACCGATCGTTCCCTCATCTGGTTCACGGCCATTTTGGCCATCGTCCCTACCCTCTTTCTGGTGGTGATGTCGTTCAAGAACAACCATACCTACGGCCTGACGCAACGGTATTCGGGCTTTTCATTTCCCTACTCTATTATTTTCGTAGCCATGATGCTCCGGCAATTCTGGCTAATGCCCGGAACCATTAAACTGGTACTGGGAGCGGTGCTGGCGATCCAGTCCTATTTTGTCGCGAATCTTTTGGTGCGCATTTATCAGGACCGCGACCCCAAGTACACCTACTTCATTAACCCGCGCGGACCCAATCCCTACATCCAGACCGCCGAGCGAATCAAAGCCAACTACGCCCCGGGCGACACGATTCTGTATCCGTCGATCAAGCTTAATCCCCGCGACTCTATCGAGATGACTCACTCTCCCTACTCCATCATGGATGCACAGTGGACCAATTTTTACCTACCCAAAGACGCCGAATACTGGCAGCGCATGGATACGACCCAGACCGATAAGGTGATCCTGATTAAGGGAGATACGGGAAAGCGGATTGAACTATTTGATTTTCAGGGCAGGAAGTACCGGTATTAAAACGCCGGACCAGATACCCTTTTCTTGCCGTTCGTTTGGCTTCTGATCGCAATAATTTCAAGTGTAGATTTTCTTCAACAATTTCTTATCTGGTTACACCTACCATACGCCACATTAATAAATTAAACTTTGTCTTCAATATTGTATAAGGCTATATTTCAATAGTTTACAATTTGGGTATTGAGCTTAATTAAAACCAAGATTGCTCTACTCCCAAGACCTGTAATTCAATAGCTGGTTGGTATATTTTTTTTTCTGATTGCAAGAATAGAATATTTTGTACACGTGTCATTTCTGACTCACACCTACTTAAACAGCTATGATAATGAAACTACCACATGAACTCCTGCCCGGCGACCATTTTTACTACCGACACAGTGTTGGCGAAGATGTAAAATTATGGAAAGTGGTTGCTACTGGTCTTAACAGCTTGATCGCAACCAGCGACCATGTTTTTAATGTACCCCTTTACTACGATCAGATGGCCGAGCCCGATCGCCACTTCTGTTATGTACCTCCCCAGCCAGGCTTTTTCAGCAACCTGTTTGTGGCATTTAACCCCCGATCGACCACGGGTGAAGTAGCTGCCTAAGGTAAGCTGTCGACTCAATAACTCAAATCCTGTTCCAGATCAGGGTCGAGTTTACGGGCCAATGTACCGTATATTTCAGCACCGTATTGATGATGCGCCACATCAAAGATACGCGCCGCCAGGTTGTTTGTGCCAGGCTTAATTTGCTGATACGTCCACGCTTTTTCATTACCCAGGTAAGGTACCAGCCAGTCAATGGCTTTATGGATGCCTTTGCCGTCGGCAGTCTGGTAGCTCCACAAGTCCACCGATAAGTGCTCGGCCAGCCGCGCCAATACCATAAATCCGTAGAGATTCATGTTGGCGTAATTCCAGGAGAGCGTCCGGGCCAGTTCATGCGGTTGGCTGCCGTCGGGTTGCAACTGACTGGCCAGGCGTGCCTTGGTGGTTTCGAGTTGCTTTTTGGCCAAACCGTCCCGCCCGCAAAAAAGGGCACTGGCTACTACCTGCACATCGTAATAGGTACCGTGGTTGTTATGTTCGTCGGCTTCGTCGAGGCCGATTGGGCTTTCCGTCAACCAGGTCAGGTAGTCCGAAAACCAGTTTTTGAGCGCTGCATGATCGTCGTCCGTCCAACTTTCGGACGGTTGCAGCAGAATAGCCGCGTCAATCACCCGGTACAGTTCCCGCGAGTCGATGATGCCGATGCCGCGTCCTTCGGTAATGCCGGGAATCCCCTGCCCGTAGTTGAGGTGGGGATTCATTAGGGTACCTTCATCCAAAAACCAGGTGTCTAGTAGCCGGTAGCCCTGCACGGCGTACTTTTCATCCCCGGTAAAATAATACGCTAGCGCCATCAGTTCACTATCCTCGATCAGGTCATGCAGTTGGTCATGATCGGTGATGCCGTTGATCTCGGGATTGCGCTGTCCGTCTTTTCGGATGTAGGGTTTGCCGTCGGGCTTGCTCAGATCGGGCCACCAGTACGGGCCCTGACTCATGTAGTCGTGTTTGTTGCCGCTGGGCGGAAGCTGTGTTTTTTGCATGACCGAATACAGTCGTCCTGCTTTTACCACTGCATCGGCCTGCTTCACCAAGTGTTCCAACGCCTTTACCTTGTCAGGAGCAGACCGGTTTTCTATGGCCTGAGCGTTTTGGGCCAAGGTACCTCCGTCCAGCACCAGTGTTTTAGGCACCGTTGGGGCCAGGGTGGCGAATAGGCCAAGCAGGAATAGGGAAACAAGATTCATCAGGAAGGAATTTTAGGGCTGCACACAGGGAAGGGTTGTTAGTAGGACGCAAAGGAGTGGCATTAGCCCTGAACCAGGAAAGTTCCTATATACCGTTGTAATTAGAGCTTGGACGCTTCTCAAAACAGCAGAAGTGTAAACTGAGCCTAAATTGATAGAGTTATTTTTTGCATGCCACTAACGGGCAGGTATTGCTGCAGGTGGGATATTTTATAACGACCAGCCCGGAACCGCTGCCCAATTGAAAATATAAAGTTGAAGTTAACAACAAAAAGCCAAATTGAAACTCGTCTGCCCGAACCAAAGTATAGAGATGCAAACAGCCGAAGTTTCAACGTCCATCCCCACTTGCAGCAATACCTATGTTAGCAATTAGGCGTTCTTCTAGTTCATCCATTTTTTGTGTCAATGCAAAGGTTATATTTTCATTTGTCAAAGTGTCCATAACCAAGCATCACCAATTTCATCATCTTGTACTATTTCGGTAAATGTAAAACCGTTATTCTGTAAAATTTTTGTCGAAGCGTTATACTCTGGTGCTGTTTTAGCTGTAATTATTATTGTCGGGTCGGTTGTTTTTGCAATTGCAATAAGTTGCTTACAGACGAAAGAAGCAATTCCTTGTCCTTCAAATTCTTTAAACGTCCAATATGCGATTTCAACTTTTCCGCCTTTGGGTAGTCCAGTGTAACCGCCTGTCCCAACAACTTGATTATTGTTAAAAGCGAAATACCCAACCCAAGGCTTGTTGAAACCGATTTTTGGATAGTATTCATTCATAGAATTGATTAATTGTTGGCAGTTAATCGAGGCATAAATTTCTTTCGACTGGTCAACATTTAATTCTATGGTTTTAAGTTCCATTTGAGGTTCACTTTATAGTAAATATTTGTACGCTTCTGATATCTGTGTCGTCCGCTACGCTGACCGCTAACGTTTTACATATTGGCGATGGTGGGGCATTTGAAAAACATCAGCCCAACGTTGGCACAAATGCCCAATAGAATTACAAATGTTGATTTACAATTGCCAGCCCCACTCTTGCCAATACGATGTAAGCAGCAGTTTTGTCTATCTAGCTGGTATTTCTTTTAATTTATTTTGTTCAATTATTTCTTCTATTACAGTTGATTTGTAAAAGTATGAAATTCCACTATGTCCAAAGTTTTCTGGTATATGTCCTGCATTTACTCCAATCAAATAGCCGTGTCTTGAATTTGGTATTCCACTCATTCCTCTTGGTGGGGCAAATATCGGACTACCTGATGCCCCTTCGCTAGAAAAACCTTCATAGGCTATGCAATCACCATGTTCATTTGTGTCCCATGAATAATTATAGGATGGGTCACTTGAAATTGTTCCTTTCCTTAAAATTGGTCGACCCATTAACTTGTCATGTGTCTGTGGGAAACCTGTAAAACAAATTAAGTCGTAAGGCTGAATTTGTTTATAAATTTCTATTGTCGCTAAATGCTCTAATGTGAAATGATAATGAAATGTATTTTCTGTTCCTTTTATTGAGACTGGCCTAATCATTACTACGTCATTTAGTTCATTTTCATGAGTATAAAACTCCGTTTTACTTAGAGGTTGTTGGGAATTTTTTTTTGCATAAAAAAGCCACCGGTGTATCTTATAAGAAACCAAACTAATAAGATATGCAGACTCAATTTGAGCGGCTCACCGACGGCCAATGGGAAATTATAAAACTTTTTGTGAACTGGCAAAGAAAAAGAGAACTCGCCCTGCGGGACGTTTTCGACGCCCTGCTGTGGCTGACGCGAACCGGGGCGCAGTGGCGCAATCTCGACAGTCAGTTCCCCGCCTGGACTGCCGTGTATTATTACTTTGACAAATGGACGCACAACGGCACACTGGAGCGCATCAACGTGACGCTGAACGTACTGGAGCGTCTCGATGTCGAACGGGCGTGTACGCCCAGCCTGTGCATCGCTGACTCCCAGAGTGTTAAACTTGCTCCGATGATCTTCGAGCATCGGGGCATTGATGGCAACAAAAGGGTCAATGGGCGCAAGCGGCAGATCTTGGTCGACACCAGGGGCAGGATATGGAAAGCTCGGGTTCACGCGGCCAATATGCACGATAGTCCCGCAGGGGTGGCCTTGCTCGATGGGCTGCGCCCGCTGATGCCCCGACTGCGCAAAATCATGGCCGACAAGTCCTACCGGGGTACCTTCTGCCGGGCCGTCGAGGACGAGCAACTCGCTTTCGAGGTACCGGAACGGGAGGAAGCCACTAAGGGCTTCGCCGTGCAGGCCAAGAGATGGGTCGTCGAGAGGACATTCGCTTGGCTCAATCTTTTCCGAAGGACGGTCATGGATTACGAACATACCGTGGAAAGTTCACAATCATTCTTGATTCTGGCTAACATATCAATGACTGTTTGGAGTATTAGCTATTTGACAAAATGAAATTTCCTAACATACTCTTAGGTTTAAGTCTATCGTATATTCAGAATCGTCCTGGCGTCTACTTGTCAAAGTAAGTTTGGAAAGATTAAAAAGTATATACTTATTGTCTTTCCTGCCAAAGTTTTTATCAAATACATGCCTGTTAGTTACAATGAATGGAATCTTGTTTCCGATTTCTAAAATAAATCCGGTTGCAGTGCCTTCTAAGTTTTTCTGTCCATCAGAATGTACTGTTGAGATTCTGTATGAAGCGTAGAGGAAATTATTTGGAGGGTGATTGTACATGATGGTCTTTAAAATTGCTTCTTACTCCTGTATATACGAAAGTTTTGAGGTACTTTTTGAATATCTTTGGTAATTTCCCTATTTTTTGCGGTACTCTGGATGGCGTACTTTTTGTATTGTCAACAATCTGACTCCCTTGCCGCAGCTGTGTAGAAGCTCAATCTTTTGGCAAGTTCAATGAATCGAATGGGCTTTTTATACAATCCTCCACCGTTGTCTGTGTCCCCACAGACATTACTATTTGTAAGATATTTATAAACACAAATCAAGGAAAGATAATTTTCATCCCATTAAAATCAAAGCAGCCTAGAATCCCAGAAATAATCTTCTGACCTTACCAAACTCACTTTGCTTGGGAAGTCTGGATGTTCGGTGTTAATCATGTAATTGTATTCCAGGGGGATTACCGCAGAGGGTACCTTCAAAACCAATGATTCACGGGAGTTGTACCAATCCGAGCCGATATTTTGCAAAACCGAGTAGGCCGCCAGGGAACGCCAATCAATTGGTAGATCTTTTAGCTGAATTTGCTTCGTCAAATAATCATCGTCTGCGATTGAAATGATCATTACTTTATAGGACATCATTGGTTTTACGGCCCCGGTATGGACAATTAATTCCAGCCTAGACAGGGATCGGGACGAACCCGTATATAAAACATGCTGACCTTTTAGGTTCCATCGGTTGGCGCTACCCGAGGTAGCTAGTGTTCTTGAATATAGTTCACTTGAAATTCTGAACACTTCCATACTTAGACATTATCGCCGTATTCCATGGCCGTTAGTCGATCGTCAATAAATTTTATCCCGGTTATGGTATTTAAGAAAAATACGGGACTTTTCTCATCAAAGTAAAAATTTTCCTGATTCAGCCAGGTTTCAAATTCTTTCACCGACCCAAAAACGGTTGCGCCATGCTTCACCAAAGACAACAGTAAGAGCACCTGTTCTTTCACATTTTCCTTCACGATGCTTTTGGGCTTTTTATACTCCCGGAACGTCTTCACACTGATGTTCAACCAGTCAGAAAGCACCACGTCGTTGAAGTCAGTGAGGGTTTTTAAGGTATTGACGTGCTTCCAGGTAATCTCTGTGCTATACAATAAATGCAGAATTTCTCCATCGTTTATGTGGCCAGGTACCTTATCCAAAATTGCGCTCTCCATGTCTCCTCCCGACCTAGTCATCTTTGTATTTTTTTGATGTACTACAAATATAGGTAAATACACCACTAATCAAAGGCACTTTTGCCTTTTTCTGTTTTTTTACTACACTTTATAAGATTATCGACTCATTATCAGTTTATTACTATTAAATTTCCAAATGAGCTATGTAGGGTATTGGAAATTTTTGACACAAGAATGGTAATGAAAAGCCCTACCCTACCCCCGCCGCCACCCATCGCACAGCACACTGCCGTGGCGATACCTACATTCAGCCCCGCCGAAGCGCGGGATCGTGACGCGGGGCGCGATGCAGCACAGACCTTGGATTTGCAACTTGAATTAATCTTAAAATATAGTCTACCTCATGAGAGGTTAGGAAGAATACGGTGCTTTCTCTCTTACTCAGGAAGCAAAAAAGGCATTACCATTGGAATAATCCGCTGATAATGCCCAGAAACTGGTAGCCACACTAATCTTAAGATGCAGCGCCCTTTTCCAGAACAGCCAATAATTCTTTCGCAGCTGCCTTGCTACTGGCTGGATTTTGCCCGGTTATGAGCATTCCGTCTTTAACCACGTAAGAACTCCAATCACTACCGCTGGAATAGATCCCGCCTTTGGCCTTCAATTTGTCTTCCAGCAAGTAGGGGACAACATCAGTCAGCTGCACACCCTCTTCCTCGCTGTTTGTAAAGCCAGTCACTTTTTTTCCTTTTACCAACGGATCGCCCTTTTCATCCTTGACATTCAACAGGGCAGATGGTGCATGGCACACAGCAGCCACAGGCTTTCCCGCAGACCAGAAGCTTTCGATTAAAGCAATGGAATCCTGGTCCTTAAACAGGTCCCACATAGGTCCGTGTCCTCCGGGGTAGAAAACAGCATCAAAGTCTGCTGAATTCATTTCTACAAGCTTTTTGGTATGAGCTACTTTTTCTTTCAGGGCCTCATCTGCATAATACCGCTTTGTGGCCTCAGTTTGGGCATCGGGCTCCTCACTCTTGGGATCAATGGGTGGCTGCCCTCCCTTAGGCGACGCTACGGTAACATCAATTCCGTCATCAGCCATTACATAATATGGTGCGGCAAATTCTTCTACCCAAAAACCAGTCTTTTTACCGGTATCGCCCAATTCGCTGTGGGAAGTTAACACAAATAATACTTTCATAATTTTTCAATTTTACTGTAAATACTAAAATTTCAACCTGCTTTTACTACCATTTTACCGGTATTTTCTCCTTTGAATAATCCCAGTAAGGCTTGCGGTAGGTTTTCAAACCCTTCTTCAATGGTTTCAGTAAATTTTAATTGACCTTCTTCAACCCATTGTGACAGCATCTGGATGCCTTCAGGAAATTGGTTTTGATAGTTACCCACAATGAAACCCTGCATTAAAACGCTCCTCGTGAGCAACATGGGCTGTATCCTCGGCCCCATAGGGGTTTCGGTACTATTGTATAAGGATATCTGTCCGCATAGGGGTATCCTCGCGTGAAAGTTGATGTTCTTGATTACCGCATCCGAAATTTCACCTCCAACGTTATCAAAGTAGACATCAACTCCTTCGGGGCAAGCCGCAGCAATTGCTTTGTTGATATCGGGAGTGGTCTTGTAGTTGATGGCGTCATCAAAACCAAACTCGCTTGTCAGCATCTTTATTTTTTCATCAGAGCCGGCAATGCCAACCACATGGCAGCCTTGTATTTTAGCGATCTGTCCTACGACAATACCAACCGCGCCCGCAGCCCCCGAAACCACTACGGTTTCTCCTGATTTTGGCTTCCCTATGTGCATTAAACCGAAGTAAGCGGTTAAACCAGTCATACCCAATATACTTAGGTAATAGCTGGCAGGGGCCAGGTTGGTGTCAATCTTTTGTAGCTCCTTTTCGGTAGCAATGAATTTTTTACGCCAGAGAAAACCTCCCACCACGACATCGCCGATCTTGTAATTATCTAATTTGCTTTCTGTTACTTTTCCAATTACACCTCCATAAAGTGGTTTATTCAACTCGAAAGGAGGAGCATACGACTTGACATCGTTCATCCTGCCTCGCATATAGGGATCAACCGAATAATACATTCCTTTCAATAGTACTTCGCCCGTTTGTAACTCAGACAATTCAACATCCTCCATCCGAAAGTTTTCAATGGTCGGCAAACCCTTAGGCCTGGATGTTAATACAATCTGTTCCGTTTTCATTTTTTTAATTCATAGAATGATTCATAGCAAAAATTAGACTCTTGAAATGCTATGTTTGTTCTAAAAAAGTGTTATTTATCGTCGATATCGCTAGTACGAACCAACTTTTTATTCAAAAATTCGTCTATACCAAACTCTGAAAGCTCCCTCCCATAACCACTCTGATTGGTACCTCCAAAAGGAAGATCGGGTTGTGAGCCGGTGGGATGATTGATGAAGACCATTCCCGTGTTAAGTCTGTCTGCCAATTCTTGGCCACGCTTCTCGTCTTTCGTAAAAATAGCTCCCCCGAGACCAAACCTGGTGGCATTAGCCAACGCCACGGCCTCATCCTCAGAACTAACCCGGTACACTGATGCAACGGGGCCAAACAGTTCTTCGTGGTACGCCTCCGCGTTTTCGGGTATATCAGTAAGAATAGTAGGCTGCATAAAATATCCCTTCATGTCATACCGTTTTCCGCCGGTCAGCAGCATTGCCCCTGCTTCAACCGACTTGCGCACCTGCTCTTCCAGGCCTTCTAGTGCAGATTCGCTACTGAGTGGGCCAAGCGTCGTCGCTTCCTGCATCGGGTCACCGGGCTTCATTTTCTCCAGTCCCGCTTTAAATTTTTCCAGGAATTCGTCGTACACCTTGTCCATCACAATAAATCTTTTTGCAGCGATGCAGGCCTGTCCGCAGTTTTGCATCCTACCATAAACCGCCCATTTCACTGTTTTATCCATTTCGGCGTCCTCCAAAACAATGAACGGATCACTACCCCCCAGTTCCAGTACCGACTTCTTCAGATTTTTGCCCGCAGCCGCTGCCACGCTGGCACCGGCTTTTTCACTCCCGGTAAGCGACACAGCTTTGATCACCGGATTGGCAATCAAGTCCTCTATTTTATCGGTACTGATGAAAAGATTGGTATAAAGACCTGCCGGCGCTCCCGCATCAATGAATAATTTTTCTATTGCGAGTGCACATTGCGGTACGTTCGAGGCATGCTTCAGCATGATACAATTGCCCGCCATAATATTGGGTGCGGCAAATCTGGCTACCTGATAAAAAGGGTAATTCCATGGCTCAATACCCAACAAAACCCCTATGGGATATTTTCTTACATACGCTGATCCTTTTTTCGGAGAGAGGGGTTTATCAGCTAAAAAATCCGCTGCATTAGTTGCGTAGTAGTCGTAAATGGAAGCACTCAGTTCCACTTCGCCTTTACTTTCCTTGATGCGCTTGCCCATCTCCAAAGTAATCAGTGCCGCCAACTCATCCGATCTTTCCCGCATCAGCGCGGCCACCTTCTGTATTACTTTCTTCCTATCAGTGAAACTATATTTTCGCCAGGTTTCAAAACAAGCCTCTGCTTTTTGCAGCTTGGTGTTCAAAGAGTCGGTTGTTATTTCCTCAAAAGTTTTGAGATCTTCTCCAGTAAAAGGGTTTACCGTTTTATAAGCCATAATTATTTAAATGATACTTTAATATTAAATAATTATATAATAACTGTACCATTGGAAGACCACACCCATTTCAGTAGAGTAAACCACCAACGGCCACAATCTTCTGTCTTGGTTCTTGGCAATCGCTTGGCTCCGTCGCTTAAAGGCCATGATGCAGCCCTCCGGGCGATACCGCCACGCCAAATTGGATCTGGTTTCGGGCCGCCAAAGCCTCAGATTCATCCAGTAGGTTGAAAACTCAAAAACT
>JBBRDE010000075.1:0-20108 GCA_038204185.1 Cytophagales bacterium
GTGCTGGAAGGCAAAGCCAAAACCGTTCCCAATCAACCAGCCGTGGTACACAGTGCTTCCAATGGCTACTATGTTGTTCGGCAAGGGCCCTGGAAACTCATTGAAGGGCTGGGGTCAGGAGGTTTTACGGAGCCTAAGGTGATCAAACCTTCGCCCGGCGAACCAACGGGACAGCTTTTTAATCTGGCAAAGGATATTTCTGAAACCCGGGATGTATTTAAAGAAAACCCGGAAAAGGTAAGGGAGTTGACCGAGCTTCTGAAGCGGATTCGGGAAAGTAAAAGCAGGGTACTGGTACCCTAGACAAAATAGAACAACCCCAATTCGATTCGTTGAATTTACCCGCTGACTGAATGGCTTTACTCGTTAAAGATAGCCTCGTAGAATCGGACGGCCGACGCCGCGAAAAATTTGTAGAAAATCAGGTATTGAACATCCATAAACAAGCTTCGGAGAAGCGCAACGTATGCTTTACTATCGAGTTCTCGTCTATGTAGGGGCATGTGTCAGGATAGTTCTTTTCCTGATTTCCACAACGATAGTCGGATACGGACAATCCAAACCCTGGCTCCGACACACCATTGACTCCTCCTCAACGGGAGCCGACGGAGTAAAGCTGGCCGATATCAATGGCGACGGACTACCCGACATTGTAACAGGCTGGGAGGAAGGAAACCGTACCCGCCTGTACCTGAACCCCGGTAAAGCTAAAGCAAAGGCCCCCTGGCCTGCCGTCACGGTGGGCACGACGCCCAGCGTGGAAGATGCTGTCCTGGCTGATCTGGACGGCGATGGAAAGCTGGAAGTGGTTAGTTGCACGGAGAAAGGCTCGGAAAAAATCTATGTGCATTGGTCGACATCCACCAATCTGCTTGACCCGAAACAATGGCGGCAGGAGGTACTACCCGCCTCCGTGGATAGAATGATGTGGATGTATGCTTATCCGTTTCAGCTCGACGGCAAGAATGGCGTAGATCTGGTAGCCGGAGGCAAGGATAAGAAAGCCGAAGTCGGTTGGTTTGAGGCACCGGCCGCGCCCCGTGACCTGGCTCAGTGGAAATGGCACAGCATGACGCCCGCCGGATGGATTATGTCCATTTTATTTCGGGATATGGACGGAGACGGGGATAGCGACGTAGTGATTACAGACCGGCAGGGTACCCTGCGCGGTGCCCGCTGGCTGGAAAATCCCGGAGAAGGCGAAGCGCAGAAAGCCCGATGGATAAGCCACATGATCGGTGGCGAAGGCCTGGAGGTCATGTTTATGGCGATGGCCGATACCGACGGCGATGGCATAGAAGAAGTAGTGATTACCGAAAAAACGCAGCAGACTATCCGCATACTCCAACGTCAGGACAAACAGGGCCTACACTGGAAAGAAACCACAAAAATCCCCATCCCTGACGACTACGGCCGCCCCAAATCCGTAGAGGTAGGCGATATCAACGGCGATGGCGTGATCGATATCGTGTACAGTACCGAAACCCAGGGCCTGGAAAAAAATGGCCTCGCCTGGCTTGATGGCAAAGATCTGAAAAAACCCAAGGTACCCTTCCACAGCATCTCAGGCATTCACAACGCCAAATACGACAAAGCCGAACTGCTCGACCTGGATCAGGACGGGGATCTGGATCTATTGATCTGCGAAGAAAACTACGGTAAGAACAGCAAGGGGCTGGGGGTGATATGGTACGAGAATCCGCACCGGTAATTATTAGCCCACTTTCATCGGCGGCCCCACGACCCGCATCTCGTGCTCCATAAAAATCCGGGCAATTTCTTCTTTATCGGGTTCATGGTCCAGGGTGGCCATAGCTACAAAAAATTCCTCCAACTTCCCGGCAGGTTGCATGATGACGGTCATTTTGCCCCGTTCGGCGATTTGCACCCAGGCGTGGGGTACGTTGCGGGGCAGGAAAATACTATCCCCGGTTTTAAGTTCGTGTTTTTGGTCTCCTACCTGAAAATGATACTCGCCATCCAGAATATAGAAAATCTCATCTTGATTGGGATGGACGTGCAAAGGTACCCCCCGCTTGGGCGATAGGCTGGTTTGTTCAAAAATAGCCAGGTCGCCGTTGGTATCCTTGCCGGATACCTTCACATCCATAATATTTTTATTTACGCCTTTCAATTGGATGTGGCCGTGGTAGCGGCCCTCGCCGGCTTTGGTGGAGAAGCCGACTCCATCCCTAAAAACCTTATTCGGTACTTCACCGAACGAGAGGTACGGAGCGGCAACCATTACGGCCATGCCCCTGATGAATTTGTTTCTTTTCATGATTTGTCGAAGGTTTTGAGAAAACGGTAAAGCAATGAAAATACAAGGACCAGGTTTCTCAGAAAGTAGTAAACCTAACCCCAAACAAATCTATTCAAATTTCAGGACTAGTTTTTCACAAATTAGTGACCGGTAAAAGTCTACTGGTGGCGGGCATTTCCACCCACTACCAGATCTACCTCACTCCGACCGAAGACTCTTGACCGGATTCATCAGGGCCGCCTTCACGCTTTGGAAACTTACCGTCAACAGCGCGATTCCTACGGACAACAAACCCGCCAGCGCGAAAACCCACCAGCTGATGTCAATTTTATAAGCAAAATCCTGCAACCAGAAATTCATGGCGTACCAGGCGATGGGACTGGCGATGACAATGGAAATCGCAACCAGTTTCAGGAAATCCTTCGACAGCAAAGCCACGACACTGGTCACGCTGGCGCCCAGTACCTTACGCACCCCGATTTCCTTCGTACGCTGCTCGGCGGTGAAAGTAGCCAACCCAAACAGGCCCAGACAGGCCACGAAGATCGTCAGACCAGCGAAGAGGCCGAGAATGCGGGCTGTTTTCTGTTCGGCGCGGTAGGTGGCGTTGAAGTTTTCTTCCAGGAAAGCGTACTCCAGCGGCTCATCGGCTACCAGGGTTTTCCATTGTTTTTCTACTGCGGTAATCAGAGCGGGTAAGTCGCGCGCTTTTACTTTGGCGAGGATCGCACCGTTGTTACCGCCCAGCGTCATCATCAGGGGCGTGATGCGCTCGTGCAGCGACTTGAAATGGAAGTCTTTTACTACGCCAATGGCGCGGTAGGTGGTTTTGGTACCATCATTGTTGGGTCGGGTAACGGTATGGCCGATGGCGTCTTTTCCCCAACTCATTTCCCGAGCCGCCGTTTCGTTGAGGATAATGGCCGACGAATCTGTACCGAAATCCGGCGAAAAATTGCGTCCGGCCACCATCGTCATACCCAACGTGGGAATGTAGTGTTCGTCTACTTCGTAGCGAATTCCCTTGGTAAACTCGTTGACTTTGTCATCACCGTATACCATGAAATTATTATTGAAGGTAGGGCCGGCGGGGACGTAGCCCGAGATCGTTGCATCCATAATCCGTGAATCCTGCATGAGTTGTTTTCGGAATAGCTGCTCGTTCCCCCCCAGGCGGTGTGTACCCTGCAACACCAGTACCTGATCTTTGTCGTAGCCCAGTTTCGCATTTTGAATAAAGCGTAGCTGCTGGTACACAACCGTTGTGCCCACGATGAGGATGATCGAAATACAAAACTGCACCACGACCAGGGTACCCCGTAAGCCGATGCTCCGGCGCCCCCGGGAAAGATTCAAATGGGTACCCCCTTTCAAAACAGAGATGGGTTTGAAGGAAGAAAGGAAGAAAGCCGGATAGCTGCCCGCCAGAATTCCCACGATCAACCCCAACAATAGTAAACCTGGCAATGACCAGGGCAGGGCGGTAAAGCTGAGCGTCAGATTTTTGTCAGCCAAATCATTAAAAAACGGCAAAGCCAGCCACACAAGGACCACCGCCAGTAGCAGCGCTACGGCAGTAAGCATAATAGAGTCGAGCAAAAACTGACCGACCAGCGTACTTTTCACCGAACCCATGACCTTGCGAATGCCCACTTCCCGCGCTCTTTTGGAGGCTCCGGCGGTACTTAGATTCATGAAATTGATGCAGGCGATTAGCAGCATGAACAGCGCGATGGCTCCAAAAATATAGACGTAGCGAATATCCCCCGCAGCACTCAGATCGTAATCGAAATCGGAGTACAGGTGAATGTCGGTCAGGGGTTGTAAAATCAAACCCAACTCGTTGCCTTTCTCACGAAACGCCGCGTAGTTCATACCGAAAGCCTGCTTGATTTCAGGTCCCATGTATTTTTCCACAACCTGCGGCAGCTTGGCCTGCAATTTTTGCACATCATACCCCTCCGGCAGCACGAGGTAGGTGAAGAATTCCGACTGCATCCAGGAATTGACTTTGGCTTCTTCCAGTCCCGCCATCGAGATCAGAAAATCGTAATGAAAATGCGAGTTAACAGGCCATTCCGCCATGACGCCCGTGATTTCCAACACCTCATACCCTTGGGATGTAAGCGTTTTACCGATCGGATCTTCGTTGCCAAAATACTTTTGGGCCATTTTCTCCGAGATAACCAGCGTATTGGGTTTGATCAAGGCGGTTTTTGGATTGCCTTTTACCAACGGAAAACTGAACACCTGAAAGAAATTGGAATCAGCGAAAGCTATGGAATTTTCTTTGAAAACGGCATCGCCCTTCCCCAGGTTGAGCGACCTACCCTGCCGAAGCCGCGTGGCTTCCAGTACCTCGGGGTAGTCGCGCTGCAAGGTTTGGGCGGTAGGTGGCATGACACTGGCCTCGTTGATCTTGTTGCCGCTCATGTTAGCCCGGAACGTAACCCGCACGATGCGATCAGCCTTCTCGTGGAAGCGATCGTAGCTCAGTTCATCCAGCACGAACAAACCAATGATCAGGCAAGTAGCCAAACCGAAAGCCAGCCCGACAATATTGATGGCA
Organism: Cytophagales bacterium; assembly: GCA_038204185.1. Lineage (GTDB taxonomy): Bacteria > Bacteroidota > Bacteroidia > Cytophagales > Spirosomataceae > Salmonirosea. The sequence goes on from JBBRDE010000075.1 coordinate 4,833, forward strand.
GAAAACGCCTTGCTACGCAGGAGGTTCCGGTAGGCGATTTTAATGTAATTTTTTAGCATGGCTATTTTTGGGTAAAAAGGGAAGGGGGCAAGGGTTAAAAGATTAACGGTCAAAGGTTAAGAGAGCAGATAAACGTAGCCGTTTTACCATTCACCTTTAACCCTTAACCTGATTTTTACTCGCTTCTGAGCGACTTTACCGGATTCGTCAACGCAGCTTTCACACTCTGAAAACTGACGGTGAGCAGCGCTACCACCAGTGCCAGCACTCCCGAAACAATGAATATCCACCACGGAATCTCGATGCGGTAGGCATAGTTCTGGAGCCAGTCGTGCAGGAAATACCAGGCTACGGGCGCGGCCACTACTGATGCTACACCGATCAGGTACACGTACTCTTTCGAAAGCATGAGCACAATGCTGGTTAAATTGGCACCCAGTACTTTACGGACACCGATTTCCTTGGTACGTCGCTCGGCGGTATAGGCCGCTAAACCAAACAGGCCCAGGCAGGAAATAAAAATAGTCAGCAAGGAAAACGCATTGATCAGATTTCCGATTCGCTCTTCGCTGGCGAACTTCCTGTCATACTCTTCGTCGACAAACTTGTAGGCGAATGGATAAGCGGGGGTCAGTTTCTCGTAGATAGCCTGGGTACTTGCCAGAGCTTCCCGTGTGTTCACACCCTCCCGGAATCGAATGTTGAGCACAGAACGATGCTCCTGATCGAAAAACACTCCCGTAGGCCGCACGTTCTCGTAAGGTGAGTCCATTAGCACATCATCAATCACACCAATAACGTGGTACGTTTTGCCCCAATGCTCTACATTGACACCCAGTGGATCGCTTATATTCATCGCTTTCACCGCTGACGCGTTCAGCAATACGGCGGAACTGTCGGTAGCAAAGTCACGCGAAAAGCTCCGTCCGGCTTTCAGGCGAATGCCAAAGGTTTCCACATAGTCGTAATCAGAGCTTACCGTTACCAACGTGACATTTTTATCACCGTCGTAGCGCACCCCGTTTGTATTTCGTATCTCGGTCATCGGGGCCAGGGTACCCGTTACCGAACTGACAAACCCGGAGTTCAGGAGTTCGTTTCGGAGTACCTCCTCCTTTTGTTTTAGTTGGTCTGGAAAGTCGGCCATGATGAGGTTGGAGCGGCTGTACCCTACCGAACGATCTTTGGTGTAGCGCAACTGCTTACCGATAACCAGCACACTGATAATGAGTAAAATGGAAATTGTGAATTGCAGGCCCACCATTACTTTCCGGGGTAGGCCTGCGCTTTTCCCGACCCGCATCGTATTTTTCAGGGCCTGCATGGGCTGGAAGGAAGACAGATACAAGGCAGGATAAAGCCCCGCCGACATACCTGTGACCAGCGTAATACCCAGACCAATGAGCCAGGCCACCGTATTCCGGTAAGGAAAAGAGATCATCTTGTCGGTTAGCACATTGAACCAGGGTAGCAGAAGTATCACCAGCAAAACGGCTAACGCGAAACCAAGAAGCGCCAGCAAATTCGACTCACCCAGAAAACGCGCTACCAACCGACCGCGCGACGAGCCAACGACTTTCCGGATACCTACTTCCTTGGCCCGCTTTTCGGAGCGCGCTGTGGACAGATTCATGAAATTGATACAGGCAATGAGCAGCACGAAGCCCGCCGCCCATATAAAGATGCGCACATAGTCGATCAGCCCACCCGCTATTTTTCCGTTCTCGAACTTATCGCGCAGCCGCCAGTCGAGCATGGCGTGGAGCATGAGGGTTTGCCTTACCGTTTCATCGTTGGCCGTCAGAAAGGGCGCGATCTTCACCACTACCTGCTCCGCTGTGACGTTGGGTTTTACTTGAATATAGGTTCGGACTACGTTATTCCCCCAATTGTCATCCAGCGTTTTGTAAAAATCATCCATAATCGGATGAAGGCTATACGGCAAAACGCAATCGAATTCCAGGGTGGAGTTGGCCGGAATATCGGCCAGCACACCCGTCACTTTTACGTCAATCTGATTGTTGAATCGTACGATTTTACCGAGCGGATTATCTTCACCGAAAAGGGCAGAAGCCGTTTTTTGACTCAAGACGATAGAACGGGGCTCAGACAAGGCCGTGGGAGGGGTACCTTCGGTGAGCGGAAATGTGAAAATTTTCAAAAAATCCGGGTCAGCCAGGATTACTTCCCGATATAGCTTCTTATCCGCGACGGTCAGCAGCCGGGAAGCAGGCCATTCGACGCGGCTAGCGCGGGCTATGTCGGGGTACGTCTGCTTCAGTCCTTCGGCTAGCGGGTAAGGGGTATTTCTGTTCGTCACTACGGTTCCGTCGCGCTCCGTGTTGCGCCCTACCTGGTAAATCGTGCCATAGTTTTTATGAAACTGGTCGAAAGTCAACTCATCGTAGGCCCAGAGCGCGGCCATAAAACTACACGCCATACCCAGAGCCAACCCGGCAATATTCAGGGAAGTATAGCCTTTATTTTTCCAAAGACTGCGAAGGGCAATTTTAAGGTAATTTTTTAGCATGGCTATTTTTGGGTACAAAGGGAAGGGGTCAAGGGTTAAAAGATTAACGGTCAAAGGTCAAGAGAGCAGATAAACGTAGCCGTTTTACCATTCCCCTTTAACCCTTAACCTGATTTTTACTCGCTTCTGAGCGACTTCACCGGATTCATCAGCGCCGCCTTCACGCTTTGAAGACTGACTGTCAGCAGCGCGATGAGGATGGCCAGGCCACCCGCCCCGGCGAAGTACCACCATTCAAGGTCGATCTTATAAGTAAAGTCCGCCAGCCACTTGTTCATGGCGTACCACGCGATGGGGGTAGCAATAAAGATGGCCACGAGGACCAGTTTGAGAAAATCGGTGGAAAGCAGCGACACCATACTGGCCACGCTCGCCCCCAGCACCTTTCGAACGCCAATTTCCTTAATGCGACTTTCGGCGGTATAAGCCGCCAGGGCGAACAATCCCAGACAGCCGATAAATAGGGCCAATCCCGTCAGAATACTCAACACGGAACCCATTCGGGCTTCGGAACGATAAAGGCGGGCGAAGGTGGCGTCCAGAAAATCGTAGTCGAAGGGTACCCCCGGTACGGCTTTGTTCCACAAAGTCGCGACTTTTTCAACAGCTTGTTTTTCGGTGCCGGGGCGCAGCCGCAGGGCAATGTACGAGTCCCAGGTTGTATAGGTTTTGGACGCTTCGTGGAAAAGCGCCATGGGTTCGATGGCCGTACGCACCGATGCGTTGTTGAAATCACGCATGACCCCGACCACCTGAAAGCGTTGATTGGCGTTACCCGGATAGCGCAGCCATTTACCGATCGGATCCTTCCAGCCGATTGCCTTGACGGTGGTTTCGTTCAGGATAATGGATGCTGAATCGCTCACGGAATTGGGGCGAAAGTTTCGTCCGGCCAGAATTTCGATGCCCAGCGTGGGAACAAAGTCGGCATCGGTCAGGAATGAGCCGATGGAGAGGTTAGGTACAGCGGCATTTTTTTCGTCGCCCTGTTCGGGTTCGTAAAAATCGCCAAAACTACCCAACGAAGGCAGAAAGGTAGCATGCGTAGCTTCCAAGGCTTCGGGTAGGCTAGCCAGTTGCTGCCGGAAAGCTTCCTGCGCCGAGGGCGTAGCGAGGTGGCGGATACTCTCGATCACCAGCACGTGTTCGCGATCCAGGCCAGGCGACTGCTTTTGGGCAAATTCCAGTTGCCGATACACCACAAAAGAGCCCAACAACAGCACGATGGACACAGCAAACTGAAATACAACCAGTCCGCTACGCACCGATACCAGCCCGTTGCGTCCCCGTCGCCCGGCAGATTTGAACATCTCGACTGCCTTGAATCGTGACAGATAAAAAGCGGGATAAAGTCCGCCGAGAAGGCCCGTTACGAGGGGTAACAGCAGTAAGAAACCCAGGATACCCGGTGCAAAGAGGTCGGCAGGGAGTAGCGCAAGTCCCGTCAAATTATTGTAAAAAGGCAACACCACGCTCGCCAGCACAGCCGCTAACAACATCGCTACCCCGCTTAACAGCAGCGACTCGACCAGAAACTGCGCGACCAATGCGCTCCGCTGGGAGCCGAGCGCCTTACGTACCCCTACCTCCCGTGACCGCTGCATGGAGCGGGCGGTGGATAGATTCATGAAATTAACACAGGCCAGCAGCAGAATCAGGCTGCCGATAAGGGCAAACATACCCACTTGCTGGCCGTCGCCAAGCGTAGTGAGTCGCGAGGAAAGTTGATTGTAGCCCAGGTGTAGTCTGGTCAAAGGAAGGAGTTTTACATCCAGACGATCACCTTTTTTAAATTGATTTTCCAGATCCTGCCCGACCCGGGCGTAGGCAGCAGGGGCATAGGTACGTACCATCGCCGGGAATTTGTTTTCCAAAGTAGCCAGCGTTGGCTCGGTAGCGGGCTGCCGCAGCCGCACCCAGGTATCGACCTGCAACCATATCCAACTCCACGAAAAACGGTCTACCACCGAAAAATCGGCCATCGACGCCAGGAAGCCAAACTGTACCGTAGAATGGGAGGGCAAATCCTGAACCACTCCTGTCACCTGGTAGGGAGAGTCATTGAGCTTTAACGACTGACCAAGGGCAGCTTGATCGCCAAAATATTTTCGCGCCATACGCTCCGTCAGCACGACGCTGCCGGGTTTGTCGAGGGCCGTGTGGCTGTCACCAGCTACCATTGGAAAGCCGAACAATTCCAGGAAAGCGGTGTCGGCGGCCATGGCGGTATTGTACTCATTGAAGGTAAGGGGTTCCTGATTCTTCATGGCGTCGCGCTGCACCACCACACTGCCCAAATTGAAGGTACGGGCTGCCATTTCTATTTCGGGAAAGTCCTCGACTAAACGCGGCCCCACGGGCGGCGGCGTGTTGGTGGTTATAGCTTCCTGGTCAGCCATTTTTATGTCGAAGGCTACCGCGCAAATGCGATCCGCGTAGGGTAGGAAGGTATCGTAGCTTCTCTCGTGAAAAACGTAAAGGCCAATGAGCCAGCAAGCCGCGAGCCCCACGGCCAGGCCCGTGACATTTACCAGCGAGAAAAAGGGTTGCCGCCGGAAATGTCGGAAGGCGATTTTGAAGTAGTTATGGAGCATATTCTGAAGGAGGAAAGTTTGAAAGGCGGCGGGAGGAAAGGGCTTTCCTTTCTATCTTGTTCTTTCCTCTCTATTTCCTTAAAAAAACCTATGCCACATGAATGAAATTATTCATTATCAACAACTTAAAGATTTTTCTATATAAAAAATGTCCGCTTTCGGACGGTAGATGGCCGCTGGCGGACGGCAAAAAGCAAGGAGATAACGCTGTTTCTTTTATGTTCCTCTTGTAAGCAGTATGCAGCTAATGTCAGGTGGCATTGCCCTAAAAAACGAAAACCCGCCATTGCTGGCAGGTCTTCGTCTTGGTGTCTGGTTGCTTTGTCCGAAGACAATTGTTTTTGCCAGATATCATGTTGCTAATGTACCCATACTTATTGAACTTACCAAATAAAAAATGATGTTTTTTTCACTTAATCCTATACTTCCTTCACCGCTTCCTGCCATCGTATCGCATCTTCATCATTGAATAGTGCCCCATAGCTCTGTAAACCCGTTTTTGCGCTTTCAGAAAAGATGGATGCAGGATGCACGTGCCCGAAATCGCAGCCTTGTACCAGCAGGCCGGTCTGGTTCTCAAGCGTCAGTTGATTTCCTCCGGTGGTTTTATCAACCAGAATTGTTTCCCGTTGGGACTTGATAACAAGATCTTTGTTCTTTGGGGGGCCATACTCCTTTTTTCGTTCGGCAAATCGCCCCCCCGCGCTCGCATCTAGTATAGTCAGCAGACAATCGCCCGTCAGGGTACACCATTCTTTGTACTCGTCCAGGTAGGTGAGGGAAAAGATTTTTAAGCTGTCGGCGCTGTACACGGCCTCCTTCACCCCATAGGTGTGTCCCTGGTAGGTATGCAGGCAAGTCCCTTCAACCACAGACCATTCGCGAAGTGTGCGGTCGTCGCTGGTAGAGAGGATGCGCGTTCCATCGGGATTGTACCAGGCCCCCGAAACCCATTTGGTGTGGCCCTGCCAGGTTTGCAGGCACAAGCCGGTCTGAACCGAAAATTCGCTGATGGATTTATCGTAATTGACGGTCAGGAATTTGGTGCCGTCCTGGTTGAAGGAACCAGAATTTTTACCCACCCAATTGGACTGCCCCTCGAAATCTTGCAAAAGAATGCCGGTTTCCACCGACCATTCCCGGATGCATTTATCATCGGCGGCGGATACTATTTTGCGCTCATCGGGGCTATAAAAGGCCGTATTCACTTTGTCGGCATGACCTTCGTAGGTTTTGAGCGGTGTACCCGTCCCTGCCGACCATTCCCTGACAGTACGATCGTTGGAAGCAGAAAGAATTTTTAGCCCATCCTTACTAAATATCACACTGTTTACCGCGCCGGTATGGCCCGTGAGTACCAGAAGGGTACATTCATTTTCCAGATCCCACAGCCGAATCTGGCAGTCGTCAGAGGCTGACAAAGCCCTTTTTCCATCCGGGCTGTAAGCTACCCAGGTCACCCGTTCGGTATGGCCGGGGAGGGTACGGATACAGGTTTTACTAATTAGTGACCATTCCTTTACGGTACCATCCGCCGAGCCGGACAGAAAACGATCACCCTGGGCATTGAAACAAACGTGCAGTACTCCTTTTTCGTGACCCAGGTAGGTATGGGTACATAGCCTGGTCGTTGCATTAAACTCCCGCAGGGTAGCATCCCCCGAAGCCGTAAGGATCGTTTTTCCATCGGGACTGTACACCGCAAAGTTGATTCGGTTGGTGTGTTTGGTATCAATTGTCTTGTACTCTTCGCTACCCACCGTCCATTCGATGAGCGTCAGGTCCTGGGAGGCCGACAAGATTTTTGTGCAATCGGGGCTGTATTGGGCACAGCTTATTTTGTTGGTATGCTGCTGGTAGGTTTGCCGGAGTTCGCAGGTAGACACATCCCATTCAATCACTTTTTTATCGTCCGAAGCCGATACGATACGGGTACCATCGGCATTGTAGCAGGCGCTGTTCACCTGACCGTAATGCCCGTTAAAAATAAACGTATTCCCGTCCAGGAGGCTATTCTCAAATCGGGCCGCCAGGTAGTATGGGCCGTGGTGGGCGGTGAGGTACTTATTGTTGAAATTGATTTTTCGCAAATCCAGGTTTGATAGATCGGCTCCTGCCAGAGTCTTTCGGAGTTCGAGCCAGATGGTCAGAATGTTCCAGACAATCGGGTCGACTAGTTCAGGGAGCGGGCTTGCGGTTTGTAGCGTTCTCATTCGGCAACTGTCCAGTAGCCGGGAGAGTAAATTGACCCGATCGGGAAGTACGAGTTTGCCGGAGGATTGCTGCCAGGTAGGCACGATGTAATGCTCACCCTCTATTTCACCCAGTAGGCGCCGTAGGTAAACGGGCAGGTGCTTGGTGCCCAGCTCCCTGGGTAATTTCCTTCGGAGCAAGGCGAACTGAATGGCTGAACGAATGTGGCATACAGCGTAAAAATCCCGGAAATTCTGGTGTTGAAAACGAAATTCGTCTCCTTCCATAACCAGCAGCCGTAGCTTGTCCACCAGGTACTGTTTTACTTTGATGGCTCTTTTTTCTTTTTCATCCAGATCAACCAATTTCCCCAGACCCAGCATCTTACGATTTCCTTCAAGTTCCGGGTAAAGTTCAACCAACTCCGGCGTGTTCAATTCTTCAAAACCCACTTCCAGAATCGATTTAAAATTAAATTGAGGGTCATTCGACACGCGGGAAGTGATGGAGTACCGGCCTGCGCTTTCCATTTGGTAAGCCAGATAGGGAACCAGTACCCGGAACAGGAAAGTCTGGTACAGCGCTTCTTCCTGATTGTATGCACTGGATTCGTTCAACTGAGTGAGTTGGGCTTCATTAAAATTCCACAGCAATTCACCGTAGGTAGCAACCGATTTGAATTCGTACCGTGGATTGCCGACGTACTTGGCCGCGATGTTGTTGGCCCCGGAATAGAGGGAGAGCATCATGGGATTGGCGAATAGCTTCCGCAGGGCAGGATCAGTCGGCAGATCCAGGTTGACCTGGCTGAGGTAAGTGGCTACAACCTGGGGAGAAAGCGGCAGCAGCTCGATGGTTTGGGCAAGCCGCGCCCAGGGAAAATTCTGAATGTCGGCAAAGCGCGACGCGATGACCATCTGTACCCCCCGGGCCTGGGTAGACAGCAAATCAAGGTCAATCAACAGCTGATCTTTGCGGGTAGTAATTTCATTGAACCCATCTAACAGCAAAAGTACCTTCGGATGATCTGGAGATTGGGAGGTACATAGTTTCCAGAGGTCGTTTTTTAAGTCTGCCGTCAATTCCCAGATTTGCAGGTAATGACGGGCCAGGTATTTCAGGATAAAATCATCCTTTTCGGCTTCGGAAGCCGTATTGAACTCGTGCAGGGGAATGAACAAAGGAATAGGCCCGTCTTCGCTTTTTTTCAGCCCTTCTTCCCACAGCCGGAGAAGGGATACCGTTTTGCCCATACCTCCTTCACCAAAAAGCACCGCATGGGGCCTGGGCGTCTCCCACAGGTTGGTTACTGCATCGGATAGCGAAAAGGTCTGCTCGTCTGCGGACAAGGCGGCATTAATTTTGCAAGAGGTCAGAAGAATATTCTTAATCGTCAGGTGTTTGTAGCGGCCGTTTATCAGCCGCTCGTGCTGTTGCGCAGCCCCTTCCCTTAACTGTTGGAACAGATCCCTGCCCGGGCTTTGGGTGTTGGGACTGACAGGAACCGAGGCGGGGGATACCCTGTGAAAGAAGAATTCGCCGCCCCGGTTTTTCTGATCCACCAGACTTTCACACCGCGGGCTTATGCCGATGGAATCCCGTACGGCTTTGACGATATGCTGGCCCAGTAGGGCCACCGAAATACTTTGGTCGGCATTTTCCTGCAGGTGCCGGACCAGGTTTCGGGAAAATTCACTTTTATCCGGTACCTTCTGCATGCGGCCCGCCGTCAGTACCCAGCGTGAGGGGATTTCCTCGGGGTTGGTGGAACTGAGGGTGGTACCCAAGTCGATTTCCATTTTGGCAAACGCCTCCGAGAAACAGGAATCAATGATGAGCAGAATGTGGTGCGCCCGGATATTGGAAATGGTTTTGATGATCTCACTCACCGAAATGAGCTTTCGCAATTCACTGGCTCTTGCAGTTTTAATGTTCAACGATGGGGCATCGTACGGCACCCAATACCCCTCGTTGTTAGCGAAGTGCCCGTGACCGGAAAAAACAATGATCAGGTTTTCCTGTGGGCCTATGTTGGGTTTGCCGTAGTCGTCCTCCCGCCCCAGGTAGGATATTTCATCGATGATGACATCAGTCGTAGCCTGTTGATTGTAAAAGGGTTTTTTGATGAAATCTTCGTCCCGGAACCCGTAGTCGTTTTTGAGCACCTCCCACAGTTTTTCACAATCCGGCACCGGATTTTGGAGTTTTGGCCAGACAGTACTCTCGTAGTCATTGATCCCGAAAAAAAGCAAACGGGTTTTCCTTCTGACGGAAATGTCTGAGAGAGAAGAGGTACCTGTATCCAAGCCTTTGGTAGCCATAGCGATGAAGGTAGTGGGGTAGAGGAAAATTCAGCAATGCATCCGGGGTAATACTGTCTCCAATTTATTGGTAATTTACGAAAAACACAAGGTATCCTGTGCCCAAGCCCGGGGCAGGAAACGGAAACAACCGGCAGCAGTAGATCAATGCTGAGCGCGGCTTTTTTTAAAGGAGTTTTTCCGGTATAAATCAGACTGTCCAGGGTACCCATCGGTAGGGTTTCAGGGGCGATCCTGCGTCGCTCCCCCGGAGTCGGCTTGCCGAAAAGCTCTGTAAATTAAGCTAAATCCCTTGAAAAAAGCCTCCCCTATGGCGCCTCGCTACTTTCTGGCCACGGCATTGTCCAGTGCCGTCCTGACCGCCCTGTCCTTTACGCCTATGGAACCATCAGGTGCTTTGCTTCGTAAAGCACCCGCCCCATTGCCCCACATCGTCCTGTTCATCTCCGACGATCACGGCTACGAAGACGCTGGTTTTGCCGGGGCTAAGGTGGTAAGGACGCCCAACCTGGATGCGCTGGCCGGAGAGAGCCTGCGCTTTACCCGCGCTTTCTGCAACACGCCCAACTGCGTACCGTCGCGGGCAGTCCTCAGCACGGGTCTGATGCCCGCCCGCAATGGCGCTCACCCCAATCACAGCAAAATCAATCAGGGCATCAAGACCCTGCCGGTGTATATGCAGGCCCTGGGGTACCAGACCGTACTGGCGGGAAAAGACCATGTCTGGCCCCGCTCGGCCTACCCCTATGTCTATCTGAAAAAGAAAGACCAGGACTACGGCGTTATCGATTCGGTGCTGGCGGCCCACGCCAGGCCCAACCAGAAGCCGCTGTTTTTGGTGGTAGCCACCGACAATCCGCACGTGCCTTGGCCCGATCTCAAAGACTATGATCCCGATAAAGTCGATGTGCCGCCGTTTATGGTGGATACCAAAATAACCCGGCAGGTACGGGCCAAATACTACACGGACGTTACCGACATGGACTATACGTTGGGCCAGTGCCTGACTTCCATGAAAAAACACGGGTATGGCGACAATACGCTGTTCATCTACATTACCGACAATGGCCCCCAGTGGCCCCACGGGAAGTGGAACCTCTACGATCAGGGCATCCGGATCCCGATGCTGGTGCGCTGGCCCAATCGCGTAACGCCCAACACCACCACCGACGCCATGGTACCCCTGCTGGATATGCTACCTACCCTGCTGGAAGCCGCCGGCGGATCGGTGCCGGATGGGCTGGACGGTCGCAGTTTTCTGCCCGTGCTGCTCCGGCAGAAAACGACGCACCGCGACACGATCCATACCACCTACACGGCCGATACGCGCTACGGTAATTTCAACTACTACCCCATCCGCAGCATCCGGACGGCCCGGCACAAGTATATTATGAATCTTGAGCCGGATCGTACCTACACGACGCATATTACTAACGCCAAACCCGAAGACGGCCGGGATTATTGGGAAAGCTGGGTGGAAAAGGCCAAAACAGACTCCGCCGCCGCCCGGATCGTGAACGCCTATCAGCACCGGCCCGCCGAGGAATTGTACGATCTGGAAAAAGATCCGTACGAACTGACCAATCTCGCCGCTACCCCCGCCACCAGGCCCCAGGTTCGGCAGTTCCGGCAGGCGATGGTCAACTGGATGGAGGAACAGAACGATCAGGACGGACTGACCCGCTTTTTTGCCAATATCAAATACAATCCGAAGGCAAACGAATAGTTCGCGGGGTGACCGGTGTTCCCCAACGATCCCAGACCCGTGGTACCTGACCCTGGGGTACGAGTAGAGCCCAACCGTGCTTTCCTTTTTTGGTTTATGACTAAAATGAAGCTCTGTATTTTTCTTCTGTTGGTGGCGGGTAGTAGTCCGGCTCAGCAGATTATCCCCCTGTACGCAGGCCCGATTCCCAATGCTACCTCCTACGCGATGCAGGAAATTGCCTCGGAAAAAGACGGTCGGATCGTTTGGTACCGCAACGTATCGAAGCCTACCCTCACCATTTTTCTCCCGGCCCCGGATAAAGCCAGCGGGACGGGGGTACTTCTTTTTCCGGGCGGTGGCTATTCGGGAGAAAGTTATGACGCGGAGGGCGTTCGCATTGCCGAAACCTTCATAAAGCACGGGGTGGCGGCCTTTGTGGTCAAGTACCGGCTGCCCAGCGACTCGATTATGGTGGACAAAAGTATCGGTCCCCTGCAAGACGCCCAACGAGCTATCCAGCTAGTGCGGGAGCGGGCCGCTGAATGGGGCATTAAGCCCGACAAAATCGGCATCATGGGCTTTTCGGCGGGTGGGCATTTGGCCTCTACGGCAGGTACCCATTTTGGCGAGCCGCTGATCGAAAATCCGAATAAAACCAGTCTACGGCCCGATTTCATGATCCTGGTGTATCCGGTCATTTCGATGCAGGAGGTACCCGCCCACAAGGGATCGAGAGCCAATCTATTAGGGGAACAGCCTACGAAAGCGCAAATAGACCGATTCTCGAACGACCTGCACGTAACCAACCAAACCCCACCTACCTACCTGACGCATTCGGGCGACGATACCGTGGTGGATGTGGACAACAGCATCGCTTTTTACGAGGCCCTCCGGCACCACAAGGTACCCGCCGAGATGCACCTCTACCCCACAGGCAATCATGGATTTGTTTTGAAACTTCCTACGGAGGAATGGATGGTGCCGTTGTTTACGTGGATGAAGGGGAATGGGTGGGTGAAGTAGGGAGGTGAGGTGAGCGACATTTTGGGGGTTTTGCGTATGGAGAGTCACAGACTCGATCTATATTTACCCATCAGTTGCAAACTGGCGATAGCGGATACACGGCGGTAAAGTTCGATATCGACCAGGCCAAAGACCCCGCCAAGTACGACGCCTACAACTGGACCGCCAGCCAGGGCGAACTCGACCGGATGTACAATCAGATCGCCGCCGTGCGCAAGGCCGTGGGGCCCTACATCGACATTTGCGTGGATGTCCACGGGCGCTACGACATGACGACGGGTAAGAAAATAGCCGCCATGATGGAGCCGCTCAAGCTACTGTTTCTTGAAGAACCCATTCCTGCTGAAAATCCCGAAGCCTACAAGCTTATCTCGCAGAGTACCGAAACCCCCATCTGCGCGGGTGAAAACCATTACCTCGCCCACGGTTTTCGCAAACTGATGGAATTGGGCGCGGTAGACATCATCATGCCCGACCTCCAAAAAGCGGGCGGACTCGGCGAGGCGCAACGCATCGCCAACCTGGCTAATCTTTACTACGTACCTTTCGCACCGCACATGGTAGCCTCACCTGGGCGCGATGTCGTTGTGCCACGTGTGCGCGTCGGTACCCAATTTTCTGATTCTTGAATGGCAGGTGTACTTTGATGAAGATCCGATGTTTAAGGAAATCATCACCTTCGACGGGCCAATGATCTAGAAAGGGTTCATCACGCTCTCCGAAAAACCGGGTATTGGGGTTGAGATAAACGAAGAAGGTATGAGGAAGTACGCCACGCCGGGTGTACCGTTTTTTGAGTAACGCGGACTAATTTTTTGTAGATTTTGTTTGTGTGAAGTCGGGTGTTTCAGACGACTTCATTACTTTGGTATCGCTTGTGTCGGGTGTTCCACCTGCCATGAGCCAGGATGTATTTTTCCGCAGGATTTCTTATGAATTTATCCGAACAAATCCGGCAGCTACGGCTGCACAAGGGCCTTTCGCAGGAAAATATGGCCGATATGCTGGGCCTCTCCACCTCGGCCTACGGCGACATCGAGCGCGGCCGCACCGAGCCGACGCTCTCACGTATGGAAGCCATCGCCCAAATTCTTAAGGTACCCCTACCGACCCTCCTGGGCTTAGAAACTACCTCCCTCAGCGAAACCGAATGGCTCCGCCGCGACAACGAAGCCCTGCACGAAGAAAACGCCCGGCTGCACCAGGAAATCGGACAATGGAAAAGCAAGTTTCACGAGTGGGTACGGCTGGAACTTGCTCTGCGCGCAGAGCGGGAAAGGGAGCGGATTGGGTTTTGAGAACGCGAGGCAAGTCGCAAACTGATCGTTAGCGGACGCTAGGCGCGATGCGGTTGAAAACTGGCGGTAGGGGGAGCAATGCCTACCTCACAACGATACTGCCCAGCTGAATTCTGATTATCAGGTTGAGACCCGCAATCTGGGCCTTGACTTCGCGGCATTGCCCCTGGGCGTAGGTGTAGCGTGTCTTTTTGCCGTCGGGCATCAATACATCGTAGGCTCCGACAGCGACCCGCTGCACGGCACACATTTCCCCGTAGCGATCGGAGTAGACATGCTTCATGTTTAGGGGTTCGCGGTAGTAGAGACTGGTCACGGTATGGTTGATGGGATGGGATATCCGGACGCTTTCCCGAGCGGCAGAATGGCCCTCGACAAAGGTAACCCGGTAGCGATCGGAGGTTTGGACGGTATTCGTTTTTTCTTTGAGCTTTCCGTTCACTACCTGGCTCGACATGGAAGCTTTCAGTACCCCATTTTCAAACCGATTTTCACTCACATACACCACATCGTACAGAAATGTGTCGATGACACCGCTTACCCGCAAATGATCGCCCTGGTCGTTCGAACGGGAAGGCGCAATCGTCATTTCGCCTATGGTACGTCCGGCAAGCAGAATATCGTAAACGATGGATTGGCTCGCAACCGGTGGTTGGAGGAGTACCAACCCAAGCGCCAATGTTAGAATTAGTTCTTTCACGAGTATAGGTAGGTTGGTGTCTCCTTCGAATCGATCCTTCATCCTGGCTTAGTTCTATCAAGCGAAGTATGGCTAGACGTGGTACAAGCTGATCACCCACACGAGATTACCGCAGCTAATAGTGCCGTTATTAACACACTGCCAAAAATCCCTATGGAACTTCGTCCCTGACCTAGAGGTAACTTTTTGGGTTCAGGGTAGCTCGCATATTTGCCAGCCATTAGTTTATTTCGAACAACAAACCCAATAATTCCACCTATAAAGCCAAATAGGAAGAGAGTGACCGCTAAGGGGAGTGGGTCAAAACCAATCCCGTAGCCAGTGAAGCCAGCTACCAAAACAATTGGTGCTGCTACTGCCGAAATCGCTGCTAGGGTCGAAACTGGATTTTCATGGCCGATTCGTTTTGAAAGAGAGTCTTCTGCGTAGTAGGCTACCGGGGCGGTGGAATTGGTATCGGCAAAAAAATAAGCATCGGAATTGTTTGATACCGAAACTGCCAAATAAAAGAAGATCAGAGCGATGTGTTTTTTCATGAGGGTTCATGTTAGCAATGAACATTAAAATTCTGATTAACCATAAATCGACTTAAAGATTACAGATACATTCAAAGTCTTAGCCTGAATCAGGAGTGAAAGTATTATTTGCCCAACCAAAATTCGGACTACACAGAAGTGGATCCTGACCCTTTATAACCAATAATGGCAGGCCTCCCGGGATACTTTGTCATGTGCGCCGGAGCGATGGGGTTGAGAACTGGCGTATCATAAGAGAGTGTAAACTAAACTGTGTCACCTCAGATTGAGGTAAAAATAACTAAATTCAAATCGTTATCAGACATAGAGATGCAAACACAACAAAGTTTCGACTACGAGCGCTTCAAGGAAGAGGCGATGCAGGGCCTTTCAG
>JBBRDE010000076.1:0-20055 GCA_038204185.1 Cytophagales bacterium
GACCGTCACGTAGAAATGAAGGCGGCTGTAATTGGACAGGGCAAATTCATACTCGGTGCTATGGTCCAGGATCATCCGCCAGGTAGACATCTCTTTTTGATTTTGGCGAATCGCCTCCCGGGCCTCCTCTCGCTTCATCAGACTCATACCGTCGGTCTTGTCTTCCAAATCCTGACTCCTGGCGGCCAAATTGTCGATGTGAAGCCTGATCTGCTCCGTCTTCTGGTCGGAGCTCATGTCTTTGTCCTTAAGCAGCCAGTAGCGGTGTTTCCGATAGAAGGTGATCCGGGCGGCGGGGCGCCCCGGGTTGACCAGCTTGATGGTCCGGCAGTCGAAGCCACGGATGCTGTCGAAGGCAGACTGGTGGGCGGCATCGACGAAGTAAATGGCACCCGTGGATTTCCAGTCCCCCTCGATGTCCCACAAACTGCGATCCGGCAGTAATTTAGGGACATCGACCATGATTTGCGTAAGCTCAGCCAGCAGTCGGGCATACTCCTGGGGCTCATAGCGCTTGCGGCGCGCGTGGGAAGGTTGCTCTTCCATAGGTTTTCCTAGTAAATTTAGTATTTTGGTTGTTGCCCTTCAAGGGAAACTCGTAAATGCCTTCTTAAAGGCTTGTTGATTTTTTTCTTCCTTCTTCATCTGAACGCCTAAGCAACAACATCAAACTGTAAATTATCCGCAATTAGTCTTGAATTAAACTCTTTTAATAGGGCAGCTGATACGTTAAAAACGTAGGCATCCACACCAGGTCGCTGCCCACAACCGGCCTAGCAATCGGCTATTAGCGATCAGTTTGACCTAGCGCCGCCCGCACCTCGTCGCGCAACCGCTGCTGGGCGGCCTGGCCGATCTTAACAAAGACCGCGTTGCAATATTTGGCGCGGTCATCCATACGCTTTTCCGAAGTCTCTTTTAACTGCCACCCGTAGACAAGGCGGCTGGCTGGGGCCGTACCGATGTCTTCCAAATATAGGGCGATGTTGCGGTCAGTTACCTTCCAGGACCGCAGGGAATCAATCACGCGGGCAACAATCGAATTCTCCAGCCAGCGTTCGGGGATAACCGTCTCGAGGCGGCGGCATAGCGTGAAACGAAGGGCGATGATTTTGGGACGCCCCCGCCTCCCGCTGCCCTGCTCGTAGACGGGCTCGTAGTCGAAGGCCAGATTGGTGCCGGAAAGCTCGTGGTGGGCTTCGGAAATAGTCTTTTTCATAAGATCTGCAGCATTGGGGTACTTCATCAGCGGATTTCCCTTTCTGTCCTTTCTGACGTTGCCCCAGCGATCCTTCTGCTGCCAGCAGTCCATCAGCTGGCGGTACTGCTCGATCGTCGGCGACCATGTTCCTACATCCCGGAAAGCGGAAAGTATTTCGAAGAAGCGCATCGAATACCAGCTTTTCAGGTTCATGTAATTAGCAAGCTGGTACTTTGTATAATGGGCGATTTCGATGAAGTAGGGTTCCAGTTGAGGGTTGAGCAGCACCGTTACAATGCCGTCCTTATAGCCTACCGCCTGTTCCTTGGTTGTGTCCAGTAAGTGGCGAATATGCCACTCGCGGCCATCGGCGTTCTCGAACTCCCAGGTGATGTCCGCCAACTCGCGCAAGGCTCCTTTCACGTGGTTAAAAAGCGTCTGCTCGGCCAGATCGGTACCTCGGGCTAGGTCGTGAACGCGGAACTGGTAGTGTGGGCGAAGCTCATAGTCGTCATCGCGTATCTGGTCGATTACCCGGGCCATGATGCGCTTACCCAACGGCGAAATTTTCTTCTGCCGGGCAAAAGTCATATTCCAATGCTGCTTGACGATCTGCTTGTGGGCAGGTTCGTAGGTTAGATTCAGGGGAAAGGGAGGCTGGGTGTTCTTATTTTCGTCCTGACTCATGGGGGATGATGATCGATTAAGATAAGCGTAATATTACGACAAAGATTTTACAAGACGTAAAAACTTACCATATAAGCCGTAATAATGAAGCTTTTACTTACCGCAAAAGTCGCAATAACAGGATTTTGAGTTACCACATAAGTCGTAATAATGGGGTTTCCACTTATTATATATATAAACTATGATAGTTCTTCCTACTATTATAGTTTTGTACAGAAAAAAAGGCTTTTAGGGTGACGTTTGATTCCGAAACAGCGCAAAGTAGTCGTGCTGAAGGAACAAAAACGAAATGCACATCCCAGAATAAATAGAAGAGGCGCACAACTAAATAATTAGTTTATTACAAATAATAACACTACCCTACTAAAGCGCAGCAAACGTCGGGAAATACTAAAAAGTTACCAATCCCTATGATTTTCAATAATTTATCTAAAAAATATCGATGGTCGATTCGGGTATTTTACAGACTAAAGAGTTTGCTACGGGTACAGGCTAACATAGGCCATTAGATGTAGCACATACCGCTTGATATTCAAATTCCCGCGCTTGTGGACTGCTGCGGTGGTTGTGGGCAATCCGACAAGTTTTCAGCGCGGGGCTGGGTTGAGAAGCCGTCAAACCTACTATCAAAATTTCGTGACGGAACACGATTTTTGAAAAGTCGTTCGCAAAATGAACCCATTATTTACCCTAAATAAAGTCGTTTCATTTTCCAATATTCTTATTCTTAACATGTTAAATCAAAACAGGCACCTTTAAATGTTCGTAATTTGACCTCGTCACCAACCCGTTTTCAGGACACCGGGTGACTTGTTCATGCTGGATCTGGATTCGGAAACCTTAGCCATCGGCAATCAACTGGTCGTCGTCCACGGCCCGCCTGGAGTTGCTTCGTGCCTGGGTAGCTTCCGAATTATCAACAAAACCATCTTCGCCGCCAACAGCCTCACGGAAATGCTCAGCCTTATAATTTTCGGTGTATGCAAAAAACAGGGCATTGCCAAACTACGCGCTTTTCTGGAACCCAGCAATACCCGCACCGATGTGCGCTGTTGTTTCGTGTGCGCACGCCGCATCCAGGAAGCGCCAAGTGGTCCGGCGCAGTACTGGCCGAAGTCCC
Organism: Cytophagales bacterium; assembly: GCA_038204185.1. GTDB lineage: Bacteria > Bacteroidota > Bacteroidia > Cytophagales > Spirosomataceae > Salmonirosea. The sequence continues at coordinate 3,009 of JBBRDE010000076.1, forward strand.
GTAGATTGCGGCGTCCCCCCCTGGCATACCCAAAAGTAGAGGAGACAACCGCGTAGGGAGGGCTTATCTGGCTTCTGTAGGGTATGATTCAAAAAGTAAGCCCTCCCCCACCCCAGGAAGAAATGTATCGATCGGGCGCAAAAAAACCACCCTATTTCCCGGGCGGGTACGCTTTCAAGTTCTTATCTACCAAATGCTGGATTGAAGCGCAGCAAATAAATCGAACTTAGGGTATTTGTAAAAAAAGAGGCAGCCGCGGGACGACAGGCTGTCGCTGGTCACAGAAACCGCCACCCTGAAAAAAGCTTTATTAATTCTGCTCCCCGCACCTCCTACCGCTCTCGCTTTTGACGTTAAAGGCGGATTTAAAACGAATAAGATTTTTTTACCTAAACAAGAAAATTAGTTATCCTGAATTCCGAGGGCAGCGGACGACCGACCAAAATGTGTTAGCAATGTCCCTATTCATGCGCTCCTGTTCATTTTACAACTATATTGACAACTAATACTACAACCTATATAGGTTGTAGTATACCTTTCTTTATTTCTCTCTGAGCTGCCAATGAATAAAACTGTAAAGGATCGGCCACGTTTAGGCTTTCGGCCAGAAATCTCTCTGATCTTAGCCAGGGCCACGTCCCTCTCCGGTAGCAATCCTATTAACCCCGTTTCAGCGCTGCCCGAGTTTTCTCTTTACGTTTGGCCAGGGCCCGACCCAATCATCGATGCCAGGAGGATTATTATCAGCAGCAGTCAAACCAATCCCAATTTCTTAAGTAACAGACCTCCTGGATTGCTCTTGGCGGTGATTTGCCCGGTCTTGAGCTGGTAGGAAAAGCGGAAGACCTCGCTGATCATCTCCTCGCTTTCGAGAATCTGCCGGACGATCTCGGGTGATTTGATGCCCAGCTCGTCAAGGGTAGCCAGCAGGGTGTCGCGTCGCGCGTCGCCGCCGGAGTCCCCGAATTCGAGCGGCGGATCGGTGGTTTTCTGGCGAGTGACGTAAAAGGTAAGGTATTTCAGAGGTTTCTTGCGTGCCCCCTCCCCTTCCATGACATAACTGACTCGCAGGTCTGAGTGTTCATTGATCTGCCGAACGGCCACGTCCAGAACGCGCTTTTTAAAATTGTGAACTGCCACGTATTCTTCGTTCCCCTTCGCGTCGATCAGCCCCATATTGCGCTTAAATTCGGCGATGGCAAATCGCCTGCTCTGGCCAATGTCCTTCCACTGGGAGCAGATCTGGTAGATGCGCTTGGCATACTTGCTAGTCATCCGCAGGGCGCTCTGAAGCTCATAAGTAGTGAAGTTATTTTTCAACTGCTTGAGCAGCGCAATGGAATCCTCAGTGAACTTTATTTCGATGCGGCCCTGGCCGAGAACATAGTGGACACGCTGGAAGAGCCAGAACTGCGTGTATGTTTTCTCGGAATGGATCTCGAACATGCGGCTGCCCATCTGCTCTGTCGCCTCGCGGAACTGCTGGTAGTTCCAATTGCGCCCGGTCATCTGCTCAATTTCGCTGGCATGAATAACATACAGCTTGCTTTCGGAATCCGTGTCGTTAATCTTGCCCATACAGCAAAAGAGAATATCCAACTGGCAGGCATCAAAGTCGTAGCGGGCATTTGTTAACGTGTTAGATTGCCGCAGAGTACGCGGCGCAGGAGAAGAGGACATAAGCGCGGTTCTGAACAGTAAGACGTAAATCTACAAAAAGAGACAAACAAAAGAAACAGTTCTTTATTTATGTATGTCATCGACTTATAAAATGTACGCATTCGTAATTGGGCGAAGTCCTATTCTAACTTATAAAATGTACGCTTTCTTTATCAGGGTTAGACATAAGTCAAAAATACTGATAGGAAATACTGGGATCTTCATATAAAATCATATAAAAGAAACAGTTGTTTTTATAAGTACGGATTAGCTTATATAATGTACGCAATTGAAAATGTGCATAATTCGGCTTTGACTTATAAAATGTACGCTTTGTTTTTTATAACTATCTGAAAGCCAGAAATATTTTTTGATAGCCGAACCATGGGCTATCAAAAAATCGTATAAAAGAAACAGTTGTTTTTATGCGTACTGGTAGGCTTATAAAATGTACGTGATCAACTTATAGAATGTACGTAATCAGATTATAAAATGTACGCGATCGACTTATAGAATGTACGTAATCAGCTTATAAAATGTACGCGATCCACTTATAGAATGTACGTGATCGACTTATAGAATGTACGCTTTCTTTCTTGTAATAGATTGATTATCAAAGCTATATAATACCCTGCAAATAGAACAAATAATACAAAAATTCACAACTTTGTGTTGCTAAAAGCTACTAGGGGGCGTTAGAATCCGAAAAAGAGATGAGAGAATCAGAAAAAAAACAAAAACACAATTCGAAATAAAAAAAAGGAAAGAAACGGACAACTAATTTATTAGTTGTCCTGGTGGCAAATTTCGTAGTCCTATTGCTCAGCTGCTCCGCCGAACCGTCAGCAGCGTGACACATCAGCAAGGTCACGCGTTAGCACCAGGTTGTAGGGATTAACTACGCGAAGGTACAATTTTACCCGCGGCTCTCATACACGGAGTTTCAGTCCACTCTTGGGCAAATAAGCAAATCTCAGGCCCTAAAAAAAAATCACGACTGCCTTCATGCTGTTATTTTCACCTCGAATTAAGAATTACAAATTTCCAGATAGACGAATTAGCACTTACAAGTCAATAATTCATTTCCCAGCCATTACCTTGTTGAGCAACAGAGAAGGGACTCCATTCCATTCTTAGCCTTTCAAAATGCTTTCCAGTCGTTTTCAAGCACAATTTCTGGCTCGATCACCTACAAACACAGGTGACCGTTACCGATGTGGCTTTCCAAAAAGCCAACGCTCAATTCACCCGACATCGGGTAGTCCGGGCTGGCGACCAGTACGCTGTTCCGGTAAGTCCGGATTATGTCAACGCGATGAATTTCGTGAAATGGATTATAGTTTAAGGATAGGCCCCTAAATAAAGCTGTAGACACAACCTGAATGTGGTGTTTTTTATAGCATTATTTCAGCTCTTGTGGCAGGGCGTGGCCACTACCCTTCTCTGTTAGCATTCGTATCAACCTGTTTCATTGCTTCCCTAGGGAAGATTCGCTTCGGCGATCCATCCGATCGTACGAATGTGGGCGCACCCCCTAAATAGTCTAACTATTAAGGCAGAAGCTATATAAGTTGTAAATAGACAACTATTTCCAGTTGTCTATTTACAACTTTATTAACAACTGATGTTACGCCACCTTTCGAGCAGCTATTTAAATTTGACGATGCAGACAACACTTGATCTTTATACCGACTACCTGCTCAGCAGTTTTGGCCAAACCACTGCTACCGGGCTTTCTCGTCTAACCGACGGGGCAGTTGGCCACGATGCGGTCACAGATTTGCTCAATCGACTGCAAGGCGGCAATCGCGCCTTATGGCAGCACGTCAAACCCCTGATTCGCCAAATTCAGGAAGACGAGGGGGTTTTGTCAATCGATGACAGCATTGCTCACAAGCCCTACAGCGATGAAAATGGCCTGGTGACCACTCATTATGACCACACCAGTGGACAATATGTGCGGGGTATCAATTTTGTCAGTCTGCTCTACCAAACCAGCAAAGGTCAATGTCCGCTTAGTTTTGAACCCGTCACCAAAACCCAACAGTGCGAGATGAAAACCCGCAAAACCGTCTGGCGGTCAGCGCGAACCAAGCACCAGATGTTTCAGGACATGATCCGACAGGCCCATCAAAACGCAGTCCCATTTCGCTATGTGCTGGCCGACTCCTGGTACACCAATTCGGACAACATCAACCTAGTTCTAAGCCTGAAACGCCATTACCTGGGAGCGGTTAAATCCAACCTGGAAGTAGCCCTCTCCAAACACGACCGAGCGAACGGTAAATTTGTCAAAATCAGCAGTCTAAACCTCCAGCCAGGCACCGATCTGACCGTCTTCATTCGCTCTCTGGTAGCACCAGTAGCGATCTGTGGCGACGTCTTTCCCAACAAAGACGGGTCAGTCGGCGAACTGCTTTTGCTGACCACTGATGTGACAATGACTTACCAACAAATCCTGACAACCTACCAAAAACGCTGGGGAATCGAGGAATACCACAAATCGCTCAAACAAAATGCGTCGCTAGAAAAATCTCCTACGCGTACCCATCGTACTCAGGCTAACCATTTGTTTGCCAGCATCTGCGCCTATGTTAAACTGGAACGTTTGAGGCTATCAGCCGGCTGCAACCACTTCGCCCTAAAAGGGCGGCTGTATCTGAAAGCCACGCAAGCAGCTTTCACTGAATTGACCGCCCTGAAAAGCCAACTCATCCAATGCTCAGAAATGGGATTGGCGTAACATCAGTTAACAACTTAGGTTTGGAAAACTTCGGCTTTTTCCCCTGTAATATCCATGCCATTGACCTTAAGTCAGTCGCCGGAAGACGTAGTTTGGCGCAGGGTTTCCATTCCCTGAATAAGTTTTAAGAAAGTCCATAAGCACAAAACCCGGCAGGTACCACTTTTTGTGCTCGAAGTAGAGACACCTCTACGGCGAGCAACCCCGACGGGAGTCGAAACCGCGTTGCCTGATTAAAAAAGTTTCTCTATGGCTCATTTAATGTCAGGTACCCTATGCGCTAGCCGACGGGGCTGTATCCAATAATACACCCTCAGTCCAAGGGTGGCCCCATGGTTTTGTGAAATATTATTTTATAGTTCACAAAGTTTCAAACGGTGAATAAAACAACTACATTTACAACTAAAACAACAACTGAATTAAGTTTGGGATGATTTACACGATAGGCGGAATAAAAGGAGGCAGCGGCAAAACAACCATTGCCACTAATCTGGCAGTTTTTCTAGCCAATAAGAAGCGTGATATTTTGCTCGTCGATGCGGACGACCAAGAGTCAGCAACCGATTTTACGGCCTTTCGTAATCAGACCCTGGACGGGTTACTCGACTATACAGCTGTTAAGATTACGGGTAGCGATCTTAACGGTCAGGTCAAACGCCTGAGTGAAAAGTATGATGATATTATCATAGATGTTGGCGGCCGCGATACCGTTAGCCAGCGTTCAGCCTTGACCGTCTCGAACGTTGCCCTATTCCCTTTTGCCGCCCGTTCCTTTGACATCTGGACACTTAACAAAGTCAATGCCCTGTTAAACGAAGTGTTGCCCTTCAATCCGAACCTTGTCTGCCTGACCTTTATCAACAAGGCTGATGCAAGAGGTAACCATAAGGACGACGCAGCCGAATTGCTGAGAAGCTCAAATATGCTTGTTTTCCTGGATACACCCATCGGCAACCGTATAGCTTTTGGCAATGCCGCAGCGGAAGGGTTAGGAGTCATCGAGATAAAACCTGCTGACGATAAGGCTATTAACGAATTCAATGCCCTATACAGGGGTATTGAAAATTCAATGAAAGCCCAATAATTGCATTTTCTCCAACAACTTTTTTTAGTTGTTAAAATACAACCAAAAAAACAACCTGATAACCGACATGGCCATGATAAAGAAAAAGCCCAGATTGGCACTGCCTCCAACGTCACCTGAACTTGACGAAAAGGCCATGAAAGCTATGATTGATAAGGGCGGTTCACCAATCGCTAAAAATGATCCCTTACTCATGGAGGATAAATTGAAATCCTTCACTTTCAAAATCTATGAAAGCGAGTTGGCCAGGATTAGAGAGATTACAAGTCGAAAGCCTAAACGTGACCGCCAATCCATTCACGATTTTGTTCTGTCGGCAGTTCAGGAAAAAATAGAGAAAGATATTTAACAACCGGTCTAAGTTCTGGTATTAGTTGTAAAAGTGGTTGTAAAAAGAAAGAGAACGCGTGAACTGAATCCATTTGGGACTTTTATTAGTTGCCAGAGTAGGGCATCACTGCGACACTAGGTGGGACATTTATTAAATGAAACACCATTCACAGGTCTTTTTGGAAGTTGTCCCCAGACACATGCAAGTTTGTTGGTAAATCGGACCGACTATGAAAAACCAGCAGTTGGCAGTAAAGGATAAGATCCCGGGAAAAACGATCAAAATTGCCCCCTTCCGCAAGGACATTCGCCAAACGGTTGCCCACAGGCACAATAGCTATGTCGAGTTGATTTACCTCTTGCAGGGGCGGGGGTACCACACCATTGACTCCGAAGGGTTTGCTATCAATACTACTCCACAGCTTTCTTCATCCGCCTGGCACAGACCCACCGCAGGGGGCGGGAAAGCGAGCCCGAGGGGTTAGTGCGGATTGTGAAAGGGGAATTCCTAGACGAGTACCTAGGCAAGCGGGTGCATGAACTCTTTATCCAGTGGGCGCCTTGGCTGGTGTGGCGGTTTGCGACCCAAGCACCTTCAAGAGTATTTTCAAACTGCTACTGCGTGAGTGGACCAGTGGTGGTGGGTAAAGGGCAGGAGGATCTGTTCCAGAGATAGGGGCAACTGCTCAGCGGCAACCCGGCCCGGGATTTCTTCACGATCACCACTACATCCAGGAGAAAGGCATCCTGCTGGTCAATCTGAGCTATTCACTCCGCCCTTGAGCAAGCGCGCCAAGCTGCCGGGTAACGAGTATGGGGACAAGGAGTTTTAACCAGTTGCGGGAGGTAAGGGGTTAGCCACCTCGACTTTGGTGTAATTCTCTCGTTGCAAGTGAGCCTAACGTTACTCAATCCTGTCATTGACTTACCAATGTGAGCGGCTCCCCTAAATTGAAATCCTTCACTTTCAAAACCTATGAAAGCGAGTTGGCCAGGTTCAGAGAGATTATAAGCCTAAAGACCAAACGGGACCGCTCATCCATTTACATTTTTGTTCTATCAGCGATTCAGGAAAAAATAGAGAAGGACATTTAACAACCTATATAAGCTGTATTGTTGGTTGTCAATATAGTTGTAAAATGGACGGAAATATATAAATGATGGAGTAATTAAGAGATTTGGGATAGTTTACAGTCAGCTGTTGCATGACGTATAAATCCCGGCAACGTAACGGTGGGCCTGGGGCGGAAGAGTTGGCCCTGGGCGTAGCATTGTACGTCATCATTGATGTAATGGCCACTCGACTTACCAGCTCGATCGCCGGCTTTCTAAATCATCGAGCTGGTAAGTCGACTCTAGGGGATTTGTTTTGGATTCGGGGTTGTTTTTCCTTAGGATCTCTTACATGATGTAAGACACATAGTTGGTGAATTTTGGCCTAGTTTAAAGAAATGGGGGTAATGTTCCAGATTACCCCCGTTTCTTTAATGAATGCCACATTTGATGTGAAATTTCGTACGAATGTTAGCGGCCACCCAATGGAGGCAATTTTGAGCCTTTTCACGGCCTGAGATTCGCTTATTTGCCCAAGGGTGGACTGGAAACTCCGTGTACGAGAGTCACGAGGAAAATTGTACCTTTGAGTAGTAAAGGCCCTAAAAGGGATAAAATTAGAGATATATAAATAAAAACAGGAAATCCATGCTGACTTTACCTTCACCACTTCGCCTCAACGAGGCCCAAGTCACCCTGCTTGAACTGTTCCAGCATCGTCAAATGTCGGCAGACGAATTAGAATCTCTTAAAGACACATTAGTCAAGCACCTGACCCATGAGCTGGATCAGGAGATCGATCTGGTTATGAAAAGGGAAAAACTGACCCCGGCCGACATTGCGAAGCGTACGGAATCCATTAATGAGAACCGGACGGAGTACATCAAGAAAGCCCGGCAGAGGAAATGATGAAGGCCGTCATTGATACCAATGGGCTTTTGAATTCAATCCCAAAGAATTCTGACAAGCGGTGGTTGTGTACGATGCCTTCGTTGCCAGATAATTCACCTGGGTACTCAGTAATGAGATCGTATCGGAATATTCGGAAATGATTGCTCTGATGTATAGCGAGCAGGCTGCGGAAATTGTCGTATCAACCTTGCTGGCGGCTCCCAACACCCAACGCTTTGAGTCATTTTTCAAGTGGCAGTTGGTCGAGGCCGATCCTGACGACAATAAATTCGTGGATTGTGCCATCGGGTCCAACGCCGATTATTTGGTTTCGGACGACCGGCATATTCGGGGGCTTCTAAAAATCGAGAATCTTTTTCCTCCCGTTCCTGTCGTTACGTTTGAGCAATTCCGTGAAATAGTGAAGGGCTAACTGGGTAGCTCGTGGAGATTACCAGCCTGTCCGCTCCGTTTTTTTTGCAAAAATGCCCGCAGTTCCTCCGAATCCACCACTTCTACTTCCCCGGTTAAGCCTGATATAAATCATCCCACGCCCCGAAAATTCCGCACCGCATAGCGGAATTCGTAGGGATACTTGCCCCTTTGTCTTTCAGGGTCAGGTACGCTCGCGACACAAGAAACTCTTCAAAAAGCAACCATCGCCCCAAATGTGTTAACTACCCTAAGTCCATAATGCTGGGATAGAATGCGTTATTTCAGACCTTGGATCACTTCATCCAGGTCCGATTTCAAAAGACCGTCGTGAAGGACGGGATTGTACAGTAAGGAGAGTGCTTCTTTATGCCCGGACCAGAACCGTCCATCAGAGCTTCGTTCGACAATTTCGTCCCTGATGCCGTCGTAGCCCAGCATCTTATAAATCGCCTTGAAAAGTGGCAGATGCTTATCTTCTTCATTAAAACCCGGTTATCCGGATCTGAAGCGGATGTGTCCTTCGACTCTCCTGCTGACCATAAGGCCACCGATTTTGACGGTCCGCTCGGCGGTAGGGACTGCATCTGGCTGTGTTAAGCAAAGCAATCTCCTCCTGGCAAAAACGGATATCAGCGGGGTTGAGAAAGTATTCACCTCCCTTCGTCCGTCAGGGGCTGAGCATGTTTGAAAAAAACCATCATTAAATGGCCGAGTTGCGACACAAATAAAAAAACCGACCCCTCCATGTATCTGCCTGGGTAGCAGCTTCGGGGCCGGGTTATTCGTACATCAGTAAGCGGAATGGCTTATATCTCCTAGGGTTGCATCCCTGCAGTGCCTCCGTCCGTTTCAGCTAACGTCGGCAGGTTCATCCTTTTTTAAGCTATGGGGGAAAGGGTGTCGTCATTTGTCTCCGGGCATCAGAAGCTCGATGCCCTTGAAATTCGATTTGCTGTCATTGACAATCCGGTAGTTCTGGCTTGAAACCCGGTAGACGGTACTGTCGGTCTTGGCCACAATCTGCCGCAGTCCGGCCAGTTCGGCGCGGTCTTTTTGCAGAATGAACCACAGCGCCCCCAAGAAAATACCCAGGGTCATAATCCAGACCCCCCAGCCCCAACGGAGCAGAAGGGCCGAGATGGGAGTCATGCCTTCGTAGTAATGCTCATGGGTATTGGTCACGATTCCCCCCCTGATCTTGTCGGCCAGCTCCCGGTTCTGTTCGTTGACGTCATCGAAGGCAATCAGCAGGGGCAGAAATTCAGGGGCGATGTCGCGCTCGGCCAGTCCGTACTTGCGGGCAAAATAGACCTTATCCTTTTCCATCAGACCGAGGCCAGGGGTTCAAGAATATTGCGCAGCCGAATACGGGCGCTCATGTTCTTTTTGGCATCGTCCAGGCTCTTATCCCCGTTGGCCACCGCCATAACTTCCAGGTAGGCGTTGTCGTTGTTGCGGCTTCCCGACTTGCCCACAACCCGAATCTGATCCTCCGTGACCAGGCCATCCTCAACCAATTCCTTCCTCATGCGCTCACTTTCACCGTCCGCTTTAAAAGTCACGTCGTTGATAAGCATGTTTACGGGAAAGAACGCTTTGAGATGGTCGTTGACGGCGGCGAAATAATCTATGTTCTCGTTCACATTGTCATCCGCCCCGGAAACGACCACGTTAAAAATAATCTCCATGCCCAATTCTTCGGCGACATAATGCAGGTTCTCACCAGTTACCTCTTCGTCATGTTCCAAAGCCTCGCGCAGCACGTTGCTTTCCGGAGCGCCCACGTCCAGAATCACCACCTCAGGAGTGAGGGCAGCAATGTCTTCGAAGACCTGAAAGAAATGGGATTTCTTGTACTCACTGGCCGCATTGTAGATGTCGGCGACTTTCACATTTTGTTCACCGAGAATCCTGGCGTGTCGGGTCTTATTCTGGTTGGCCTTCTGGGAGCTGTCCAACAGCACTACCGCGACTTTCTGGGGGTCGCTACCCAGCATTTTGAAATAGCCCAGGAAACTTTTGCCCACTCCACCCTTGGTTTGCAGGAAAACGGACACCTTCTTTTTCACAATCTCTTTATTTGACATTATACTGAGTTTTATTTGGCAGTTGATTGATTTGAAACTCGTTTATCCAAAGCTTTTCTTGGGTTCGATGCTGGGCCTACGGTAATCCTTGGTTCTTTTGCTCGGGGCGGGAACAGGGTTTTCTTCTCCTGACCATTCCTGTTTTTGTTCAATGTCAGTAGGGGAGGGGTCGGAAGTTACAGAAGAGGAATCGGCAGGGGAGGCGAACCGCCGAATTACTTTCTTACCGTAATACCTTTTGAGGTTGTAGAGCTGGTTCATGTTCAGCTCTATGCCATGCTGCTCTTTAAGCTTATGACTAATCTCTTCCATAGTCAGATCTTGCTCGATGAGAGGCAGGATGAAGCGAAAGAGGTCTCTTCCCCACTTATGCTTTCCGCAGTCTATCCGCTGCTTTATTTCGGCAATAGTTCTCATAGGCTGTTGAGGTCTTACAAAGATAAAAAGAATGGAAAAGAAGAAAAAATATTTTCTACAAAGTTTCTACAAAAAAACTACAAATTTTATACAAAAATGGATTATGATCTACATAACATCTACAACTTTTCTACAAATTACCTACGATTTTCCCGCGAAGACCCTTTCGGAGCGTAAAAAGGGTCTTAATCTGATATTATGGCCAGTTTTGCGGTTCGGAAGGGGAGAACTATATTTGGGGATAGGGGGGAGCAAGATGTGGTTTTGCAAGGGGCAAAACCGTCGCGCAAGCGCGAATCTTGTGGGGGGTACCCCCTCAACCCCGGTTGAAAAACAACCCGACCATGGTAGAGAAAGAAGAGAAAAACAAGGGGGGGCGACCGGAGCTGGGGAATGCCAAACGCAACCGGGTCATCAGCGCCTACTACGATGCCGGTGAGTACGAGGCCGTTTCCCGGAAGGCGGAAGCGGTGGGCATGGCGCGGTCGGAATACGTGCGCACGGTCAGCCTGAAAGGGTACATCAGGGCCATCGACACCCCCGAGGCACAGGACGAGAAGAGGAAGCTGATCGGGCTGTCCAACAACGTCAACCAACTGGCCAGACTGGCGCATCAACAGGGGATGGGGCAGGTGGTTGCGCGCCTGGACGCGCTGCTGGACGAGATAGACAGAATCTTAAAAAAATACAAACGATGATCGCCAAGGTACTTAGAAGCGGCAGCGGATTTTCGGGGGTGATTGAATACCTCTACGAGGGCAAGCTGGAAAACCGGAGGGCTAACGACAAGCGGGCCGAGGTCATCCTGCACAGCGACAACATACGGGTGCCGCGCGACTGGCAGGATGTGGCCGGGCGCGGGCGCATGAAGGCTGATTTCATCGAGCAGTCCCAGTCCCACCGGCACCACAAAACGCGTGGTAAGGACTTGATCGGCGAACACGTGCTGTCCTTCTCCCAGGACGATATGCGCAAGCTGCGGACGAAAGAGGGGATGCGCCAGGTGGCAGGCGAGTATGTGCAGCTACTGGGGCTGGACAAGACCCAGCACGTGGCCATCCTGCACCAGGACACCGACAACCCGCACCTGCATTTGCTATTCAACAGGGTGACCAACGACCGTAAGAAGTTCGACAATTCGTGGGAGAAAAAGCGGGCGGTGGGCGCGGCGGTCAGTCTGGCCCAAAAGCACGGCCTGCACCTGGTCGGCAAATTGAGCCAGCAGGCCAAAGAGTCACGGGCTCGCGCGATGCGGGCGGGCATGGAGGACCTGAAGCAGATGCAGCAGCAGCATCCCATGTTGAGCCAGGCGCGCAACCTGCACCACTTCAAAAAACTGGCCGTCCAACAGAGAGTCCGCTACGAGAAAAAGGGAGACCAGGTGAAGATCGAAGGCACGGATTACAGGCTGGGGGATTTGGAAGCCATGTTCCAGGCCAACCGCGAGGCGGCCAGCAAGGCCAAACCGGCCGCAGAAGTCGGAAAAGAGGGGGTGCATCAGCAGCGGGAAGAACTACTGAGTGCCAACGGTATGGCTCACTTCAGGGCAAAAGCTCGGCGGCTGGGCGTGGCCCTGGACATGGGAGGGGAGAACATCACATTTAACGGTGAAAAGCACACGAAAAAGGAACTGGAAGAGCGATTCGCCCGAAACTTAGAGGATGGCTTGCGGAAACGGCAGGAACATGCCGGGAAAATCGAAGCTTCCGGGGTAGACACTATAACGCAGCAGACAGTCAGGACAAAGGAAGAACCCGCAACCGAACCAAAGGCAAAACAGGAAAAGGAAGAAACCTCCGCGACTGTGAACCTAAACCACTTCGAGCACACCGAAGAGCAGCGGGGCATATCCCCGGAAATTGACGAACTTTTCAGCTCCACCGACTTGCCGATGTTCCTGCGCAAGAGTGAACGGCTGGGGCTTCCCGCAGAGGTAGACCAGAAGAGCGTCACAGTAGGCGGGGCGCGCTACGAGCGGCGGGAGCTGGAAGAAATCTTCGACCTCAACCGGGAGGAGCAAAAAAAGCAAAGTGAGGAAGTCCAGAAGGGGTCTGCGTTGGAAAAGCCGCCCGGCCGGGAGTCCCGCCGGGAGCCGGAGGTTAGGAGCGGGCGGAACCGGGAGTTTGATTATCGGGAACAGGCGCAGGAAGGGACGCCTAGCGAAGGCCAAAACCGGAAAAGCAGCGCATCACCCGGCATGGTGGCCGAGCCGACTCAGCAGGCCCAGCGTCCCGACCAGGCCAAGCCCCAGCAGCGAAAGCGGAAGAAAGGAAAGAAAATACCCGACTTCCGCCGAAAGATAGAAAACCAGGAGCGCTACCACCAGCAGGGACAAAAAATCTAACCAGACACAGACCAACTATGACCCTAATAGGATTTCTCAAACTAAGCTGCGCGCTGATTTTCGGCATCTACCTTTTGTCGGTCAACTTTTTTAAGCGCCAAACCAACCGGGTCGCCGTCGAGCGGCCCGAGCCCGAAGCTTTCACCTTCTTCCCCCAGAAAGGGGCGGGGATGGGGCGGGAGGAACTGGAAAAAATACTGGGCGTGTCCCCAGAGCCTAAAGGGACCGAGGGCGTCCCCCGGCGGATTCCTCTCGCCAAGCAACGCAAGCTGGCGAAAAAGGATTTCCCATGATTTGGCTGTTAATGACACTATCCTGGATAAGCCTATCCATACCGGGCGGCGATACGCTGGCCGAGCGTATCGGGCACATGGAGCCTGCCGCTGTGGTGCGTGCCTACCCGCAGATCCTGGCCACCAGCCCGGCCCAGGCCCTGCGCATCCCCTGTATAGTTCCCTTTGAGACCTACCGCGCCACGCATATCACCTCTTTATTTGCCAACCGCCAGCATCCCTTGCTCAAAAAGATGCGGTACCACGACGGGCTGGACATCGGCTGCGAGATTCAACCCGTTGTCGTCACGGCGCGCGGGGTAGTGGCGCGGACGGGCCACGACAAGGGGCTGGGGCGGTTCGTGAAGGTCATGCACGGCAACGGCTATGAGACGACATACGGCCACCTCTCGGAGGTCTGGGTGCAGCCCGGCCAAATCCTCGACCTGGGGGAGCCACTGGGCGTGGCGGGGCAAACGGGCCTGGCCACGGGTGTACACCTGCACTACCAAATAACGAAAGACGGGCGGTTGGCCGACCCGCTGGATTACTTGCTGCTGCTATACCAAAACGCGCGGACGCTGGGTGTCAAATGAGGCCCCCGTCCTGCTCCCAACGCAGTAGGTCCTCAATGTCCTTCTTCACCGCGTCGAAATTTTGCCTGACGCTAGCCTCACTCACGCTCTTTTCGGGCAGAGCCTGGTAAGGGTGGCGCATCTGGCCGGTCTCAACGGGGATAAACCCATTGAAAAGCTTGCGGTCGATGTCCTCACCGAAATTGTCGGCTACCTTGCCCACGAAATTGCCCTGGCTGAGCGTGGCGATCTTGGAGGCAGGCACCAGTTGCTCCATGCGGCTGCTTTCGGAAATGTTCACGTCGCTTTTCTGGTAGGAGGTCGAGACGCTGACCTGCTGGATCTTGCCGAACATCTTGCTGAGCGTTTCGGCAGACTGCGAATTAACCGCCCCGGAGAAGATCGTGCCGCAGGTGTTGAGGATGACGGCGGCCTGTTCCCGGCCGTAATCCACCGTCATCTGCTCCATGTCCTGGATGCCGAGCCAGGTGGCTACTTTGTAGGAACGCACCGTCGCGATGAAGGCGTCCAGGCCCTTCAAATACATCGTCGGCAATTCATCAATAAAGAAAGCCGACTTGCAGCCTGCCTTCTGGTACTGATAGATCGAGCGCATGACCGTGGAGGTGTACACCGACAGGGCCGCGCCGTACACCGTCAGGCGCAGGGGGTTGTTGGCCAGGCACAGTATCTTGGGCCGCTTCGGGGTATTGATGTCGAGCGTAATGTCGTCGCCGGTCATGGTCCAGTAGATGTTAGGGGAGGCCAGGCGCGCCAGGGCGTTCTGGGCGCTGGCCACCTGACCCGCCAACTGTTTCCCCGCCTTATTCTCGCGGGCCACCTTGAAGATGGCCGAGTAGGCGTCCATGTCGGGGTAGGCAGCTATGACGTCAATGACCGTATTGGGGTTTTGGGCGATCAGCTCGATGCAGTGCGGCAGGCTGCAAATGGCCCTGCCCCACAACTGATCCCTATACTTGTCCTCCATCATGCGCAGAAACCAGATCACCATCGTCAGGTAATTGATGGCCGAGTCGCAAAAGAAATCACCCTCTTTCTTAATCCAGGTACGGTTGAGGTTGAGCAGCAACTGCTTGGCCGTCTCGCTGGCCTCATCAATGGTCTTGATGTAGGTCGGCCCCAGCGGATTGCAGCGCGCGCTCACGCCCGGCTCATCGAAATTGATCAGAGCAAATTCTGGAATGACGGGCTGTCCGTCATCCAGCTTACCGAAGATGTATCTGTCGTTCGCCAGGCTCTTAGCCAGGGAGTTGTAGGCCTCCATCGTCAGGTCGGGGTATTTTACGTCATAGACCACCGCTGCGTACCCCTTGTAAATCGACTGCCAGATGGCGGGGGTGAGAATGGTGAAGGTCTTGCCCGAACCCTGGGAGCCGATGACCAGAACGGCCCGCTGGGGGTTGATGACGTTGACGTAACCCTCGTTCCATTTGCCGCCGTACCGGTACTGCAGCTTGTAGTTGACCGAGTAATCATTGACGAGCAGCTTCTGATACTGGGGGAACTGCTCATTAACCTCATTGAAAATGTCCACTTCAGGCACCACGACCAGCGAGGCGAAGACCAGCCCCCCGTTGATAACGGCCATCAGACCCAACACCTGGATGGCGGGCAGGGCCAGAAAACCGTACAAACCGTATTGCCGCAGCGGCAGGGCCGACGCGCCGAGGATCAGCGTTGCCCCCAGCAGTAGGAAAACATTGCCTTTGAAGGTGCTGGCGTTGGGAACCAGCCTGGGCCTGGATACTATCGCGGTCGCCATTGCCAGGAATAGCACGCAGAATTTAGCTGCCCCGCTGAAAAAGAAGGTGCGGGGAACGCCAAGCTGGCGGTTGAACTTGGCGAAGAATCGCAGGGCGGCCGAATCCCCGTTAACCGTCAGAAAATAGGACTCGAAAAAAAAATAGGCATTGTAGGCGATCAGCAGAATCGCCAAATACAGTAACAGGCTGTAAATCTGATTTGAATACTCCTTTTCCTTACTCGTTGCGGCGGTTTCCATTCGTAAAAAATCTAAGTTTTTTTTCAAAAGTACCTAACCAACTGTTGCTTTGTACATTTTAGTAACTAATTTGTACCGTACAAAAGTTGCCAATTGTACAGTTTTTATTTACTATTCTTAGTAACCAAACAACAGTTTATAATGAAAAAAGCCTTTTTCTCCGCCCGGCAGGGTATCTCTACAGCCCTGTTGTCGGGCCTGACGACGACGGCCTTCGCCCAGAACGGCATCGACGCGGGAGCCTCCGCACTGCAAGGGCTTACCTCCGCCCTGGATGCGTATCTCGACCCGGTCACGACCGTGGTGTACGTGGTGGCCGCCGTGGTCGGGATCGTGGGTGCCCTGCGCGTTTTTGTGAACTGGCAGAATGGCAAGGACAATGTCATGGCGTCGGCCACGGGATGGCTGGGTGCGTGCCTCTTCCTGCTGGTCGCCAACACCGTACTGCGGGCCATGTTTATTTGACCGACCAACGGGAATCGCCCTCTGGCGGTTCCCTCACTCTTACCACCGATGAGAGAAACCCTACTGTTGACGCTGCTTTTGATTCTCTGCCACCTGGCTCCGGGGCAATCGTTCGACTACGCCGGTGGGGGAGGAGGAGACCTGGGTCTGCGGAGCCAGGTTGTACGGCCCCTGGCCC
The DNA here is from genome assembly GCA_038204185.1 of Cytophagales bacterium. Taxonomy (GTDB): domain Bacteria; phylum Bacteroidota; class Bacteroidia; order Cytophagales; family Spirosomataceae; genus Salmonirosea. Next base: position 19,565 of record JBBRDE010000076.1, read on the forward strand.
GGCACATGCCACTGATCTTCAACTTAACCATGACCGTGCTGGCCATCACCGCCATGGTGGGGGCGGGCAAGATATACACGCGCTGGCAGGAGGGAACCGAGGACGTGACCTCCATGATCCTGCGCTGGTTCATGGGCATCTTGCTGGTCTTCGCCCTGATGTACTTTCTGAAACAATGGGCGTCAGGCAACCCCGCGCTGCCCGTCACCCCCGACCTAAACTTCTGACGAGTGGAAGGCATACTCTACACCATCCAGACGATATGCGTGTTTGGCTGCGGCGCGGCGGGCGTGGTCTCGGGCCTGCGCATCTACGCCAAATGGAACCGGGGCGAGGAGGTCGTTGGCCTGATCCTGTCCTGGCTAACGGGCCTTCTGAGCGTGGGCGTACTGACCCACGCCATCCGCACCTACATCATGGGCGGGGGATACGCGGGCGGGCTGGCCCTGGGCTGGGCGGGTCTGCTCAACCAGGAAGTCTACGAGTTCGCC
>JBBRDE010000077.1:0-19901 GCA_038204185.1 Cytophagales bacterium
TGTCCGCTTCGAGCGTTATATCGAACTCGGCATGGAGGGCCATCGCTTCTATGACCTGGTGCGCTGGGGCGTAGCCGACCAGGTCATCAACGAGTTCTTCACCCGTGAATCCAAGACCCGCACCCACCTGGCTGGTGCCAAGTTCGTCAAGGGCAAAGACGAATACCTACCCATCCCGGAGTTTGTGGTGATTCAGAGTACAGTCGATGGAGTAAAGAACATTCAGCAGAATCCGGGGTATTGATGGGGGAGAATTGAAAAAGGAGACGGCGCGACTTGCGTTCCGTCTCCTTTTTTTGCCCTGTCAAAAGACTTCCCCCTACCCAAATCCACCGTGATGTATACTCCGAGCAGTATCCGAACTACTGAATAGTTTTATAAAAAATCCTATCTTTGCATTTCATACCAAAGGGTGATTCTGTCTAAAAATCTTTATTACCCGGCCCTTTTCGCATTAAATATCTTTAAAATACTAAAATACATACTTGTAAGCTTCTCGGAAAAATTCATTTTTCGAGTCAGTTTACATCGATTCACTTTTGATGAAAAAATACTTTAATCTCTTCAATCTTTCCCAAAAAGTTGATTATAAAACTGAAATCCTGTCGGGTTTAACTGTGGCATTGGCTCTGGTACCTGAAGCGGTAGCTTTCGCCTTCATAGCCGGACTTTCACCGCTCACGGGACTTTATGCGGCTTTTATGATGGGGTTGATCACCTCTATCTTCGGCGGACGTCCCGGCATGATTTCGGGCGCGACGGGTGCGGTAGCGGTGGTGATTGTGGCACTGGCCAAATCGCACGGCGTCGAGTACGTATTTGCGACTGTGGTGCTGGCCGGGATTATTCAGATTTCAGCCGGCGTGCTCCGGCTCGGCAAACTCATGCGACTGGTACCCCACCCCGTCATTTTTGGTTTCGTGAATGGCCTGGCCATCATCATTTTCATGTCGCAACTCGATCAGTTTAAAGATGCCTCGGGCGCTTGGCTAACGGGTACCTCATTGTACATTTTATTAGGTCTGGTGCTGATGACCATGTTCATTATCTGGGCCATGCCTAAATTCACCAAAGTAATTCCCGCTTCGTTAACAGCCATTCTGGTAGTATTCGGTATTGTCACGGCCTTCGGGATCAATACCAAAACCGTGGGCGACATGGCTTCCATTCAGGGCGGTTTTCCGCCATTTCACCTGCCCGTCGTTCCTTTAACCTGGGAAACGCTCACCATTATTTTCCCTTATGCAGCCATAGTGGCGGGGGTCGGCCTCATCGAGAGCCTACTGACGCTGAACATCATCGACGAAATCACCGAGACGCGTGGGCGTGGAAACAAGGAAGCCGTAGCCCAGGGTGCGGCCAATATCCTGTCGGGTGTTTTCTCGGGTATGGGGGGCTGCGCCATGATTGGGCAAAGTCTCATCAATATTTCTTCCGGGGCGCGGGCCCGTCTATCGGGCATTGTGGCATCGGTGATGTTGCTGGTATTTATCATGTTCGGCTCGGGGTTGATCGAGCGGCTACCCATGGCCGCGCTTACAGGCTTGATGATTATGGTAGCTATAGGTACCTTCGAGTGGGCCAGCCTGCGCACTTTCAACAAAATGCCCAAGTCCGACGTGTTCGTGATGGTACTAGTGACCCTCGTAACCGCCGTGCTGCACAACCTGGCTCTGGCCGTGGTGGTAGGCGTCATTATAGCCGCGTTAGTTTTTGCCTGGGACAACGCCAGGCGTATCCGGGCCCGCAAGCGATTCGATGATCAGGGGGTTAAATACTATGAAATCTACGGGCCACTTTTTTTTGGATCAGTCACGGCGTTCAACGAAAAATTTGACGTACTGAATGATCCCCAGGAGGTTGTAATAGACTTTGAGGAGAGTCGTGTGGTGGATATGTCGGCCATTGAAGCACTGAACAAAATCACCGAGCGATATAGCAAGGTAGGGAAGAAAGTTCATTTGAAACACCTCAGCCCCGATTGCCGCAGGTTACTAGCCAACGCCGAGGCACTTATTGATGTCAATGTACTGGAAGATCCCCACTACAAGGTAGCGGTGGATTTTGTGTAGAAATATTCAACTTTCAATCGCCACATTGTATTTGTGTAGCAAGCCGACAACACCTTCCAGGGAAAATTTCGCCTGCTTGAGCCGGTTGTTTTCGGGATCGATGGAATAATTAAAGGCCGTTCGGAAGTCGGCTTTTTCCAGAGTGGTCCGATCAAAAATGCATCCCGTCATATCACAGTCAGCAAAACTCGAATTTGTAAAATCTGCTTCCGTAAAATCTACCTCGTGCAACGTACAGTTTTTGAATCGCGTTTTTTTGAGAATTAGCTTATAAAAAGAAGACAGATTCAACTGACAACCGTCAAAGTACATTTCCAGCAAGAACGGATTGCAATTTTCGAAATGTAGCCCTAACAGCTTACAATTCCTGAACTGGACATTTTTGAATGCGGTATTGGAGAGGGTGGCCAGGCTGAGGTTGCAATCCACTAATTCACAATCTAAGAAGGTTACAGCCGATAAATCGGAGTTACTGAAATTGCACTGTCCAAATGTACAGGACTCGTACTCACCCTTGGGAAGTTTTTCGGCAGTAAAAGTGAGCTGGCTGAATTCTCGATTTTCGGTGTAAGTCATGAAGATTCCGTTACCTGTGCTCCTCGTTTTCATCGTAGTAATAGCCGCCCGTCTGCTCCTGTGCTGCCATGATACGATCCGGCAAAACCCGATCTTTAAAAACCAAATACACGATCCCGATGGCCACGATCAGAAACACGAGGCAGAGTACCGATCCTTCGAATCCGAAAGCGCCGCCGTTCCAAATGGTAGGGGCATTGTACTCAGTCAGGAACAGCGCATAGTAGCTATTTCCACTTACATTGAATCCAAAAATGGGTCCCTGAAAGAAGTTCCAGCTAAAATGCAAGGCGATGGGGAACCACAGGCTTTTGGTAAATATGTAGGAAAGCCCCAGCAGGATACCCGCCAGGAAAAGATTGACTCCACCCAGCACCGTAAAGTTGGCGTTGAACCCATGCATGAGGCTAAAAAGCAGCGCCGAAATAGCGAGAGCCACATATTTGTCGAAACTGAGCATCAGATTGTTAAGTACGTACCCTCGTAGGAGAAGTTCTTCGGATAAGGCTACTAAAATATAGAAACCCAGGCACAGCAGCAGATTGATAAAACTATACTGGAAGGTGAGGAAATCCAGTTGGTTGGTAATAGTTAGTGACATGAATCCCAGAAACATTACTTCAAAGCCCACCATAATGCCAATGAGCAAATCCTTGACCAGCGATGTAGGCTGAAAGCCCAGGCTGATAAACGATTTCTGGTCGACGTACCTTCGGAAAATAGCGATGAGAATGACATTCCCTACCAAACCGAAAAAGCTGATGATAAAGGCCTGGTCAAGTGTTTTGGCAGCGTTGCCCGGCATAGCAGAGTCGAGCCCGGCCACCCAAGCCCCCAACCACTGAAATCCCCTCACGACCACCACATAGGGCAGGGTTATTTTCAGTACGTTTCCCAGGCCTGTGCCTCCCAGGTATATGCTCCGTTCCATACATCCGCTAACCTTCTAAGGTAATTTTCGACCGATGGCATACCCCTCCAATCGGGGGATTAAACTTAGAGACTGCCACATGGACCTTTTCCACGTCGGGATATTTCTCACGAACCTTTTCGATCAGGCGGTAGGCGATATGCTCAAGTAGCCGGGAGCGTTCGTGCATCACCTCCACCGCAATACCGTAGAGTTCCTCGTAGTTGACGGTACCGCGCAAGCGGTCGTACTGGGCAGCTTTCTCGAAATCAGTATGGATAGTGATATCCAACGAATACTTATTACCTACTTTCTGCTCTTCGTCGTAGTAGCCATGGTACGCAAAAAACTCCAGCCCTTCGAGTGAGATCGTTCCCAAGATAATAAGTTGAAAAGTACAGCCACCAAAATAGGTTGGCTGCACCAGGATGAAAAATGGGAAGCTAACCGATTTGATCAAAAAATGATCCTTTGCCTTCTGTCTTTTTTGCAGAAGCGTCATCGGGTTGCGGTGTATTCTTTGATACCTTTAACTCTTGAGATCGCTGACGGGTGTGAGCCATTTTTTCTACTTCGGCCAACGCTTCGGTAGCTGCATCGCCAGGCTTGTCCTGAGCAGAGGGAGCATCATGCATCGGCTCATCAGTCAATGCATATTCATCCTGTGACGCTTCGGGGGTTGCAGTAAGTTCCTCTGGGGCGGATCCCACTACGTCAGAATCACCTTCTCCTACATCCGAAGTGGCGTCGGCCTGAATCGATTCTTCCTCATTGGTTGCCATTGTCTCTTCCTCGCCATCAGCCCCTTCACTGTTCAGATCTGAATCGGAAACCGACTGATTTTCATCAGTAGGAGGGGTTTCTACTTCGCTCCCCTGGTTCTTGACCTCCTCCATACGCTGTTCAAAGGAAGGGTCTTTGCTGAATTTCTTTTCAAAACGTTCGACCGCTTCATTGGTATTATTAGCCAGCGATTTGAGTTGCACCACCAGGTTGTCGCGGTATTTTTCCATGGCCCGGAAGTCGCGCTCCTGATTTTTTAATTCGTTAATAATTTCCTCTCTAATATACCTTGCCTCATTCTCTGCATCCTGTATGATCATACTGGCTTTACGCCGGGCCTCCACAATCGTTTCGTCTGTTTTCTGCCGCGATTCCTGGATGTACTTTTCAGCAGCGCGGTTGGCCTGCTCGGTGATCTGGTTGCTGGTATCTTCGGCCGTTTTTAGGGTGCGGAACAAGGTCATCTCCACATCCCGCAGTTTGTTTAGTTCTTTTTCAGCAATTTCCAGCTGCATTTTCAGCATTTTGTTTTCATTCACAACGCGTTCCCACTCCTGCGAAAGTGAATTCAAAAAAGCATTGACCTCATCAATATCATATCCTCTAAATCCTTTTTCAAACGTGTGTTGCCGTATATCGATGGGTGAGATTTTCATGGTAATAGGCGGTTTTATAGAACAATTTGGGTTGTAATTCGGTAATTACAGACTAAAATCGCAAATTTCAAAAACTTATCCAAATAATTACCTATCAGGATAAACGCAGAGACAGTCGCGGGTTTCTTCCATCATTTGAGTAAAGTCATTATTTCTGGAATTCCCAGACCGAAATAGTACGGTCGTCGCTACCCGAAACTAGCTGATCGCCCTTGTCCAGCCACAGTACTTTATTAATCGAGGTACCATGCCCGGCATGTCGGGACCGGTCGACTACCTTCACCAGTTGGAAGGTATCGGTCCGCCATAGCTTAATGGATTTGTCCATGCTGGCTGTGGCAAGAAGAGCACCATCGGCCCGAAAGGCTAGATGATTAATGGCGAACATGTGAGCAGGAATATCGTGCACCAGGGCGTACCGAGCAGTGGCATCCCACACTTTTATGTGGGCATCGCGCCCCCCCGTCACTAGGTACTTATGGTCGGGCGAGTACGTTACCGTAAAGACTGAATTGGTATGCGCCTGTAAACGCGTTTTCAGCGTGAACGCATTCAAATCAAAAATTCCAACGCTATGGTCGCTGTAGCCGGCGGCTAATTCGGCTTCCGTTTCGCGGATGGCCAATGTTCTAACGCTTTTCATAGAAGCTTTCAGGTGCTTCTGGATAGCAAAAGAAGGTATATCAATGACCACGATCACCCCGTCGCCAAGTGCCACGAGCGCTTTATCCCGCCAAATTTTAATATCAAAAATCGCCGCTGAACTAATTTTCATGGAAGCTACTACCTTTTTCTGCGCGGGATCGATGAGCTGAATACCCTCATAATTCTGCCCCACCCACAGGAGACCGGTAGCCGGATCATGAGCCATGGCATACACCGACGATCCGATCCGGGCCACAAGATCGCCAAGGTCGGGCTTGGCCATATCCCACTTGACTACCAGGCCATCACCACCTGACGAATAAAAGGAGCCCCCCCCCGAATCAGAAATTAGCGTGTACACACAGTCGCGATGACCCGAAAAAGTATCTATTTTGCGCACATTCATCGAGAGAGAAGGTTTGGTGATGCCGTCGCCGGGCTTCCGTTTGGTTTGGCTAATAAACGCAAAGAATATGCCGCTCGTTCATTCAGAAACTATCACCAAAGCCTGTCGTCTGCTGGTATGGCAGCTTACCGAGACGGAAGAAGATTTGCGTAAAATGCTACCTTCGTCAGCGGAACTTGAAGAGCTTGCCTGCATTTCGCATCCCCAAAAAAAACGCGAGTGGATGGCCGGACGGATCGTACTCGCGCAGATCGTAGTCGAGTCGGGTGGCGAGTTTAAGGGTACCTGGAAAGATGACCACGGTAAACCTTTTTTGGTCGATAGCAACCAGCAAGTCTCGATTACGCACACCCTCGACTATGTAGCGGCCGTCCTGCATCCCACGCTTCCGGTGGGTATCGACATGGAGAAAAAAAATGATAAATTGATCCGCACCGCCCATAAGTACCTCAACGAAAGTGAACTGGCTGAAGCGCAAAACTCCCTGGCGACGCTAAGCATCTATTGGTGCGCCAAAGAGGCTCTTTACAAGCTAAACGGCAGAAACAAAGTGAGTTTCAAAGACAACATTGAAATCGAATCTTTCAACGAAAATAGCAAAATAATAAACGGTGTTTTGCGAGACTCCGGCCAGAAAGTGAAGGCTAATCTACATCTTCGGTGGTTTGGCGCGTATTGCTTGGTAGTAGCACTTTAAACTCAGATTCATCAATTACCCCTCTCTGGGGTATCCTCTCCATCTTCCCCCGCAATAGCCAAAAGAATGCGCTCTACCTCCTGGATTTTTTCGGGTTCGCCCGCTTTTTCGTAGGAAAGAATCAAATTGCGCAGCACCCTTTGAATAATTTCCAGGTTGGAGCAGGGCTGGTAGAATGTTTCCTTCTGGCTTAGGTTCAATTGGGCAATATAATGGTCGATATCGGTTTTGGAAAAAATAATGCCCCGGTTGAAAACATTGATATAGAATTGGGTTTTGTCCTTTTTATACGTCAGCACAAACAAATTGGGCAGATTCACGCCGTACACCGGTATATTAAGCTTTCGGGCGATGAGCAGGTAAATCACACAAAGTGTAATGGGATTTCCACGCCGACTTTCCAGGACCACGTTGATCATGGAATTAGAAGCCGAATGGAAACTTTTGGTATTGGCCCCAAAACCAAGAGCGCCGTAAAAGACACCATTCATGGTTTTTACCTGCTCCACCGCGCTGCCTTCTTCACCAAACTGCTCCCATACTTTATAACGAAGCTGATCGATTTCGGTCTGCAGCTTTTCAAGGTTCAGGTCGGGGTACTGGTAGGTGGCTACAATCCACATGCCTTCCAGCAAATCGAGGGCACTACCGTTTTTCCATTCGGTAAGCCGTTCGATCATCACCGAAAGTTGCAATTCGTGGATCAGTTCTTCGATACGTCGCTGGGCGATCGGGCTGAAACTTCCCTCCCATTCTGTTTCCAGAAAAGGAATTATACCCCGGCCCAGGGAGCGTATTTTCTCCTCCACCAGTATATTTACCTCCGAGTCCTCATCGTCCAACAGCGACACCAGTGCTTTTATTTCTTTTTCGTCCATGGCGCGTAGTACAGTGTTTCCAAATACAGGGCTTAAAGAAAAACAATTTTTGAATGGCTGTCAAATTTTCTACTTTTGCCCGGAAAAAAATTGTATTTTCAGTAGAAAAAGTCCCCTCAATTAGGCTTGTGCTTATATTATAAACGAAAAAAAAATTTGTTCCCCTTGTACACCTACCTCAGGCCTTTCTCTAAAAAAATTCTAAACCTATTATTTCTAATTCATGAAAATATTAGTTACAGGCGGCACCGGATTCATTGGTTCCCACACAGTAGTGGAGCTACAATCAGTTGGCTATGAACCGGTTATTCTTGACAACCTGTATAACTCCAATAAAGAAGTACTGACCGGACTTAAGACCATCACGGGCCTAGATTTTCCGTTTTACGAAATAGACTGTACCGACGAAAATGCCGTACGAAAACTGTTTGAAGCCGAAAAATTCGATGGGGTGATCCACTTCGCGGCTTACAAAGCGGTGGGCGAATCCGTAGCCGAACCCCTCAAATATTATGAAAACAACCTCGGTTCACTGATCGTCCTGCTGAAAGTCATGCAGGACTTGGCAGTAAGCAATTTTGTATTTTCTTCATCCTGCACCGTCTACGGTCAGCCGGAGGTACTACCCGTCACCGAAGGCACCCCCCGCCAGCCGGCGACCTCGCCCTACGGCAATACTAAGGCTATTAGTGAAGACATCATCCGCGATCATGTATTTTCGAAGCCAGGCCTGAAAGCGCTGGCGTTGCGGTACTTCAATCCCGTCGGTGCGCATCCTTCCGCCGAGATCGGGGAGCTACCTTCGGGGGTACCTAGTAATCTGGTGCCCTACCTGACGCAAGCTGCCGCAGGCCTGCGCGACAAACTCGTGGTGTTTGGCGACGATTATGACACGCCTGATGGTACCTGCATCCGGGATTTCATTCACGTGGTGGATTTGGCCAAGGCGCACGTCAAAGCCATCGAACTACTGAATCGACAGGACGAACCCGACTTTTACGATGTATTCAATGTAGGTACCGGGCAGGGCAACACAGTATTGGAATTGATCGAAACTTTTGAAAAAACCAACGGCATCAAGCTCAATTATAGCATTGGACCGCGTCGTCCCGGCGATGTGGAGAAAATCTGGGCACAGTCGGATAAAGCTAATTCCCAGCTACGCTGGAAAACCGAGAAAACTTTGGAAGATTCGCTACGCGACGCGTGGCGGTGGCAGGTTAAGTTAAAGGATAGTTGAGAGTGAAAAAAGTCGTTTTCATTCTTTTTACCCTACTTTGACGTTTTTGTTTTTCAAATCCATTATAAAAAACCATAAGCCAATAGCATCAGCTAGCGGCTATACTGCAATGAAAAAAATACTTATAACGGGAGGCGCGGGATTTATTGGCTCGCACGTGGTGCGTCGGTTCGTGAATCAATATCCGGATTACCATATATTCAATCTCGACGCACTGACTTACGCAGGAAACCTGGAAAATCTGCGCGATGTGGAGGATGCGGCCAATTATACCTTTGTCAAAGGGGATATCACCGACGCGGACTTCCTGGATGCACTCTTGGCCGAGCATGATTTTTACGGCGTCATTCACCTGGCCGCCGAGTCGCACGTGGATCGCTCTATCACCGATCCGCTGGCGTTTGTGGTGACCAATGTACTGGGTACGGTCAACCTATTGAACGCGGCCCGCAAAGCCTGGAAAGGCGATTTGGGAAATCATGGCGCGACCAACCGTCTTTTTTACCAAGTTTCTACAGATGAGGTGTACGGCGAACTGCACGATCCGAACGAATTTTTTCTGGAAACGACCCGCTACGACCCCCGCTCGCCCTATTCGGCGTCCAAGGCCTCTTCCGATCATTTTGTGCGGGCCTACCATGCTACGTACAAAATGCCCGTGGTTATTTCCAATTGTTCCAATAATTACGGCCCCAACCATTTCCCAGAAAAGCTGATTCCGCTGATGATCCACAACATCATGCAGAATAAGCCGCTACCCGTGTACGGAAAAGGCGAGAACGTGCGCGACTGGCTATACGTAGAGGACCACGCCCGCGCCATCGACGTCATTTTCCATAAAGGGCAACAAGGCGAAACCTATAATATCGGCGGACACAATGAGTGGAAAAATCTGGACCTAGTGCTGCTGCTATGCAAAGTCATGGATGCCAAACTGGGGCAGCCCGAGGGTACCTCCGAAAAACTCATCACCTACGTCACTGACCGCGCCGGCCACGACCTCCGCTACGCCATAGACGCTACCCGCCTCAAAACCGAACTGGGCTGGGAACCCTCGCTACAATTCGAAGAGGGTTTAAACAAGACCGTGGACTGGTATCTGGCCAATCAGGAATGGCTCGATAACGTAACGTCGGGGAATTACCAGAAATATTATGAAGAAATGTACAAATTCAATGGCTAATTGATAGTTAAGGCTTCCCCATAAGCCCATCTATCCATGATCCACTATCAATTAGCCACTATCAACTATCCATTAAATGAAAGGAATTATCCTTGCCGGAGGCTCCGGCACTCGTTTGCACCCGTTGACATTGGCTGTCAGCAAGCAGTTGATGCCGGTATATGACAAGCCGATGATCTACTACCCGCTGTCGATTCTGATGCTGGCGGGGATTAAAGAAATCATGATTATTTCGACGCCTCACGACCTACCTCACTTCGAGAAACTCCTGGGCGACGGTAGTCGGCTTGGTTGTTCGTTTCAGTATGCGGTGCAGCCTAGCCCCGACGGACTGGCGCAGGCTTTCATAATCGGGGAGGAATTCATTGGAAACGATAAGGTAGCCTTAATTCTGGGCGATAATATTTTCTACGGTTCAGGACTTACCCGATTGCTGCAAGCTAACAACGACCCCGATGGTGGCGTCATTTATGCTTACCAGGTTCAGGATCCTGAGCGCTACGGCGTAGTAGAATTCGACGAGGACTTCAAGGTAATTTCCATCGCCGAAAAGCCCGAGCATCCCAAGTCCAACTATGCGGTACCTGGGCTGTATTTCTACGATAATAAGGTGGTCGAAATTGCCAAAAACATCGCCCCCTCGCCCCGAGGCGAGTTGGAAATAACAGACATAAACCGCCGATACCTCGAACTGGGCAAATTGAAGGTAGGGGTACTGGATCGGGGTACGGCCTGGCTTGATACGGGCACCTTCCAGTCACTGATGCAGGCGGGACAGTTTGTGCAAGTGATCGAAGAGCGCCAGGGGCTGAAAATCGGCTGCATCGAAGAGGTCGCCTACCGCATGGGGTTCATCGATGCCGGGCAATTAACGGAGCTTGCCCAGCCGCTGCTCAAAAGCGGGTATGGCAGCTATTTGCAACACATTATTGACTGACAGCAACCGGGCAGCAAGGGGGAATTTGTATAAGATTTCGGGAAAGATGTCGTTTCTTTGATATATTTGAAATAACGACATATTTTTATTTGCTGTTGCCAGTCTTCTGCATGGAGTTCATACCCAAAGAAATCGAGGCCTACGCCGAAGCACATACCGAACCGGAAAGTGAACTGCTGCGGCAGCTCAACCGCGACACCCAGGCCAAGGTCATGCGCCCCCGGATGTTGTCGGGACACATGCAGGGGCGGCTGCTGGCCTTATTTTCCCGACTGATTCGTCCTTACCGCATACTTGAGATAGGAACCTTCACGGGTTATTCGGCGCTTTGCCTGTGCGAAGGACTGTCCGACAATGGGAAGATTATAACCATCGATAGCAACGAAGAACTGGAAGAATTTACGAGCGCCGCTTTTGCCCGATCGGGGTTCTCGGACCGGATCGACTACCGGATTGGTAAAGCCTTGGATATACTACCTACCCTGACGGGTCCTTTCGATCTTATTTTCATTGATGCCGACAAGGCCAACTATTCCCGCTACTACGATATAATTCTGGATAAGTTACGACCAGGAGGAATCATCATGGCCGACAATGTGCTATGGAGTGGTAAGGTGATAGAACCTACAGCTATGCAATCTGACCGGGACACGCTGGCGCTGCTGGAATTCAATAAAAAAATCAGAGAGGATCCTCAGGTTAAATGCCTGCTGCTTCCCGTTCGGGACGGCATCATGGTAGCGCAGAAAATTTAACAATCCCTCGTCCCTACCTCTACTACCCTCAATTTAAATTCATTTATCTGTACCCAAGCCTATGCACCGTACAACTTCTGTTTTTAACTTTCGTGCTTTTGTTTGCTTTCTGTTCATTATTGGAGCAAATCTACCCGCCCTGGCTCAGGACATCCCTGATGTGCCCAATAGCGTTCAATTCGGGGGGCTTGTTGTGAAGCTTGACAACGGAGCCCGCCAAATCATCGAAACCGACATCCGCAGCCTTATGACAAACAAGCGGTTTTGGGATGATAAAATGGATCGAGCCGTCCTCTATTTCCCTATTCTGGAAGCTGTACTGATTGAAGAAGAGGTACCCATTGACTTCAAGTATCTTGCCGTACAGGAAAGTTCGCTGACGCCCGACGCCGTCTCTTCTTCAAATGCGGTGGGCTTCTGGCAATTCAAACAGGAAACGGCTCATGAGCTGAACTTGCGGGTAGACAACCAGATTGACGAACGTAAAAATATCGCCGCCTCTACCCATGCTGCAGCCCGCTACCTCAAGCGAAGCAACCAGCAGTTCAACAACTGGGTATCGTCGCTTTATTCGTATTATCTGGGGATGGGGGGAATCAGCAAACAAATTCCGTCCGATTGGCCTAATGCCCGCGAGGTTACCCTCAATGCCCGTACGGACCGGTACGTTCTGCGTTTTTTCGCTCATAAGATTGCACTTGAAGCGGGTTTGGAACGCCACCGCACCGCCAACCCCATCGTGCTTATAGAATACCCTAACGCTAAGGGACGGAATTTTGAAGCTGTAGCCCGCGAATTCAGCCTGGATCCGCTCGAATTGCGCCGCTATAACCGCTGGCTGGAATCCGACCAAATTCCTACGGACCGCGAGTATGCGCTGGTACTGCCTGTTCAGTTGTCTGACCTGACGAAGGTTAGGGAAAAACTTTCCATTGCCCGCCAGGATGCCGGAAATGGTGTGGATTACGCCTCTGCGGATATTGGGTTCCCGGTTTTACGAAAAGCCAGTGTTCAATTGAAGGGACCTAATGCCCCCGTTTTTTACGAAATCAACGGGCTTCCGGGTATACAGGCCCGCCCTGGCGATAAGGCAAGTGATCTGGCCAAGGCTGCTAAAATCAGTACAGCCGCCTTTCTGAAATACAATGATCTCAGTAACCGTGATCCACTGGTTCCTAACGACGTGTACTACCTGGCCATGAAAAATAAGAAAGCCATGGTACCCTTCCACACGGCTCGGGAGAATGAAACCATCCGCAATATTTCCCAAATTTACGGATTAAGAATCCGGGATTTGATGAAGTTTAACCGGATTTCCAGCCGAAACATGCGCTTACAAAAGGGCCGCGTGATGTGGCTGATGAAAAAACGCCCGTCCAAGACCCCCATCGAAATTATTGACAATGAAACGCCAAAGAACAACAGGAAAGATGACATCATGGTCACCCAGCCTGAATTGATCAGCAAAGCCCCGGATCCGATTCCTCAAAAGCCTTCGGAGCGAAAAAAATATACGCCAAAACTGAACGATGGTACCGCTGTCGAACCTGTTAAGGAAGTGCCCAAAGAAGAACCCGCCCGGATGGAGCCCGTTGCTGAAAAAACTCCGGCACCAATCATAGAAGACAAGCCCGCTGTCAGAACCCCATCCGCCCAGCCTGCGGCAGGACGGGTATCGAGCGAAAATAACGATCGGATTGTCATTATCTCTACCCAGAATGATAATTCGGCCCCTCCATTCGAGTCCGAAACGAATTCTCCCACCCGTAGCCGGCCAACTACAACCGCTCCAGCCAAAAGCTCAACCAGTCCGACTACCCGTACCTCGCCGAATGCCGACGTACCTACCCGAACCAATGCCCCGGTCAAAGGTACTGCGCAGTACCACTCTGTGGAAAAGGGACAAACTTATTTCGGCATCTCGCAGATTTATAATATAAAGATCAGCGACTTGCTGGACTGGAACCAACTGACTTTGAAAGACCCATTGGCCGTGGGGCAACGATTGGTGCTTAGTCCATCCGTTGCGGTTCCCGTAAGGAATACCTCCCCCGTTACAAGTTCGTCAACAACCACCAGCGATTTCACGCTGCATACTGTGGCATCGGGCGAAACATTGTATCGAATCTCGCAAAATTACGGCGTGAGTATCGCTGAAATACAGCGGCTCAATAAAATGAGTCGAGTGAACGTGATCCTTGGGGAAAAATTGAAAATTCCAAAGAAATAATCGGATAGCCGCAGCCTCCGCGGGGTTACCGGCAGTACCTTAAAGCTATTTTTGGAAAACCCCTGACACACTCTCTCTCTATCACGCATGATTTTAATCGAAAACACCTGCATTAGTGACGACATTGGCGATAAGTTTTTCGTCTGTAATCTCGACAAATGCCATGGAGCCTGCTGCGTAGAAGGAGATTCCGGGGCTCCGTTGGAGGAAGCCGAACTACCCATCATGAAGAAAATATACCGCCATGTAGAACCCTACCTTTCAGAGGCAGGGAAGGCTGTGATTGCAAAAGAAGGCGTATATACGAAGGATTGGGAAGGGGACATAGTGACTCCTGTCATTGATGGTAAAGAATGCGCCTATGCTTTTTACGATGAGAGAAACATTCTGAAATGTGGCATCGAAGCCGCCTATAACGATGGGAAAATTGATTTTAAGAAACCGATTTCCTGTCACCTCTATCCCATCAGGGTCACAAAATACGAGCAATACCATGCTCTCAATTACGACCGCTGGGATATATGTAGTCCCGCCTGTACCTTTGGTGAAACGCTGGGGGTACCCTTGTATAAGTTTTTGAAAGAGCCCCTTATCCGCGCCTATGGGGAGAGCTGGTACGCAGAACTAACGAAAGAAGTAGAAGAGCGTAATGCAGCCCCAGATACCGTCAAGTGATTTTTTTGAGGACGTCTACGACGTAGTACGACTCATACCACCCGGCCGCGTAACTTCCTATGGAGCTATTGCGGCGTATCTTGGGTCAAAGCGCGGGGCACGCATGGTGGGTTGGGCCATGAACAATTGCCATGCTAAGCCAGATGTGCCCGCCCAGCGAGTTGTCAATCGAAACGGAGTTCTAACGGGGAAAAATTTTTTCGGTAGCCCCACCCGAATGCAGGAATTGCTGGAGGCTGAAAATATCCAGATAAAGGACGACCAGATTGTCGGCTTTGACAAGTGTTTTTGGGATCCGGCAACAGAATTGGGGTAAGATGCCTATTCAGAATCAGAAAGATTCTTACTCATTTTTTTATCTTCCAGGTATTCCACAAAGTAAGAACACCAGATTCCTCCCGTAATTGAGGCCATAAAAAACAGTAAAACTTCCATTGCAGATATAAAGTAATTGGTTTCTGCCCTTACTGTATAAAAATCAAACCATCCATAAAGCATCTTTTAAAAGTGGATTTTGGGGAAATATTTTTACACTTGCAGCCCCAATTTTTCACTTATCATTATTTACCTTCCCCAGCGACAGCAACCAAAGTCCCAGAAAAGTAAGCATGCCATTCAGAATAAGGAGTTCAAACCCAATTTGATATCCCCCGAACCACTTGACGGAATTACTGACTGTTATATAGGTAATGACCGGGGCCAGGATACAAACTAAAGGCACCCATCGGTCACCAACAGGACGTTTCGTTAATAGTCCAAAGCTAAACAGACCCAAAAGCGGTCCATAGGTATATCCGGCCAGTTTGAATACCGTAGTTATTACTTCTGTGTTATTCAACTGGTTGAAAATCAAAATCACGATATAGAACAAAACCGAAAAGCCAATGTGTACCCAGAATTTGATACGTGAGCGTACTGTTTCGGGCTTTCCCTCCACATTCATAAAATCGATACAGAAAGCAGTAGTCAGCGCCGTAAGTGCCGAGTCGGAACTGGCGTAGGTAGCAGCGGTAATACCTAGCAGGAATGTAATTCCCACCACTAGCCCCATATGGTTAAGCGCAAGCATGGGATAGAAATCATCCGTTTTGGCAGGTAAGGCTATTCCTTTCTCATTCGCATACACATACAGCAGTGCTCCCAGCGAGAGAAACAGAAGGTTGACAATCACCAGCACTACGGTGAACCAGAACATGTTTTTCTGCGCTTCACCGATATTTTTGCAGGTAAGGTTTTTTTGCATAAGATCCTGATCCATGCCCGTCATGACAATGGCGATAAAAGCACCCGCGAAAAACTGTTTAAAGAAATTCTTGGGATCATTGGCATCCCAGTAGAATATTTTTGAATAATCACTTTCCCGCACGGTCGAAACCATCTCAGAAAATCCCGAAAGGTTCAACTCTCGGGATACCAACACGATGGTAAGTACCACGGCAGTAACCAGGAAGGTGGTTTGCAGCGTATCAGTGATAATGATCGTTTTGATGCCGCCTTTAAAGGTATAAATCCAGATCAACAGTATAGTAATCGCCACGGCTACTTCAAAAGGTACCCCCAAAGGCCCGAACAAGGCAATTTGTAGTACCCCCGCCGCCACGTACAGCCGGACCGCCGAGCCTACGGTACGCGAAATGAGGAAAATGGCTGAACCCGATTTGTAGGACCAAAAGCCAAACCGATCGCTGAAATACGAGTAGATGGAAATGAGATTGAGGCGGTAATATAAGGGCATGAGCACTGTTCCAATGATCAGATAGCCCAGAATATACCCAATTACCACCTGAAAGTAAGAGAACTGGATGTTAAGAACGGCCCCCGGCACCGAAACAAAAGTAACGCCCGAAAGTGAGGTACCGATCATTCCGAAAGCGACCAGGTACCAGGGCGATTGCCGGTTGGCAGTAAAGAATGTAGCGGTGTCGGCTCCCCGGGAAGTGTAGATGGACACGGCGATTAGCATTCCGAAATAAGCCACCAGAATAGCCAGGGCAATGTAAGGATTCATGTAATAGGAGGTTAACTTTATGGAAGGTAAACTGGTTATAAAGACGGACTCACTCCTTCCAATAGTCCGTCTTTTTGATTAATTTTGCTAATCAAACGTAAATTTGACTGTAATGCAAACCCATATAGAAACCGACGTCGAAGTTTTAGAAGAAACCGTGGAAACGGAAGTGCGGAAGCTTGTCGTGTTCAACGATGAGGTCAATACATTTGACTGGGTCATCAATACCTTGATTAAGGTATGTAATCATACCCCTGAACAGGCTGAACAGTGTACCCTGATTATACATTTCAAAGGAAAGTGCTCCGTGAAGGAAGGTGAATTCGATTCCCTGGTGCCGATGCGCAACGAAATCTGCCACCGGGGCATATCCGCCGAGATCTGTTAAAGCCGTCGTACGCGCATTCTATGAATTATCCTTCCCAATTGATTGAAAATGCCGTCAATGAAATTTCAAAACTGCCCGGCATTGGAAAAAAAACCGCCCTACGGCTGACGCTTCACCTACTCAAACGGGAAGAACAGCAAACCCGATCGCTTTCCGAAGCCTTGGTAGCCATGCGTACCCAATCGCAGTTCTGTCGACGATGCCACAATATTTCCGATGGTGAGCTTTGCAATATTTGTAAAAGCCCCAAACGGGATACCCAGTTGCTGTGTGTCGTCGTGGATACCCGCGATGTGCTGGCCATTGAAAATACGAGCCAGTACAACGGAACCTACCACGTGCTGGGAGGAATCATCTCACCTCTGGAAGGCATCGGTCCGGCCGACTTGCACATCAACTCCCTTCTGGCTCGTATTGCCGGCGAGGAAATCCGGGAAGTAATCCTGGCACTGAGTCCCACCATGGAAGGGGACACTACGGCCTTTTATTTACAAAAAAAATTAAAACCCCTGGGGGTAAAGATCAGTTCCATCGCTCGGGGTATTCCCATTGGCGGTGACCTTGAGTATGCCGATGAGGTAACTCTGGGTCGAAGTATCGTGAGCCGGGTGGCTTACGATTAGTTTTTTATCCTAAAACCTTAGTAACTATGAATCGTATTGAGTTTTTGCGCTCCCTGGCGGGCACAACCCTGGCCGTAGGAGCGCTGGCTACCAATTCGGCCTGCCAGACCTCTTCCAAGGAAGGAGCCGAAATGATGGCCCCCTTTTCTCAGAAGCTCCTACCCTATGACTTTGGAGCCCTGGAACCTTCCATTGACAAAATGACGATGGAAATTCATTATGGGAAGCATCATGCAGGATACGTAAGTAAACTCAATGATGCAGTGAAGGGAACGGAATACGAAAAAATGGCCCTGAGTGACGTTTTCAAAAACATAGGAAATGCTCCCGATGCCATTCGTAATAACGGCGGTGGACACTGGAACCATACTTTCTTTTGGGATGCCATGGCACCTGGCAAAGGGGGTACCCCCACCGGAGCCGTGGCCGATGCGATCAACGGTCAGTTTGGTTCATTTGATAGTTTCAAGGAAGCCTTCGGCAAAGAAGCCGCCGGGCGTTTTGGCTCGGGCTGGGCATGGCTGGTAGCCCAGGACGGAAAACTGGCCCTGGGATCAACCCCCAACCAGGACAATCCGCTGATGAGTATTTCCGATTTCAAAGGTACCCCCCTGCTAGGCCTTGATGTGTGGGAACACGCCTACTACCTCAAGTACCAGAACAAGCGCGCCGATTATGTGGGAGCCTTCTGGGATATTGTAGACTGGAACCGGGTAGGTGAGTTAATGAAAAATTCGAAGGCGTAATAGCAAAGGTTGGATTCTGGATTTTTGATGCAGGGTTTTTGTCAATTTGACTCACCCTTGATTTAAAATCCAGAATCCAACATCAAGAATCTTAATTGCAATAATCACTGATTGCCTTGTACGCCGGGGTGTAACCTAATTCCCCAGCTTTGCTGAGATCCAGGCAACCGCCATTCACATCGCCCAGGCTGTGCTTGATCAGCCCGCGTACATAGTAAGCTTCCGAGTAGTCGGGGCGCAGTTTGATGGCACTGCTGCAGTCCAGAATCGCTCCCATCTGGTCGCCCGTTGAAGAACGCACCAGCCCCCGTGAAAAATAGGCTTCCGAGTAGGTAGGATTCAAGTCAATGGCGCTGTTCATGTCCATGATAGCGCCTTTGCTATCCCCACTCTTATTTTTACTTACGCCCCTAATGAAGTAGGCTTCAGCCCGCTCAGACGACAGTTCAGTGATTTTTATTTGTTCCTGTACCGCAGATCGCAGCCGATCAAGTACCCCCCGGTTGATGGGGCCCATATAGACGATTTTCTTTGGATCTCCGGTGAAGGAGTTACTGATTTCTACCGCACGTGTCAAGTCCTGAATGGCACTTTTCTGATCATTCAGCTTGCTCTTGGCAAATCCCCGGCCGTAGTAGGACTCATAATCATCGGGACTCAGTTGCAGAGCCCGGTTGTAATCGGCCACAGCACCCGCGTAGTCATCCACCTTGGCTTTGGCAAAACCCCGGTTGCTGTACGAAGGTGCCTCTTCCGGGCTAATTTCTATGGCTTTGGTGTAGTCAGCGATAGAACCTTTGTAATCGCCAAGCTTGATTTTTGCATAGCCCCGACCGGCGTACGCTCCCCACCGCTTGGGGCTCAAATCAATTACCCGCGAAAAATCAGCTAACGCACCCGCATAGTCTTCAAGATTTTGCTTACTGGCTCCCCGGGCAAATAAAGTGGACACATCGTTGGGATCCAGCGAAATGGCCTTGTTATAATCTTGTAATGCTCCACGCTCGTTATCGGTTTTAGCCCGGCTTACGCCCCGGTTGTAGTAAGATTTGGCTTCGTCGGGGTTTAGTTCTATGGCGCGGGTGTAGTCCTGAATGGCCGCCCGGTGGTCGTCCTGCATGCTCTTGCTTACACCCCGGCTTTGGTAATATAATGCCTCTTTGGAGTTGATCTCGATAGCTCGGTCATAATCTATTATGGCTCCCCGATGGTCTTTCAGGTTGGCTTTGGCCAGGCCCCGATTGAAGTAACTGGGGGCATGGTCAGGATTCACGGTGATAACGGCACTGTATGACTGCATAGCGCCGGCAAAGTCCCCGGCCCGGGCTTTGGCATTACCTTCTTCAAAAAATTCGGCGGCCGATCGCTGGGCTACCGACTGACTCATGACTCCAACACAAAGGGCAATGAAAATCCAGGACGTAATAAAACTTTTCATGTAGATTAAGTTAAGTAGGCAGCGTTGTTGGATTGTTAGACTCGTACTCAATTAG
>JBBRDE010000078.1:0-19449 GCA_038204185.1 Cytophagales bacterium
CGAGGCCGAAGTAGTAGCCGAAGCCGGTAAGCCCGGTACCGTGACCATTGCAACAAACATGGCCGGACGAGGTACTGACATTAAGTTGACAACGGATGCCAAGGGGGCAGGCGGATTGGCCATCATTGGTACCGAGCGCCATGAGAGTCGCCGGGTTGACCGGCAGTTGCGCGGTCGGGCGGGCCGACAGGGTGACACGGGTTCGTCGCAGTTCTTTGTGTCATTGGAAGATAACCTGATGCGTCTGTTCGGATCGGATCGAATGGCCAAGGTCATGGACCGGATGGGTCTGGAAGAAGGCGAAGTGATTCAACACAGTATGATCACTAAGTCCATCGAACGCGCCCAGCGGAAGGTGGAGGAAAACAACTTTGGTACCCGGAAGCGTCTGCTGGAGTACGACGACGTGATGAACTACCAGCGTGACGCCATCTACCGTCGTCGCCGCAACGCCCTGTTTGGTGACCGTCTGGCGGTGGACATTGCCAACACGCTGTTTGATGTATGTGAAGATATTGTGGCGAATACCAGCGGTAGTTACGCCGAGTTGGAGCTGGCTACCCTAACCGCCATTGGAATCGAGCCGCCTTTCGACGAAGGGCAGTACGGTGGTATGAAAGACAACCAACGGGCTCAGAAACTATACCACGCAGCCGAGCAGCATTACCGCGAAAAGAACAATACCATTGCCCAAAAGGCTCTGCCTATTCTGAAGCAAATCTACACAGAGCGTGGTGCGACGATCACCGAAATCATGATTCCCTTTACGGACGGGTTGCGGCAGGCTGGCGTGGTGGTCAATCTCAAGAAAGCCACCGACAACGAAGGCCGGGAGATTATCCGGGAAATGGAGAAAGCCATCGTGCTATCGCTCATTGATCAGGAATGGAAGGAGCACCTGCGCGAGATGGACGACCTGAAACAATCGGTACAGAATGCGGTATTTGAGCAGAAAGATCCGTTGCTGATCTACAAGTTTGAGTCGGTGGAGTTGTTCAAGCGCTTTTTGAGCAAAGTGAACTTCGATATGATTTCTTTCCTGATGAAGGCCGATATTCCCCAGGAACAAGCCGCTCCCGAGCAGGTGCGCCAGCCGCCCGTACGTAGGCAGGCGGCTCCGGCCTTACAAACCAATCGGGGCGACGAAGCCGATGACTACGAAGAAAGCGGTCCCGATGCACACGCCCGGCACATGGAAAATACCGTGAGACAGCAGCCCGTTCGGGCGATTAGAATTGCGGACCGTAACCAGAAAGTGACGGTGCAGTACCGTGATGGCAGGGTACTGAAAGACGTCAAATACAAGAAAGTGGAGCAGGATGTCGAGAATGGCGTTTGCGTCGTAGTGGAGTAATTGACTTTATATAAGATCATTTAACCAAAAGCCCGGACCGGTATACTACCAGTCCGGGCTTTTGGTTAGGTAAAATGCAAAGTTTTAACCGCTAATTTGTATTTTTACCGCTGTCAAACAATACCTACCCCTATGAATTTGCACAAGGAAGGCTATACGATTATGGCCGGAACGGCCCTACTTTTACTACTTATTAATTGGGCTATCCGCTATTTTATTCCCGAAATGGTTGGATTTCACTGGTTGATTCTAATTGCCAGCGTTGTTTTCTTTGTTCTCGTTGTGCAATTTTTCCGCGTACCCAAGCGGGTAGTCACTACGGATGAAACCCTGGTGGTGGCCCCGTGCGATGGAAAAGTAGTGGTGATTGAAGAAGTAGTGGAGAATGAGTACTTCAAAGGCCCGCGCCGACAAATCAGTATTTTCATGTCGCCCCTCAATGTGCATGTCAATTGGAATCCCATCAGCGGCGTGGTTCAGTACTTCAAGTACCATCGTGGCCTGTATCTGGTCGCCTGGCACCCTAAGTCAAGTACTGACAACGAACGTACCACTACCGTGATCCGCACATCTCAGGGGGTGGAGGTACTTTTCCGGCAGATTGCCGGGGCCGTAGCGCGCCGCATCCGCTGGTACGTTAAGGAAGGCGATACCGTGCAGCAAAGTACGCAGATGGGCTTTATAAAATTCGGCTCACGGGTGGATGTGTTCGTGCCCCTGGATGCGAAGATCAAGGTAAATCTGAATGATAAAACCGTCGGTAGCGTGACGGTTCTGGCCGAGTTGTAAAAAAGCACATACCATGGTACGGTTAAGCTTAGAACAGCCGCCAGCCGCTGATTTGTTGAAAGAACCCCGGTACTGCCGCCGGATACACCACTGCCATAAACAGCAGTCCGAAAATAGCCCCGTACATGTGGGCGTCGTGGTTGACGAACCCACTGCCCCGTCGGGATTCGTAGTAGGAGTATCCGATAAAGAGGATACCAAAAATAAAGCCGGGGATACAAAGCAAAAAGTAGAGGCAAATTTCCAGCAGTGGAGCGTACAGTACTGCGGCAAACAACACTGCCGCCACTCCACCGGACGCACCCAGCGAATTATAATTCGAGCTGTTGCGATGTTTCAAAAAGGTGGGAATGTCGGACACAATAATTCCCAGAATGTATAAAGCCAGAAAGTAAATCCGTCCGCCTCCCCCGAATAACATCCCAAAAAGCCGTTCGATTCCTTCTCCGATGAACCAGAGTGTCAGCATGTTGAACAGCAGGTGCATGAAATCGGCGTGCACGAAACCGGATGTTACAAAACGGTAGTACTCCTTCTTTTTGGAAACCTTATACGGATTTAGTAACAGATTATCCAGCACTGAGGGCTTCTGCCAGGCGTAATAACTTATACCGACCGTGATGAGGATTATAATGAGCGTAATGGACATGAATTAATTTTGAGTGAGTGAATGTTTTTACGGTTCCTATCCGCTAATACTTTATTAATATTCCCGCTCAACCAGTTGATGAACGAAGCCCAACAGGGGGGCTTTCCGGGTCGGATCTGCTTCCACTCGTTCCAGGCACTCGAATCCCTTACGGAAATATTCGCTGATTTTTTCCTGGGTAATGGATCGGATACCCAGCGTTTCATAAATCCGGGTCACCGCCTGCACTTTCTCTTCTTTATCAAACTCCCCGGCCACCAACCACCGATCCAGCTCGTCTTTGGCGGCACCATCGGCCCGTTCAAGCGCCTCGATCAACAAAAACGTCTTCTTATTGGCAATAATGTCCCCACCTACCTGCTTGCCGAACTTGGCAGGGTCGCCGTACACATCCAGTAGATCGTCTTTTAATTGAAAACCAATGCCCATACTCACGCCTGCTTCGTAGAGGAGTTTGGTAGCTACCTCATCGGCTCCGGCGATGATTCCGCCCATTTCGAGCGCAAAACCAAGCAGTACCGACGTTTTCAGTCGAATCATGTTGAGGTACTCTGCCTCGGTCACGTCCCAGCGGGTTTCAAAATTCATATCCAGCTGTTGTCCCTCGCATACTTCAGCCGCCGTGGTGCTAAAGCGCTTAATCACGCGCCGGATATGCTCACTTTCTACGTCGAGCAACAGATCGTACGCCCGCACGAGCATCACATCGCCCGACAGGATCGCGGTGTTGGCGTTCCATTTTTCGTGTACGGTAGGTTGGCCACGCCGCAGGGGCGCACAGTCCATGATGTCATCGTGCATGAGCGTGAAATTGTGAAAAACCTCCACCGCCTGCGCGGGTTTCAGGGCTTTCCGCCAGTCGTCGGTGTACAGGGCAGCGGCCATCAGCGTCATGAGCGGACGAAGGCGCTTGCCACTCAGCGTCATGATATACCGGATCGGCTCGTACAACTCGGCGGGATGATCACCGTACGTATTCTCATCAATTTCTTCCTGCAAAGCTTGCAGCAGCTGGTCTGGTGTCGTCATGCGCGCTCTTGAATTGCTCTTTTCAACCCCGTTTGGTGGAGTAGGGTTTTGTAAAAACAACAAATCATCTGATTGATGGCTGCAAAGTAGCTAAATCAACCGTAGAAAAGGAAAGGTTATTTGATGGAGGGAGAAATTGGCCCTGTTACTAAAAAAATAAAATCATTCTTTCTGATACACCCGTACGTAGTCCACTTCGAAGCGCGCGGGGAATTCGGTTGTTGAGGGGTTACCGCCGTTCGTGCCACCAATGGCAAGATTCAGTAGCAGATAGTGCGGCTGCCGGAATGGGTTTTTCTTTTCGCCATTCGGGTTATAGGTCTTTTCCAGGTCTACCTCATTCAGGAGTTGATTGTCGACAAAAAACTGAATTTGTTTTTCGTCCCAGTCCATCCGCCATACATGAAACTTGTCAGCCCAGGCCGGATCGTTGAACTCCGCGATGGGTTTGTGTGAATCATCCCAGGTTGCCTTGTACCGCTGGCCTGAGCCCCAGGCGGCGTTGGCCAGCAGCATTCCCCGGTAGTATTCCATAATGTCGAGCTCGCCATTGCCCGGCCATTCGCCCGCGACGCCCAGCGTCCAAAAGGCCGGCCAAAGCCCCGGTCGGGTATCGATGCGCCCCCGCATCTCGAACCGCCCATACTGCCAGTCGTGCAGTCCACGGGTTTGCAAGCTGGCTGAGGTGTACTCGATTCGGGGACGGTTGGTGCGCCAGGAATCGCTATCGGGGAGGTACCCGGGATTAGTTATATCTACTTTTTTCGCCTCGATCACCAGCATTCCATCCCGGCAGTAGGCGTTATTGGGCTGATACCATTGGAGTTCTTCATTGCGCGTATAGCCGTTTTCGAACTTCCAGTTTCTAGGATCGGGGGTACCCTCCGTGTTGAATTCGTCGGCCCACACCAGCTTCCACTGCGCTTGGGCGGTGAACGACATACCCAAAAAAAGTACCAGCCAAAAGGGTTTCATCATTTAGGCAAAATGGCTCTTTGCGTTAATCACCTTGGCTTTGCCGCCTTTCTCGGTGACCGTATAATTGAATCCTTTCTGAATGGAATAGGCACCTACTTCACCCTGTTTGTTGATGGCGATGAACCCTACCTGAAAAGTTTTGGCGCGCTCAGGGTTGGGTTTTACAATTCGCTCCACGGCTTTTTTACAAGCCTCGTAGGGCGAAAGTCCCGACCGCATCAACTCCACCACCAAGTGGGTGCCACACACCCGAATCACCTCTTCGCCTTGCCCGGAGGAGGTAGCGGCCCCTATCTCGTTATCTACAAATAATCCGGCCCCGATAATGGGCGAATCACCTACCCGGCCCCGCATCTTGAAACCCATACCGCTGGTGGTACACATGCCCGACACATCGCCGTTGGCATCCAGCGCCAGGGTACCCATCGTATCGTGATTGAAAGCCCCATCTTCCAGTCGGGCGGGAGCGAAAGGCCCATGCCCTTTTTCCTTTTTGCCTTTGTTCTGTTGTAGCTCGATGTTCATCACGGGTTTGTATTCCGCTTTTTTGAGCCAATTCTCGTACGCTTTTTGGGCACCAGCGGATAGCTCCCCCGACTCCATTGCGAACCCATTTTCTAGGGCAAATTGCTGGGCGCCTACCCCCGCCAGAAATACATGGGGGGTAGTTTCCATAAGCTTGCGGGCTACCGATACGGGATGCTTGATGCGTTCCAGAAAGGCGACGGAGCCGCAGTTGGCTTTTTCATCCATAATGCAGGCATCCAGCGTTACGCGCCCGTCGCGGTCGGGATTGCCGCCCAGGCCTACGCAGCAGTTGATATCATTTTCGATGGCGATGCCCGCCTGTTCTACGGCATCCAGCGCTTTGCCGCCTTTTTCCAGAACGGGCCAGGCAGCCCCGTTTGCGATTTGGCCGCTATCCCAGGTAGAGATCACGACGGGTTTGTTGACGGCATTTTTGGCAAAAATGCGATTCACCTGCGCTAAGGGCAGTGCCAGCGCGGTAAACCGCAAAAAGGAACGTCGGTTGGGGGTCATAAGGTAGGGGTACTTTATTTTGTGGCAAATGATTTGAATTTAGCTACGCACAAAGGCGAGCGGTACACATGGTATTCGTCTTTACTCTACCCAAAACAGTAACCCCGCTAGAACGAATAAGGCTATTTTGTAGATTTTCATAACAAGCACAAGTATTTATTCGGTATTAAAGTTAACAACTACTTCTCGCCTTACTCCTCCTCCGGTTCGCTGCGTTTGGCTAGTTCGGCGTCGATGAGGTAGGTACCTTTCACGACTAATTTTTTGTCACGTAGATTTTCAGAAGTCTTTATTTCGGTGTTTCCCGAATCAGATGTAGCTCCAATTTCGACGGGAATTCGACGAAATTCGTAATTTTTTTCCTGAATATAAATAAATCCGTGTTCTCCTTTTCGCACCAGGGCGTTCGGTGGGACCGTAACGGCCTGCCGATCGCCCGTGCGAATGTAGGCATTGACGTACGCACCGGGGATCAGTTCACCTTCCCGTCTTTCGTCTTTAACGTGCGCGTGAATGTTCAGGGTACGGGCATCACCCTCAAACATACGCCCCACCAGGTACACGTAGGCTTCCAGCGGGGGGGTATTGGGTTGCAGGATGCGCACCGATTGACCTTTCCTGATAGCCGCAGCGTCCTGCTCGAAGACATTGAGTTCGACGTGCATGTGGCTTTTGTCGATAATCTCCAGCAACTCCTGCCCCGCCGCGACCTCTTTACCCAGATTGATGTTCGCTACGGTAATAAACCCGTTGACCGGAGATACGATTCGGGCGGCCGATGTAATACCATTTTTGGTCAACGATTCGGTTGAAAGCCCCAGAAGCCGAAGCTTGGCGGTCAGCGACTGCGTCAGGGCTTTGGTGGCATCATAGTTGGCCTGCGCCTGTTCGTAGTTTTTCCGCGCCCCCACGTTTTCCGCGTTCAGCGTCCGTTGCCGTTCCAGCTCTTTTTCCAGGAAAGTCAGTTGGCTGGTATTCTGCAGATAGTCCTGCTGCAGCTGAATAAACTCAAAACTTTCCAAAGTTGCCAGTAATTCGCCCTTCCGCACCGCCTGACCGGGCAGGGCCTTTACGTAGCGGATCTTGCCGCTGATGGGCAGGCTCACCGTGGCCCGGTTCTCGGGGGGGAGGTCCACGCGGCCATTGACCTTTATTTCCGTATTGACGGTTTCACTTTTTACGCTACCTAGCTGCACACCGATGGCTTTGTACTGTGCGTCGGTTAGGGTGATGTGGTTGATGGAGGTACTGTCAGAAGCTACCCCACCAGAAGTAGGGGCACTATCTTCTGAGTCGTTATCCTTTTGACAGGAAGCTAATGCTAGCAGTAGGCAACAAATTAGCGGTATGTTTTTCATAAATAATTTCGGTTGAAAATCTGATCTTTTTTGTTTTGTCAAGGTACCTGCCCGTTGCTACCGCAGTGTCGCTCCAATGGGACTACGGTATCTTCCTTCCTTTATCCTTTATTTCTTTCCTCCTTTTTTATTCTATCCCCAAAATCTCCTCGATCCGAATAAGACTGGTGTCGAATTCGAGGACCTGGGTCAGGTACTCTTCCTGAAACTGGTAGGCCTGCTGGATGGCGGCGAAAAATTCTACGTAGCCAATCTCGCCACTGGTGTAGGCGGTGAGCGCCGTTTGTTGGATAAGTTGGGCCTGGGGTAGGGCGAAGTTTTCGTAGTAGTCCAGCGTGGCAGACAGGCTGCGTTGCCGCGCGCGGGCCACCTCGAGTTCGGTAGCCAGTTGGCGGGCGGTGAAATTTAGCTGGGTTTCCCGGATTTGCTCCTGGATTCTTGAAGCCTGCACGCGGGCATTTTGCGATTTAGTGAAAAGTGGAAACGACACCCCCACCTGTAGGGCGCTGTAGCCGTAGGTACGTTCGATGGACTGATTCAAAACTCCCAGCCGCCAGTCGGGCAGACGGTTGCTTTTTTCGAGCGTGGTTTGCCGACGGCTGTTTTCAATCTCCTGTTTCAATACGCTCAGTTGCGGGTTGTTCTCTACGGCCATAAGGGCCGAAATCGGTTCGCTCAGGGGACGTTTCAAGGCCACGAGCGTGTCGATGCGCAGGCTGTCGGTGGTTTGGAGCAAGAGCTGCAAGGCAGCGTAGTGCATTTCCTGCTCGCGGCGGGTGTTGCGGATGCGCTGGCTCAGGTGTTGGTAGCGGCTCTGCGCCGTCACAGCTTCCAAACGGTTGGATTCACCCGTCTGGAAACGCACCTCCGCTGCCCGCGCCGACTCACGAAAGAGTTCACTTTGTCGCCGAAGTACATCGAGTTGCTTTTGGTCAAAAAGCAGTTGGTAGTACATTCGCTTGACTTCGTTGGCTACCCGGACCCGGTTGATCGCCAAACGGTACTGCGCACTTTGGACGTTCCCTTGTAGTACCTCGCGCTGCGCCCGGTACACGCCCGGCGCCGAAAATTGCTGGATGGCGGTCACGGTGTAGTCTAGTGGGCGGGCCTGGGTTTGGCCGTACTGCACATCCACGGCTGTTTTAGGCGGATTGAAGGAAGTTGGCAACAATGCCTGCTGCTCTTGAATCCCCAGTTGGCCCGACCGGATCAGCAAATTCTGCGTGGCAGCCTTCTGCACCGCTTCATCGAGTGAAATGAGCCGCTGGGCTTGTGCAGTGGGGGAGTTGAGAGTCAAGATGGCAAAGGCGCTAAGGCACAAAGTGATAGCCCGCAATGGGCTTCCTTTTTCTTTTCCTGCGGCCTGTTTTTTTCTTCCTTTAACTAGGCTATATAATACTGGTAAAACAACCAGTGTGAGTAGCGTGGCGGTTATCAGTCCTCCAATTACCACCGTAGCTAAGGGACGCTGTACTTCTGCGCCCGCCGAGGTGGAGAGGGCCATGGGCAGGAAGCCCAATGAAGCCACTGAGGCGGTCATGAGTACCGGACGGAAACGGGCGTGTACTCCATGAAGAATGCGCTCGCGTATGTTGAGATCACCCGCTTTGGCCAATTCATCGAGGTAGCTAATCAACACAATTCCGTTGAGTACTGCTACCCCAAAAAGGGCGATGAAACCAACCCCCGCCGAAATACTGAACGGCATGCCGCGCAGCCAAAGCGCCCAGATCCCCCCCACGGCCGAGAAGGGTACGGCCGTGAAAATCAGTATCGCCTCGACCAGCGAACCGAAGGTGAAATAGAGCAAAACGAAAATCAGCAATAACGCCAGTGGCACGGCAATCAGCAGTCGTTGGCTGGCCTGTTGCAAATTTTCAAACGTCCCGCCATAGCTGTAATAGTACCCCTCGGGTAAGGGTACCCCCTTTTCAATTTTCGATTGAATATCCTCTACTACGCTTGCTACATCGCGGTTGAGAACATTGATACCGATGGTGATGCGGCGTTTGGTATTTTCGCGGGAGATTTGGGCAGGTGCTTCCTCGTAGCGAATATCAGCCAGTTCGCCCAGCGGCACGGCTCCGCCCTGAGGTAAGGGTATATACAGATTACGCAAGTCGGTGAGGTCGGTGCGGTGGGTACTGTCCAGGCGCACTACGAGGTCGAAGCGGCGCTCCCCCTCGAATACCACGCCCGCCGTTTCGCCAGCAAAGGAGGTGCGGATAAGCAGGTTGACATCGGCCACGTTGAGACCGTACTGCGCCAGGCGGTCGCGATGGTAGACGGCGTTGATTTGCGGCAAGCCTTCGGTGGGCTCTACGCGGCAGCTCGCTACTCCCTCGATGGGCGTGATGAGGGCGGCGGCAGCGTTGGCGCGGTCGAACAGGGTTTTCAGGTCGTCGCCGTAGATTTTGACGACCACGTCGGAGCGCGCGCCCGTAATCATTTCATTGAACCGCATCTGAATCGGCTGGGTGAATTCCATCATGACACCCGGTACTTCACGGGTCAGCACCTCACTCATTTTTTCAGACATCTCCTCGCGTGTTTCGGCTGAAGTCCAATCGGCTCGGTCTTTCATATTAATCATCTGGTCGGTCATCTCTACGGGCATAGGGTCAGTGGGTACTTCCGAGGCACCGATACGGCTCACGACCTGACGGATCTCAGGAAAGTTTTTCAGAAGGGCCCGTTGGGCACGGAGCGAAGCGTCGATGGTTTCGGTGAGGGAGGTACCCGTAGGCATGCGCAAGTCGATAGCGATGTCGCCTTCGTCGAGTTGGGGAATGAATTCACCGCCCAGCGTACTGAACAGCCAGCCGCTTACCACTAATACAGCCAAAGCTACCCCCACGACCCAAGCCCGGGAATCCAGGGCGCGACGAACTACTGGTTCATAGAAAGAGTAGAGCTTTTCCACCAAACGATCCGAAAAATTCTTCTCGTTATTGACTTTTTTCTTTAAAAACAAAGCCGTGGCTGCGGGTACGTAGGTCAGCGACAACAGCAGTGCGCCAATAATGGCAAAACTGACCGCCAATGCCATCGGCTGGAACATTTTTCCTTCGATCCCGGAAAGGGAAAGAATCGGGATATATACAATGAGAATGATGACCTGGCCGAAGACAGCGGATTTGAGAATCCGTGAAGCATTACTTTCCACGGTATCGTCCATTTGGGACTGCGTGAGTCGATCCCCCGTTTTCCAATTTCCGTGTAAGTAGTGAAGTACCCCCTCCACCACAATCACCGACCCATCCACGACCAGTCCAAAATCAATCGCGCCCAGGCTCATCAGGTTGGCCGATACCCCAAAAACATGCATCATCCCGAACGTAAACAGCATCGCCAGCGGAATGACGGACGCTACGATCAGCCCAGCCCGCCAGTTTCCGAGCAGTAGCACGAGCACAAAAATCACGATCAGGCCGCCTTCCAGCAGGTTTTTTTCTACGGTACCAATGGCCCGGTCGATAAGTTCGGTGCGGTCGATGAAGGGTTCGATGCGGATACCTTCGGGCAGCGATTTCTGGATGCGGGTTACCCGTTCTTTGACCAGCTTAATCGTACGCTCAGCGTCGGCTCCTTTCAACATCAGTACCACCGCGCCCACGGCCTCGCCCAGTCCGTCGCGGGTCATGGCGCCGTAGCGGACCGCCGCACCGAACTTCACCTCGGCGACGTTCCGTACCAGCAAGGGTACCCCCTGGGTGGTTTTGATGACAATGTTGCTGATGTCGTCCAGACTCTTCACCGTACCCTCCCCCCGGATAAAGTACGCCTGACTGCTTTTTTCGAGGTAGCTACCGCCGGTGTTGCCGTTGTTGTGCTGCACGGCGTCGAATAGTTCGGCCATCGTGATGCCCGCCGCGCGCAGGCGTTCGGGGTCGATACTAACCTCGTACTGCTTTACGTAGCCACCGAAGCTACTCACTTCCACCACACCCGGAATGCCCGTGAGCTGGCGCCTCACGATCCAGTCCTGCATCGTACGCAGTTCGGTCAGGTCGTAGCGGGTTTCGTAGCCGGGTTGCGGCACGAGGGTATACTGGTAAATCTCGCCCAGACCCGTCGTGATGGGGGCGAGGTAGGGGGTACCAAACTCTATCGGGATGTCCTGCGCGGCTTGCGCCAGTTGTTCGCTGACCAGTTGGCGTGCTTTCAGAATATCCATCCCGTCGTCGAACACGACGGTAATCACGGACAGTCCCAGCCGCGAAACAGACCGGATTTCTTCCACCCCCTGTACGTTGGCGAGGCTGAGTTCGACGGGCGTGGTGACGTACTGCTCCATTTCCTGCGCCGCCAGCGCGGGCGATTGCGTGAGCACGACGACCTGATTGGTCGTGATGTCGGGTACGGCGTCGATCGGCAAGCGGGAGAGCGCGTAGGTACCCCAGCCGATTAGCCCCAGCACGAGCAGGCCAATGATCAATTTGTTCCGAATACTGAATCGGATAATGGAATTAAAAAACATGTAGGCTCAATTTTACGCCATAAATCGTCCGCTTAAAATAAGCGAATGCCTGCGACGAAAGTATAGAATAGAAGGCTCCTGCTCAGAATGAGCAAGAGAAAGCACAATCAGGTACCCAAGGGGAATTCCAATCG
Source organism: Cytophagales bacterium (assembly GCA_038204185.1). Classification (GTDB taxonomy): domain Bacteria; phylum Bacteroidota; class Bacteroidia; order Cytophagales; family Spirosomataceae; genus Salmonirosea. Next base: position 11,813 of record JBBRDE010000078.1, read on the forward strand.
TGATACACGGAGGTACTCAGTACTTAGGGGGATTGAGCAGGATGCGTTGGAATTGAAAGGAGTAGAGGTTATTCCAGAAGAAATTTTTGAGCCCCGACAGTTCAGGAGCTTTGGTGCCGGAGAAGTACATGCCCAGGGCGGTCGGCACAAACAAGGCCACCAGCAGGTGAACATGTAACGATGGAAGTGAGGAGTGATCCTCGGTGTCTACATGTTCGGAACCCGCACCATAATGCATGTGCAGGAAAGTCAGGAAGCTGATTTCCCCGCTACTTTTCTGGACATGAAGCTGGTAGTGCCGCACCAGATCGGGCAGCTTAGCTAGCTCCCCGCACCCCCCGCCGGGTAGCATACTGCCGACCAGTAGGTTGAGGCTCAGGATGTAGGCCAGCAATCGCTTCATCTTGGAGAAAGTACTTTGTCCTTAGGTTAACAAAAGTAACGAATAACTACCGAAGGTGTCTTGGGGATAGATGAATTTAGAATCAGTTTAAGGAGGGGAAATGCAATGACCAGCGGAGTTATGATCATTATCGATACTTCTTCCTCGGCTGGTCTAGGCTCTCCCATATCGCAAACGACAACACGCCCTGTGTTTTCAATACGGGTATCCTGGAAAACCATCATCGGTTTTGTGATCCTACCTTGGGCGGGTATCTCCATTAGAAATGTAGCATTAAAAAACCTTATCGTACAGTTCCTTTTCCTGGGGGGCTTCTTTTTCCAACTCCACTTCCAGAATTTCAAAGACGTTACTCTTAATCGTGTGGGCGATGTCGCCCGTAGGCAGGTCGTTACAATCCAGGCCAAAAGGATCTTCGATTTCGCTGGCCATCATTTCTATTCCGATGAAGGTGAAAAAGATGAACGTGACCAGCGGAATGGTAAAGTATCCGAAATCGCGGATGAGTCCAAAGGGTAGCATGGAGGCATAACCCAAAATAAGAACCTTGATATAGACGCTGTACGAAAAAGGAATGGGCGTTTTCTTGATTCTTTCGCAAGCACCAGCGATGTCGAGCAGAGCCTGTGTGTGGGGCTTTATGTTGCGGGTGTCATCCCCGGTAATAGCCCCGCTGCGGTACATGACCTGCACTTGCTGATGAATGCGTGTCGTGATGTAATTCGGGATGTGCTTGCGCTCTTTGTATAGTGCTTTTTCCGCAGGACTCAGGTGAATGAGCTCGTCCACCTGTGTTCCCGCGCGCAGATGCTCTTTGAGGGCCAGGCAGAAATTAGAAATCATTGTGGCCATCTGATAGCGGCTTTTCGTGTCGCCTTCGGGGAAAATGACATGGGCTGCAATCGCCAGATTGCGGCAGTTGTTGACCAGCGCGCCCCACTGCTTACGGCCTTCCCACCAGCGGTCGTAGGCGGTGTTGGTGCGGAATACCAGTAATATGCTCAGCACAATGCCCAGCAGGGAAAATATGGTAGAAGGCGCGTGCATGGGCAACTCGAACTCCATAACGGCTATGCAGAACAAGGTCGTAAAAGCCGCAACTCCCGCCGTACTTCTGACCATTTTGCGCATAGTCCAACTTCGGGCAAGGTGCGCGATGTCGCCCAGGAAATTTTTGTTGGTTTCGTAGACAATCATCTTTGTGTAATGTAATAGTTGACAGTTAAAAGTGAGTCGTTTTTTTGTATACAGCTGACAAATATGCTTGTCGCTCTACATTTCAGCCAGATATTTATGCACAAAACTGATTGCCATGGCCCCTTCGCCCACGGCGGAGGCTACGCGATTCATAGCCGAAGCCCGCACATCGCCCGCCGCAAACACGCCCGGTACGCAGGTTTCGAGGGTATAAGGTTCGCGCTGTTTTTTCCATATTTTACGGTAGTCGGGGTAGTTGACCAGCGCGCGGCCCGTTTCGATGAAGCCACGCTTGTCTTTTAGCATATCCGTCTGAATCCATTCCGTGTAGGGCTTCGCGCCGATGAAAATGAACAGCGCGTCGGCCTGTGCGGTGCGGGTGGAAGTGTCGTTCAGATCCTGGATGTCAAGTTCCTGCAAATGTCCGTCCCCCTTGGCCTTTACAATCTCAGAACATGGTAGCAGATGAATGTTAGGGGTACCTTCTATCTGGTCGATGAGGTAATGCGACATAGTTTCGGACAAGTCGGGCTTGCGAATCAGTATGTAAACATTTTTGGCAAATTGCGACAGGTACATGGCTCCCTGCCCTGCCGAATTACCCCCCCCCACCACGTACACTTCGCGGTCGCGACAGGCGTTGGCCTCGGTGGTGGCGGCTCCGTAGTAGACACCCGCGCCCGTGAAATCGCCTACGCCATCGGTTTCAAGTTTGCGGTAATTGACACCCGTCGTGATGACGATGCTCTTGGTATTTAAGGTATTGCCATTACCCAGGGTCAGTATTTTGTAATTATCCTTGATTTCAATCCCTACCACTTCCTCAGGCGACAGGAAATCCACGCCAAAGCGGGTGGCCTGTGTAATGGCCCGGCGCGAAAGTTCGGCCCCGCTCAGGCCCGATGGGAATCCCAGATAGTTCTCAATGCGTGAACTGGTACCCGCCTGTCCGCCAGGGGCGCGCTTCTCGATCAGCAGCGTTTTCAGGCCCTCCGATCCTCCATAAACGGCCGCCGAAAGTCCCGCCGGGCCAGCGCCGATGATGACTACGTCGTACAAGTCATGGGTGGTTTGCAGACTCAGCCCCAGTTTTTCGGAAATACTACGCAGTTCGGGGTGCACCAGAAAACTGCCGTCCTCAAAAAACACGAAGGGAGCGTCTTTGGCTTCCAGATTGTTGATTGCCATCAGTTCTTTCGCCCGCTCGCTTGTTTCGATGTCGAGCCATTGATAAGGATGGAGATTTCCTGAAAGAAAGTCTTTTAATTCGTGGGACTTGGGCGAGAATTGGTACCCTACTACGCGGATACCCGCGAATTCGGGAATGTTGTTCATTTGCCAGTCTTCCAGCAGATCGGTGAGCACAGGGTACATTTTTTCTTCGGGTGGGTCCCAGGGCTTCATCAGATAATAGTCCAAATGCACGTCATTGATGGCCTTGATAGCTGCATCCGTGTCGGAGTAGGCTGTCAGGAGTACCCGCTTGGCGTGGGGGAATATTTTTTTTGCCTCGGTAAGGTAGTCTACGCCCAGCATGTCGGGCATCCGCTGGTCCGACACAAACATGGCCACGGTTTCGTTTTTCTGTTTGAGGTCTTTCAGAGCATCCAACGCTTCTTGAACCGAATCGGTGCTCATGATTTTGTACTCCTTGCGGTATTGGCTACGCAGGTCGCGAGTCAGGGCGCGCAGTACCTGGGCGTCGTCGTCTACGGCTATGATGATGGGTTGCTTCATTGAGTTGATACGGGGCCGCCCGCGCGGTGGAAAGTTGATAGTGGATAGTGTTTTGGGTCGATCAGAGGGTTCATAGTTTTATTTTCCGCTACTCCCCGTACTCTTTTACTCAATGGGTAGGCAGACGTTGAATTCGGTACGGCCGGGTTCGGAGGAAACTTTTATTAGCCCCCGGTGACGCTTGATAATATTTTGGGCTATTTCGAGTCCCAGTCCGCTGCCTTTTCCGATTTCCTTTGTTGTAAAGAACGGATCAAATACCTGTCCGATAACATCCTGGGGAATGCCACTGCCGTTGTCAATTACTTTGGTAATCACAAATTCCTGATCCTTCGTCGACTCGATGCGGATTTCTCCGGCTTCGGGCAGGGCGTCGATGGCGTTGTCGATGAGGTTGGTCCACACCTGATTCATCTCACCCGGACTCACGCACACCCTGGGCAGGCTATCCGGCATGTCCAACTTTACCTTGATGTGTTTAGTCTTTATTTTATGTTGCAAGATCCGCAGCGTACTTTCCACGCCATCGCGCAGCACGACCATTTTCTTATCGGTACCACCGTCCATGTGCGAATAGTCCTTGATAGAATTCACAAGGTTGCCTATCCGTTCGGATGCTTCTGCTATTTCATTCACCATTTTTTCGGTGGTCAGTACGTTGTTGAGCCAGTCGAGTACGGCAGTCAGGTCTTTAGGCTGGATCTGTCCGGCTACGCCCTCCAGATCCTCAATATTAACGCCATACTCAGCAAAACTTTCCGCAATCTCAAAACCGCTCTCTACTTCGTGTTCTTCCAGCCAATCGTACAGGTCGTCTTCCACGGCCGATCTTTCCAGGAGGGTGAGGTTTGGCGTATCCCGCTTGAGCACATTACCCAGGATTTCGCCCACCTGATCTACCTGAGCCTCAGTGGCCTGGATTGAAATAACGCTCTTGAATTTTTCGGGTACGAAGCCCAGGTGCTTTTTAAGGGCCGATGCACTGCGCACCACCGCTGCTGCCGGGTTATTGAGTTCGTGGGCGAGGCCCGCCGAAAGCTTACCCAGCGAGATCATTTTTTCATTCTGCTGATCCAGCTTGGTATAGTCCCGTGTCCGGTCGAGCATCAGATGGACAAAACTTTCGACGAGTTGGTTTTGAGACGAGATCATTTCCGGGAAGGCAGTGCGTGGCAGGCGAAGCGCTGTGGTCTCTTCTACCGCCACCCCGCTGGCTACGCCCGTTATCATGCGGGAGTAGGGCAATAAACCTCCAATGTAGCCTTTCTCGTTGAAACCCAGCTCGCGGTGCTGACCGTTGCGGTCGATGAACATGCGCAGGCGGCCCTGAATCACGATCAACAGGTGATCTACAGACTCGCCTTTGCGATACAGATACTCCCCTTCATCCAGCGTAACAATTTCCGAGTGGTCTACGAGCCACTGCAACTCGGATTCAGGTACCGAGGCTAGGCTTTCATTCTGGCGAAGTTCTTGTAGGGTATCCATTGTGTTTTTTATTGGTAGATTTCCCAAAACTTCTTTGGGAGCACTTTCACATAACCGAAGGCCGTTTTTAATAATTCCGGCGTTTCGTTCCAAAAATAGTGAAAGCCTACTCTTTCTTTTCCAAATAGTAAGAAAGGGTGCTAAATTCTATTGCTTTCTAATAGAATACTTCTTTTGATTCAACTTCCGGTGCGTTTACGCCTACGTAATCTAATAGGATTGTACCACAACCAAAAACCACTGAAAGACAACAGCATAAGCCCACTGGAAGCCAGTGTCGTGTAGGTAATCTTGACTTGTTCCCCATCGGCCCCTATCCAATAATCGAGGATTGAGCCATCGTGTATTTTTTCAATGATATCACAGGTACGGGTATTTATACTGAGGATTTTAGCGGAGGCGCAGTCGATCTGTAATTCAGTGAAATGCTCCGTGAAGACGATCTTGGCTACACCTTTTTGCGGACATATGTCGATGCGGTCGATCTCGGAAGCCAGGTTGTTTTGCTGTGCATAGCGCTGGGCTACGTGTTGAATACTATCAAGGCTTACCCACTGGCGGCTTGAACCCATTTGTCCCTGGGCGGTTTTGGGCAACAGGCGCACCTGCTTCTTCCAGCCCAACAAAAACCCCGTGGCGCCAATCAAAAACATGAATAGAAAAAGAGGTACTGCCGCCCAGGTATGGAGTTTGCGGTACAGGCGGGTTGTGCGGGCAATCTGTTTAGTGCTATCGTGGGGAGTGCTGGCCATACCAACAGGTTGTTTGATGAAACACGCGAAGTTAACTTCTTGTAGAGATTCATCAAGCTCATATACCCGAAGAAAACACTTCTGAATTGGGTGGTGCAAGCAAATTTGAAATAAAAGGAAAAGCAACCGAACCGACTATTCCCCGCGCAGCTTCGCTTCCAGTTCCATAGCCATAGGTACCAGCACGTGGTCCTCGATGATGGCGTGCTTGCGGAGTTCGAGTTCAAATAGCTCGACCTGGTTAAGAAAAATGCGGTAAGGTAACGGGGTGGCCTCGTACTCGGAGTAGCGCCTGATGATGGCGCTGACTTCCTTCAGCTCGTCCTCGATGGAGTCGTGATGGTCGGTAAACTGGGCGATGGAGGCCGTACTGAGCAGTTCGGTGATTTCGTGGGTAGCCAGCTCGCCCTTTGCGGCTTTGGCAAGCCGCTTGATGTAGGGGAAGAACTCCCGCTCCTCCATCTTCACGTGTTCGATCAGGTCGTTTTTGTAATCGTTGAAAAACAGGCATAATTCGGCCAGTAATTCGTGGGTTTTGCCGTAACGACTAAAAATGTGTAGCAGCGACTGCTCGATTTCAGGCAATTTTTTGGTAAGATAATACCGGTGCGTGGCCTGTAAGTAGGTCAGGATTTCACCAATGGAGAATTTCCTGATTTTCTGATAGGGAAAATCACGATCATCATCGTATAGATCGAAGATTAGCTCCAGCAGATCGTCATCTAATTCGATACGCGCCTGTTCGGTCGGGATTTCGAGGCGTTCGGTTACAGACTGATGCAGCAGGCTGCCGGTAATAAGTTCGTCGTGAGCATTTGAGTTCATGAGTTCCGCTTCTTTTTGAGGCTTTAAATTTAGCCGAAATTAGGCGAGAAGTCAAACTCTTACTCACTTCTTATACGGCGTGAGCATGTACGAACACTTTACCCTGATCACCTGAGCGATTTTTACAAATACGATTTTAGGTACCTCAATTTTATGATCCACCAAAGCAACTTCAAATTCAGAATTAAGAAGCAGACTGCCGTCTTTTACGGTGATGGTACCTTTCAAGGTACGCGGTTGGCTAACACCATGCACGGTAAAAGTACCCGTGGCAGTCAGTTCGTAGCTGCCGTTTTTGGTTACGTCCACTGCCTGATCAAGTTTCCCCTTGAAGATGGCCTTGGGGTATTTCGCCGATTCCATGTAATTTTCGTTGAAATGCTCCTCCATAAGTTCATTGGGAAAATCAAAATCCCGCATATTCATCAGCACGGCCATTTCGCCCGTCGTGACATTAAGAATTGCCTGCGTTTTCTTATTGACAGCGTCGATATCTTCAGCGGGTGTGCTGGAATGAAAGCTGGTTAGTCCACCGGCGGTAGCGTAGAGAGCGTTTTGCGCCCCAGATTCCAGGGATACAAGTAGGATCAGACCTACAAAAAGCAGGCCTGGTTTTTTAATTTTTTTCATAAGGCAGGCGGCTTTCGATAGCCTTAATTTGGGGCAGGGTCTTTTTTCTTTTTATTAAAACTGAACGTTCGGGAAATATTGAATCCGTAATGAATGTCGCCTTTCCCCCAAGAACCCGTAGTTTCGCCAATGAATTGCTTCTCGATCATGCCTAGCGAATTGGTGAAATGTAGTTGAAACACATGGCCGCCGGTTTCGATGTCTACACCAACGGCCAGTGAATTGTAGTACGGCAAGTTGTTATTCTTTTCGCGAAACGCATAAAAATAATCGGCATTGATCGATACGCGTCGACTCACTTTCAGGCGTCCGCCTATACCCAGGGCCATCAGCATGCGTTCATCACCCTTCAGCTCGAGCTTATTACGGTAGAGGTAGGTAGGCGAAAGCTGTAGGGAAAGTCGCTCGTTGAATTTCCGGGCAATCAGTACCTGTCCGGTATAAGTCAGCCGGTCGGTAGAGCTAAATGTTTCGCCGGGTACGAACGATTCCTGGGTACGGATCACCGTGCTCCCGAACAGCGTAACCGACACCGGAATCCGTTCGGGCGTCTGCTTCAGCAGCTTGTATTTGCCAAAAAAATCGAACGCCTTCTGTTCGCCACT
>JBBRDE010000079.1:0-19423 GCA_038204185.1 Cytophagales bacterium
CGGTAAGCTCACTCATGGAAATGACCAAAGAAAGGGTTGAGGACGAAATTTGAACTTTTGAACCTGCGAAAATAGCTTTCTACTAAACATAATGCAATAAAAAAATGCCCGCTAGTTCGACTAGCGGGCATTTTTTTATTGGGGCGAATTTTTAGAATTACTACTTCTTTTTCCCATTCATTCCTTTTACCTTATTGGCAGCACCCGTAGCGGCGGCAGGAACCATGGCCTGCATCCCTTTCAGGCCGCTCTCGATCTGAGGGCCCATAAAACTGTACGCGCTATCGCCTGAAGTTTTACCCATCGTCAGGGCTTTCTGAGCCAGAGGAATAGCCTCAGCTACCTTACCCATCTTGGCCAGGATTTGGGCTTTCAACCACACATTGCGGAAGGTTTCTTTCAAACCAATAGACTTGTCGGCCAATGCCAGTGCCTGGCTGAGATTCTTGCCTTTGGTAAGCATATAGTTAGCGGCGTTTTGCAGCGTGCTGGGATCTTCGGGTTTTTCCATTACGGCCTTGTCCATAGCTGCCATCGTGATGTCGGTCGTCATGACGGCCAACGGAACGGGTACATTGACCGTTCCCCAGCCGATGTTCAGATGCGCCGTGCTGTCTGTAACATCTGAAAAGCCAATGGTAAATGATTCCATGAAGTCAGTTGCGGACGCAGGAGCTACCATAACCCGTACCGCATCCCCGGATTCTTTATAACTATCCTCGCTGGCTTTGGTATCTTTGTTCAAAATGACAGTCCACTGGCCTCCCTGGGGGATCGAGAAAAGTGCGTATTTGCCAGCAGGAACCATTTTGCCTCCAAACATAAAGTCCGTAGTGGCTTCCAGCGTGGTAGCGCCATTGGCACCCGTCCTCCAGGTTCTGCCGTTGGAAACCAATGCACTATCGCCAAAAATTGTCCGGCCTTTGGCGGAAGGACGTGAGTAGGTTACAGTGAAATCTGTGACGCCGACCGTCTGCATTACACTAGCCGCCGGGCTCGGCTGGGGGGTACGTTGCGCAAGAGAAGTGCTCAGGATACCCACCATAAGAGCGAGCAATAAATAATACTTTTTCATGTACACGAAATTTGATTTTTAATAATACTGATGAATTTAAGCGCAAAAATAATCCTTTAAAATAACAAAGCCTATTTACATGCACCGGAGTCACCTGCTATCTCTCCTAAATGATTATGTCCCTGCCGACGAATTTGAGTGGGGTATGTGGCTGAAAACGATTGATTTCGTAGAGGCACAAGCCCATTGCTTTGATCGTTCGCTGGCTATCGGGCACATTACGGCTTCGGCTTGGGTAGTTTCTGCCGATCGTGACCAGGTGGTATTGATGCACCACCGGAAGCTTAATCGTTGGTTTCAGCCGGGTGGCCACTGCGACGGTGACCCTGACGTGTTACGGGTAGCCATGCGTGAAACCTTCGAGGAAACGGGAGTTGTTGCATGTTCCGTGAGTAATGGGATTTTTGATATAGATGTACATACAATACCCGCCAATATCCGTGAAGCCGCCCATTATCATTACGATATCCGATTCCTGTTGGAGGCCGACCCGAGCCAGGTAGTCGAGCAAAACCACGAAGCTAGGGAGGTGCGTTGGGTACCGATGCAAGAGGTTATTTTATATAATTCTTCCGAATCAATCCTGCGGATGGTGCGCAAAACCAGCCCTAATGTTTGATGAATTTCAAAACCCGGACGCTTTGTGGGGTGACTATTTTGATAAAATACAAGCCGGGAGTGAAGGTAGCCAGAGATAACTTCGCCACCGATCCACTAATGGGCATCCTGCTGGTAAGGACTATCCCTGAACTACTTATGATTTGCACCTCGGTAGAGGGTGGGAACGGGCCGTTATCAAATTGGATATACACGGCATCCTGCGCCGGATTGGGGTATAGTACTGCCGCTAAGAGCGCCGCCGGTTCGGTAGCCAGTGGGGGGTAATCTTGCAAAATAATTTCCTGCGCGCGCTGCGCGGTCGGTATACCATACCCCAGCAGCGAGTCGGGACTGGCCGCCTGATGCCCGGCCTTTTGAATTGCCCTCCTCAGCTGCTGTGCAGTCAGGGTAGGGTTGGCTTGCCACAAATCCGCTGCAAAACCGGCGATCAGAGGGGCGGAAAATGACGTACCATTGCCCGTGGAAACACCTCCCGTTCCGGAATCGTTGCCAATGACGGTACCAGCGCCCTGGGCAGCCACATCGGGTTTAATTCGGCCGTCGGCCGTAGGGCCTACCGAACTGAAAGGCGCGCGGGTTCGATTGGGGAAGGCCGCACCCACTGCCAGAATAGAGTCGGCATCAGCGGGAGGCGTAATATAACGCCAGGCGTTGTTGCCCTCATTACCGGCTGAATTAACCACCAACATACCCGTACGGGCTGCGTGCTGCGCGCCCCGCGTAACCAGAGCGGTTTTGCCGTCAAGGTTTTTAAGGGTGTAGTTGTATTTGGGGTCGTCGAAAAGATTGTAGCCCAACGAGCAGGAAATAATATCGGCACCCAGGCTGTCGGCCCGCTCGGATCCCAGGATCCAGGTAGCTTCCTCGTAGGGAGTCTCGCTGTACTCATTTTCGGTGCGATATAGCAAAAAGCTGGCCTCAGGGGCTGCCCCTACCATGACGCCTGGTTGATTAGCGGCCAAGAGCGAAAGGACATTGAGTCCGTGAAAGTGATCGTCGTACACATTGGCGTTTCTGGAAATAAAATCGTAGGTGTCGACTACGCGTTTGGTGTCGAAGAGGGGTTTTAGGTAAACCAACTCATTGGCACGCGAGAAACCGGCATCAAGCACTGCAATCAGCATGCCCTGGCCCCGAAAGCCTTTGTCGTTCAATTCAGGTACCCCTAGCATGGCCAGTTGTTCCCTCATGCGGCCGTAGTCCACGGTTTCCTGCGTGCCCAGCTTTTCGCTAACTGCGCTCAGGCGGGCAACTCCGGCCGTAGTGGACGTCGCCAGGGGCAGGTTCCGTTCGAGGCTCTTGAAAAAAGATAGACTGCGAATGGCCGTCAGCTGCGCATCGGTGGCTTCTACCAGCGCACCATTGAGCCACCGGGTCGTGAAGAGTACCTTGGCGCCGGTCTGTCGAATAGCCAGGACATAAGCCGGATTTATGGGAAAATCGGCTGGGGTAATGGCTATGCCTTGTTTTTGGCGACGGGCAATGGCACGTTCAGAAAGAAAAGTTTCTGGCTTTAGTGCAGAGAAAGGCGTATTGGCTTTGTCCTTTAAATAAACAAGGTAACGAGGTAATCCCTGAGCTTGTCCTGGCTGTGTACACAGGCAAAAAAGAAAGCTGCCGAGAAGGAAAATTTTTTTCATTTTTTGTGGCTAATTAATGTCATTTGCTGGAAAAATCCAGAATTGATAATACCCCGGCCCCGGCATTCTGGGGTACCGCAGTACTGCACAAAGGTACGTTCACGCTGAATCAGGCCGATATCTACTGCGTAAATTTCCTGACTTCGGCGCAGCGAAAGAAGGGTCGAATCGTTCTGCTGGACCACAGTAAGCGTTTTGTCGTAGGTACCGAACCTGGTTTTCATGATTTTATTCAAAGAAGCAATCTGATAGATTTGTTCAGACAACGTGTTGAATACATTCCCATTCCAACGTGTACCCTCGTAAATTGGAAATTGAATTTTTACCAGCGCAATCCCGTTCTCGACGCGCAAAGCCTGATTGGCCGTGCGCCAGGCCAAAAAAACCGAATCGGCTACCCACTCACCCTGGGAATTTTTGCGGGCGCGTTCCAGGGGATAAACGCTCTGGCCGCTGGCATCGATATAAGGTACCCCCGTTGTTTCCCGCAGCTGATAGATGCGGGTAATGGGGGGCTGAGCCAGGGCGTAAGTCGTTTCGGTCACCTCAAACTCTGCCGACTGCCCAATAACAAGCGGAAAATAGGCGTAACCGGGTGTAGGGTAGGGGGAGCTACTTCGGTCACAACCCATACTCCCCAGCAGGAGGGCCCACCACATGCTGAGGTAAGTCAGGTAAATTCGCGAAGTGTTACTCATCGATATCAGGAAAGTGCCAGTTCCTCGATTGTAGTCACCTGCCTCAGGTGCTCCCAAAAACTCGGGTACGACTTGACCACGACGTCGGGCTCTTCAATCACAATTGGACGGATCATGCCCGCCGGGGCGAAGGCCAGCGCCATGCGGTGGTCGTCGTAGGTACGGATGGAGGGGAGGCTCTCGGGTGCTGATTCGGCCACGCGGCGTACTTCGTAGCAGTGGTTAGGCTCTACCTCGCGGAGTTCCGCACCCAGCTTTTGCAGTTCCTGCTGCAACGCATAGATGCGGTCTGTTTCCTTGATTTTTAAACTTTCCACGCCCGTCATGGATAAGTGAATGTTTTTCATCGCGCAGCATACGGCTACGGTTTGAGCCAAATCGGGACAGTGCGAAAAGTCCCAGCCTAAGGCGGGGGAAGCGGTGGTTTTTTGTAAAAGTACCCCCCGATCGGTAAAGGTACTCTGCACACCCAGATGCTCCATGATATGCACAATAGCACTATCACCTTGCAAAGAATCCTCTTTGAGGCCTAGTAGCTCCACTTCGGCATCGTCGGCCAGAGCAACAAGGCTATACCAATAACTCGCGCCCGACCAATCGGACTCGATGGCGTAAGGTCGGGGCTGGTACTGTTGCGAGGCAATCGTGAGGGTTTTGGTTACCCAGTCAGCCCTGTATTCTATGCCAAAGCAAGCCATCTGGTGCAGCGTCATTTCAATATAAGGCAGTGAACCTATCTCCCCTTCCAGTTTGAGCGTGAGTCCATGGGGTAGGAGAGGTGCCACCATCAACAGCGCCGAAATATACTGGCTACTCACGTCACCACGGATGGTCAGGCTCGTGCTGCCCGATGGCTGAAACCCTTCCAGCCGCAGGGGAGGGTACCCTTGCTTTATCTCATATGTTATTTTTGCGCCCAAATCACGCAAAGCATCCACCAGCAGGCCAATGGGTCGCTCGCACATGCGAGGGGTACCTGTCATGGTTTTATGCTGGCCCGTGACGGCAAAGTAGGCGGTCAGAAAACGCATGGTGGTGCCCGCGTCGATGACGTCCGCCACCGTATCAGTCGAGGCCAGCAGCCGCTGCATGGTCTGGCTGTCGCGGGCTTCGGAGATATTAGTCAAATCGCTTTTGAAGCCCGTTAGCGCGTTGATAATTAACGCACGATTGCATTCGCTTTTAGAAGCCGCCAATTTTATTTCGGCTTGAATGGGCGTTTGAGGCGGATGGATAAGCAAAGAATTCATGTATTTGGTTGACAGTGGAGAGTTGACGTTAAATTAGTGGAGAGTTGATAGTTGATAGTGATTTTTTGGTTTAAGTACTAGGTTAAGAGGGGTAGATGCTTGCAGGTGCTCTATTATAAGCGATATGGTTAGCCCAAAGATTAAAAAATCCAACATCCACAATCAACCCTCTCCCTCATCCACGACACTCAATACGTTTGAAGTACCTTGATGTGATTGCGGCCATTGATTTTAACCGAAGCAAAACTTAGCTTATAGCAAAGAAAACCAGTGGCCGCCAGTGCACCCCCCACCACCAGTGACTGGGTGTCTGTGGTGAAGCGTTGGCCGTCGATACCTTTATTGAAAAAATCGGCGGCCACATATACCAAACCGGCAATGGGCAGCAACACCGACCCTTCGGTAACCCATGGTATTCGGCGGAAGGTTTTGATCCGGTTGATGTCTTTCAGGGAAATTTCCCTGCTTTCCATGCGGCGGGCTGCTTCGTTCACGAGCAGGAACGTAAAACTGCTATCGGAAACGCTGTACATTTCCTCGTAAAAGCGGGTAGATTCGCCCTTGATCCGAAAACGGATGTGGTCACCCGGAAAGTAGCGATAGCGGTGAAAACGGCCAATCAGCGGCGAAGCATCCAAAATAAGGTACCGCTGGCCAGCTCTGGTGAATAGACGCCTGTTCTCATTCGTCTTTAGAAACAACTCTTCACTTGTCAGTGCCTTGCCCGGATCGTAGTGATCCTGCGCGAGACTGCTGCTCCGAAAAGCCAGGATTACCACTAGTGAAAAAAGTAAAACTTTCATAGGATGACATTGACTTCTGTAATGACTTCCAGCCTGCGGGGGGTACCCTCAGAAAATAAGATTATTCATCCGCCTGAATTTGACCTTTGGCCGACACCCCGCCCGAAACGATCATCTTCATGATATCGGTGCTGGTGGCATTCAGAAGCGTAACGTTGGCAATGGGCACAATGAACAGTTCTCCCGAAAATGCGTAGGAATGCGGCATATACACGGCAATATAATCCTTTATATCCAAATGACTCAAATCGGTCTGGGTAATGAAGCCCAGTTTTTTGATGTCGGACTCGCGATTCATGGTTACCAGTACAGGCTGATTAAACTTCTTTTTGTCCCCTACAAAGGCCGTAATCAGGTCTTTGATCGAATAAAAAATCAGGTTTACCAGCGGGATTTTTCGCAGAATGCTCTCGGTGAATTTGAAGAAGGATTGTGGTACAACCGTCGAGAAGAAAAAACCCAGCAGAATAATGCCCGCCAGGATAAGCAACATACCCAGGCCGGGTAGGTAGATGGACTTATTCTGAGATATAGGAATGGAAATAGGCAGAATGCCATCCAGCGTTTCGACACCCGTCCAGATAATCAGAATGGTGAAATACAGAGGGGCTACCAGAATCAGCCCCCGTACAAAGTAGCCAAAAATGCGGTTCAAAAATGTATTATCAAAGTTCATATACAGGATACTGGATACTGAATTTTAGATTTTAGGCTATGAAGGGTACAAACCTCCCTGGATGATGCTGCATCCAAAATTCAGAATCTGACTTCTAAAAAACTACTGTCTTTCCTTTGGGGTACTTAATCTCGAACCGGATGTCAAAAGTACGGCTTTCATTGGGTTTTAGAGCAAACTCCCAGCTAAGCTTGCCGGTTTCGGGGTTACGTTTTGCACCCGATGCGTCCTCCACATTAACTTCGATATCACTGTTTTGAGAAACTGGTACCTGATCTTCCAGCGTGAGTTGTAACGCTTCGGGTTTGGTATTACGTACTGTAATCCGATAGGTCACAGTTTCGCGAATATTACTCCCAATGAACCGTTTGCTGCTAAATTCATTGAGTCGTTCCCGCTTCACAATCACTTTCTTGTCGCGCCCCAGCGACAGGGTCAGCGTATCTATCGTATTCTGGATAGTCAACTGAGTTTCACCCACGTAGGTTCCCTGAAAATAGACGTTTGCGGTACCGTTTAATAAGTTGTATTTTTCCCATCCGGTGAGTTGGGCTACTAGGAATGCGTCCGTATCGAGTTTCGGAATAGCAAAGTGGCGATAGGTAGCCGGAACCTCGTGCCGGGCAATATCCACCAATTGCGGCTGGCCACCCGTGGGAATGTCGTAGGGTAGGGCAATGTCGAAGGAAACCGACAGGTCATTTACCTCAATTTGAGTAAAATCAGCCGTGGATTGGACATCCGCCATTGGAGCCGGCATGGCTTCTGCTGCGCTACCTTTAATAACATATTTAGCAGATCCTATGGGTATCCTTTGTTCGTTCATTCCCTCTTGCCTCACGATCGGCTGGGGGAAGTCAACGTATTGCGTCGTCAGCTCAGGTTTGTTCCCCCCGAGGGCTGGATTTGAGGTAGACAGCGTAAGCCGAACTTTGTCCCAGTTTTGTCCGGTATTTTGGAATACTCTGGCTTTGTACGAAAGACTGACCGGAGTTTGGGTGTCTTTCACGCGCAGGTCGTACACAGGCCGCCAACCCGCGCCATTCACCACGTACGAAAGTTCCAGATTCAGGGGCGTGCGGGCCGAAGCCGTCACGCTCACCTCGATGCTGCCCGTGGGTTGATTCCGCTGGATCTGCCACACGGAAAGCTGATTTTTAAGATTTGTCTCCTGCAATTTTAAGGCCGTAAGCTGGTCTTTGATTTTAATTAACCTGGTGCCGATATCGGTCAACCGTTCCCGATAAAAATTGGCTAATTCTTTTAAATCCGTCACTTTTACTCCCATCGAGGAACCGCTCACTTGCTTGTTAACCAATATAAGTACTTTTTCTTCTTCGAGGACTGATCGCGACAATTCGGCGGCGGCGATATCGTCCTGCACGGTGCGCAGCGTATCGTCGAGGCGCAGGATGTTGGTGGGGCGGGGCGCATTGCGCAGGTAGTCACGCACGAACCTAACGCCCGTGATCACGGCATTGCCCGTACCTTTCACCTGAATACTGTTTGGGTCGATGGTGAGGGGTATATTATCGATCAAAACCAGCTGGTCACCCGGCTGAATCGTGGTTTTGGCAGTAGCCGTCAGTTCTGCACGATTCAAAAAAACTATGGCGTGGGTGAGGGTAGGGGTTACGTGCGGGGAGGGCGTGTTTTGGGAAATAGCCGGAGGCAGAACGCCGCAGGCGAAGACAAAAAGCAGAAATATCTTTCTCATGGCTAGGTAGGTTCTTGAAAATACTGATTTTGTAACGTGTCCGGGTAGTGTGATATTTGTACGTTTGCGCTGGCAAAGTTTGCTTTTTATTTATTCAGTTCGAAAACCACCCTACACGTTTAATTCGCTCCCATGTACCAGGCCGATTATCTACAAAAATTCGTTCAGCAGGTATTTGAAAAAATAGGTTGCCCACCACAGGAAGCACTGCTAGCTTCCGAAGTACTAATAAGTGCCGATTTGCGCGGCGTGGATTCTCACGGCATAGCCCGCTTGGGGGGCTATGTCCGACTATATGATAATGGTCGTTTGAACCCTACCCCGCAGGTACGTGTCGTGTACGAAACTCCCAGTACGGCAACCGTAGACGGTGACCGGGGGCTGGGTCTGGTGGTAGCGCCACAGGCCATGCGCATTGCGATGGATAAGGCCAGTAAGGTAGGATCAGGCTGGGTGTCGGTGCGCAACTCCAATCACTTCGGCATCGCGGGCTACCACGCTATGATGGCCCTTGAAAAAGATATGATCGGCTGGACGATGACCAACGCGGCCCCACTGGTGACTCCCACCTTTTCATTAGATAAATTGCTGGGTACAAATCCGATAGCCGTAGCGGTACCCACCCGAAACGAGCCGCCCTTCGTGGCCGACTTCGCCTCGACAGCCGTGGCCTACGGAAAATTCGAGATTCTGCAACGGCAGGGCTTACCCGCGCCGCTGGGTTGGGCGCAGGATGCCGAAGGTAACCCTACTGATGATTCCAATGCCGTGAAAAGTGGGGGCGGGCTGTTGCCGCTCGGCTCCGACCGTGAACACGGTAGCCACAAAGGCTATGGCCTGGGAGCGATCGTCGATATCTTCTCAGGGGTACTTTCGGGTGCCAATTACGGTCCCTGGGTACCCCCCTTTGCTACAGCGGGTTTTATGGCGGCGCAGGCGGGCGTGGGGCTGGGGACGGGACACTTTTTGGGGGCGATGTGCGTTGATGGTTTTCGGCCTGTGGAAGAATTCAAAGACAATATGGATCGTTGGATTGGGGCCTTCCGCAAGGCGCGGGCTGTTGAAGGCAAGCAGGTGATTATCCCCGGCGACCCTGAGCGCGAAGCCGAAGCGATCCGCCGACAGGAAGGCATTCCCTTGTTGGAAACTGTGGTGCAATCCCTGGTCGAGCTGGCGCAGCGCTTTGAGTTGGAGTTTAACGTAGTATAGTAGATGCTGCATGTTAGATAATAGAATTATTCAATTATCTTATATTCAGTAAGTTGTTCCATATATTTAGCTTAAATAAATGCAAGCTGATTGTGCTTTGCTACCTATTTGCCCATCTTGTCGAGAATTAGAATGAGATCGTACTCACAAAAGCCCATTTTCAATTTCCAACTAACAATCGCACCGGCGACCCGGTTTACATTAAAATAATGTCACGTAATATCAAGATAGGGGCTTTTATAACCCTTGCGGTTCTGTCCACTACATTTACATTCTATTTCTGGCAAATTTTCAAAACTCCTAACCTGCAACATGAGAAGCAGGAAAGCTTTGCCTTACTAATTCCTGAGGGAGCTACCTACCAGTCGGTGCTGGATACGTTGAAAAAGCACGATGTGGTCAACGATCAGGTTTCTTTTCTGTTTTTGGCCAAAATGCTGAAATACCCCCAACGGGTGCGGGCAGGACGTTACCTGATTAAGCCCAATTCTACCAACTACGCGGTGCTTAAAAAACTCCGGGAGGGTGATCAGGATGCCGTGCGCCTGACTTTTAACAATATCCGTCTGAAGGAAGAACTAATCGCGCGAATTGGCCCGCGCTTTGCCTTCGGCGAACAAAAATTCCGCCAAGCTATCGACAGTCCCGAGGTAGTGCAAAAGTACGGCTTCGACACGACTACCGTTGTGAGTATGTTTCTGCCCAATACCTACGACATTTACTGGAATGTAGGGGCCGAGAAATTTCTGGATCGGATGCACGATGAGTATCAAAAGTTCTGGACCCCCGAGCGCCGGGCCAAAGCCAAAGCAATTAACCTGACGCCTGTGGAGGTAGCTACGCTGGCTTCGATCGTGGAGGAGGAGCAGGCCCGCAAAAAAGACGAGCGCCCCAAAGTGGCGGGCATGTACATCAACCGACTGCAGGCAGGAATGCCCTTGCAGGCTGACCCAACAGTCAAGTTCGCACTTGGTGATTTTGCCATTAAGCGCATCCTGACAGCCCAACTGATGGTACCCTCGCCATACAACACCTACCGCAACACAGGCCTGCCGCCCGGCCCCATTCGTCTGGCCGATCAGGTGTCGCTGGATGCCGTGCTAAACTATGAAAAGCATAACTATACCTACATGTGTGCCAAAGCCGACCTATCGGGCTACCACGCTTTTGCCGATAACTACACCGATCATCTGGCCAACGCCCGGCTGTACCAGGCCGAGCTAAACCGGCGAAA
Organism: Cytophagales bacterium; assembly: GCA_038204185.1. Taxonomy (GTDB): domain Bacteria; phylum Bacteroidota; class Bacteroidia; order Cytophagales; family Spirosomataceae; genus Salmonirosea. The sequence continues at coordinate 10,924 of JBBRDE010000079.1, forward strand.
TATAATGAAATGAGTAGACAGTTGACGGTGGACAGTTGAAAATTCACCTCATAGTTTCTATAATCCCTGAAAACACTGTCCTCCGTCAATTGTCCACCGTCAACTAAAAAAATGTTTACCTACGAAACAAAAGGAATACGGGTACGGTACGCTGATACCGATCAGATGGGCTATGTGTATTATGGTAATTACGCTCGTTACTACGAAATTGGCCGCGTGGAAGCGTTGCGTAGCCTGGACTTCCATTATAAGGTGATGGAAGCCAAAGGGATTATAATGCCGGTCTACGAAAACCGCTCAAGGTATCACCAGCCCGCACGCTACGACGATTTGTTGAGCATTCAAATCAGCATTCACAAGCTGCCGACGGTCCGTGTGGTTTTTTACTATGAAATTCGCAACCAGGAGAGCATTTTATTGAATACGGGCGAAACCACCCTGGTTTTTCAAAAGCGGGACACGGGCAAGTTGTGCATGGCACCAGCCGATTTGCTGGAAAAACTATATCCCTACTATTCGGATTGAGCTGTAGCCTATGCTGGAAAAATTACTTCAATCCCGCCAGTTCCAAAGGTTCAGCCAGTGGCTGAAAAACACCACCCTGTTCCGGGGGTCGGTGACACTTTACGATATTCTGGTAAATCTCATTGACAAACTAATGGTCTACGATATAGACCAACGGGCGTCTTCGGTGGCTTTCAGTCTGACATTGTCCGCTTTTCCGGCCATCATCTCTTTTTTTACCCTCATTCCCTACATCCCCGTTGAGAACCTGCAGGCCCAGATTATGGATTTCCTGCGCGAACTGATGCCCAGCAGCATTTACGCCGAAGCTCAGACCACCATACTCGATATTATCAGCCGTCCCCGCCGCGACATTTTGTCGGTGGGTTTTATCCTTACCATTGTCACGTCCACCAACGGCATGGTATCCCTCATGCACTCGTTCAACGTGGTCTACCGGGACGAGGATAATCGGGGTTTCTTCAAAACCCGCGCTATTGCCCTGATGCTGACAATCCTGCTAGCCCTGATTATTTTTCTGTCGGTGGTGTTGCTGATTGTAGGCGACGGCGTGATGCAGGTTGTCAGTGAATGGCATATCATCCGCGATGCCTGGATCATCAATCTGGTGAACGTGCTGCGCTACATCATGACCCTGGCCGCGCTGACAATTGGTGTTTCGCTCATCTACCGATTCGCCCCGAATCGTAAGGTCCGGATGTCGTTTTTTAACGCGGGTGCATTCATCGCCTCAGCTCTGATCGTACTGGCAACCTATGGATTCTCATTTTACCTCTCCAATTTTAGTACATACAACAAGCTGTACGGATCTATTGGTACCATGATCGCTCTGATGGTGTGGATTTACTTGATCGCCCTGCTCCTGATTTTTGGGTTTGAAATAAACGCCAGTATCATTATGGCACGCCGGGGCAAAAAGCCAAAATAAGAAATGCCGGACTATAATAATCCGGCATTTTTACAATACCCTAACCCATTAAGATCAGAATTTGCTAATCTTTAAGTAAGCAAAGCCAATCGGTGAAACTAATCGAATACCGTGCCAAAAACTAAAAAAATTATAAATTTTTGTATCGAGAAGTTATATTAATTGTAATATATTTTTACCGTTTACTCATTAACAGCGTTACTTTTTCAATCCTGGGTAGTTATATAGCAAAACCCGGTCGATCTACACCGGGAAGGAAATTAATGGAATGCCACATGAAAGTACCCCTGATTTCTGTCATCTGTACTACCTACAATCACAAAGAATTTATTGATGAGGCGTTGACGTCGGTAGCCCGACAAACGTATCCCAATATAGAACTCATCATTATTGACAATGCCAGTACCGACCAGACCCTGGGCCGAATCGAGGTTTTTTGCCAACAGCACCCGCACGCTATCCGCATCGCCAATGCCTGGAACAGAGGCCTCTGTGCGGCCTTCAATCAGGGACTAGCCTTGGCCAGGGGAAAGTATATGGTGGATTTTTCGGGTGACGATATTATGCTACCCGCTCGAATCGAGCGCCAGGTGTCCTTCTTTGAAAATCTGCCCGAAGCTTACGGAGTAGTGTTTTCTAATGCCCAATATATTGACGCTACGGGTGCTCCGGGCAGATTTCACTACCCTATTAACGAAAAGAGCCAAGCAACGGTACCCGTGCCTTCAGGTGATGTGTATCAGGCTATTTTGGAACGCTATTTTATCTGCACGCCCACCATGATGATCCGCCGAAGCGTGCTTGAGGTGCTGGGCGGATATGACGAATCGCTCACGTATGAAGATTTTGATTTTTGGGTTCGTTCGTCGGTAAGGTACTCCTATGCCTATCAGGATGAAGTACTTACCCAAAAGAGACTCCTTCCGCATTCACTGTCGAGCCAGGTTTACCAGCCAGGGAGTGGCATGTTGCAATCCACCTTAGCAGTATGCGACAAAGCGTATGATCTCAACCGCAGACAAGAGGAATTCGACGCGTTAGCCCGCAGAATTCGCACCTTTATTAGAAAGTGTTTTTATGCTCAGGAATTTGAACTGGCGGTTCGCTTCCGAGATTTGCTCAATTATATCGAAGACCCAGGCCTGGGTACCGAATTCATCATACTGCTGTGCCGTTTACGTTTTCCCATCAATTGGGCATACCGCTTTTATGTACAGCGATGGCAAAAAAAAATAACCTCCCGGAAAGATTTCGAGGCGAATTTTGTTACAAATCTGCACGAGTAGCTGTGCGCTTATTCAGAAGTTGACTGTATACTGTTGAGTAATCCTGTTTTTCACCCATATATACTTATAAAAAGTGCCCGCAGAACTAATTCGTATTTACCCCGATAATCCCGATCCCCGCCGTATCCGGCAGGTTGCCGAATGCCTCCGGGCCGGGGGATTGGTCATATATCCCACCGATACGGTATATGGACTTGGATGTGACATCCATAATACCCGAGCCGTTGAGAAGGTAGCCTGGATCAAAGGTATTAAGCCGCAGAAGAATGATTTTTCGTTCATTTGTTACGATTTAAGCCACATTGCCGATTACGCCAAAGTGAGTAATGCCGCCTTTAAATTAATGAAAAAAGCTCTCCCCGGGCCCTTTACTTTCATTCTCGGGGCTAATAACAATGTCCCTAAGCTGTTAAATACCAACAAAAAGACTGTGGGTATTCGAGTGCCAAATAATGAAATCCCCCGTTTTTTTGTGCGAGAATTGGGTAACCCGATTATTACTACCTCAATCAAGGACGATGACGAAGTAATCGAGTATTCCACCGATCCTGAATTAATTTTTGAGAAGTTTCAGCATCAAGTCGACATCGTGGTAGATGGTGGCTATGGTGGGAACGTGGGATCTACAATAGTGGACGCTACAACCGACGAATTTGAAATAATTCGTGAGGGTCTGGGGGATTTGTCTCTGTACCTTTAGAATAATAAAATTGCACCAAAAACGGTTGAAAGCTTAATGATCTCCTTGGAATAAATATTTTTTTATAATTTTTTTGATAATTCCTCTGTCTTTGCCATATTTGGTAATGACAGAGGAATTATCTGACCGACCTGATGAAATCTAAGGTATTGCTAGAGGTGCATTATCTGCCTTGCCTGGAATATTTCAGTTGTTTGTTGCAATTCGACGAATTAGTATTGGATGCGCATGAGCCCTTTGTTCGTCAAACCTACCGAAACCGTTGTCGGGTGTTGACGGCCAATAAAGTGGATGTGCTAACCATACCGGTAAAAAACAGAGGTGATGGATGTGCGATTAGGGATGTTCGGATCGATTATTATCAGGATTGGCATCGACGGCATTGGGGGTGTCTGCAATCGGCTTATGGAAGATCACCGTACTTTGAACATTACTCCCCCGCTCTGGAGAAAGTATATCTTAAAAAAATACTTTTTCTCTTTGATTTTAATTTAGAACTGCTGACATTATGTCTTCAATATCTGGGTATCAACAAAGATTTTAGGTCTACTTTGTCACACCCGGCAATTGATTTAGATGTATTTAATGCCAAATCGGTGATAAATGTCAAAAAAAAGCCCCATGGTTCTGTTTTTTATTCTAGTTTACCCTATCAACAGACCTTTGGCAACGATTTTGTACCCAATCTGAGCATCGTTGATTTGCTTTTCAATAAAGGCCCCGAATCACGCCTGGTGCTGAATCAGTCGATAAACCAAGTCTGTGGGCCGAATGAACAAAGGCTAACGGATATTCGTTAGTATACTAAAAAAAGACACTATACTTTTCCTGCTTATACATGGAAGCTAAATTTTCAAATCGAGTAAAAGAAGTAATCACCTTGAGTCGGGAAGAGGCCCTTCGATTGGGCCACGACTTTATCGGCGCCGAGCATTTGCTGCTGGGAATGATCAGGGAAGGGGATGGCGTAGCCATTGGCTTACTGAAAAAACTGGGTGTTTCATTAGATGAAGTTCGGTTGACAATCGAGCAGGCCACTAAAGGCTCGGCGACGAACAACGTCAAAAATCTTCAGAACATCCCCCTGACGCGCCAATCTGAAAAGGTACTCAAAATCACCTACCTGGAAGCCAAGATTTTCAAAAGTCCATTGATTGGAACTGAACATCTGTTGCTTTCGATCCTGCGGGACGAAGACAACGTGGCCACGCAGATTCTACACCGTTTTAATGTCAATTACGAAGTAATCAAGGAAATGCTTGAATATCAATCATCTGGAACTCCGCCGCGCATGGGCTCAGATACCGATGATGGGGACGACGATCCCCGGAGTGGTATGTTTGGTAGTGGCGGCTCGTCGGGTAAAGAAGCTAAAGGAACCGAAAAATCACGCACCCCGGTGCTCGATAATTTTGGTCGTGACTTGACAAAATTAGCGGAGGTTGGCAAGCTGGATCCTATTGTGGGCCGCGAGAAAGAAATTGAGCGCGTAGCGCAGATATTGAGCCGCCGCAAGAAAAATAACCCGATTCTGATTGGTGAACCCGGCGTTGGTAAAACCGCCATCGCTGAGGGCCTGGCACTACGTATCGTGCAGAAAAAAGTATCGCGGGTACTTTTTGGAAAGCGTGTCGTAACGCTCGACCTGGCTTCACTGGTAGCCGGTACCAAATATCGGGGCCAATTTGAGGAGCGTATGAAGGCCGTAATGAATGAACTTGAAAAATCGCCCGACGTGATCCTGTTTATTGACGAGCTGCATACAATCGTTGGGGCTGGTGGTGCTTCCGGTTCACTAGACGCCTCCAATATGTTCAAGCCAGCTTTGGCTCGAGGTGAAATTCAATGCATCGGTGCCACAACGCTTGATGAATACAGACAGTACATCGAGAAAGACGGCGCGCTGGCCCGCCGTTTTCAGATGGTAATGGTAGACGCTACCTCCGTGGAAGAAACCATTCAGATTCTGGAAAACATCAAAGATAAGTACGAAGAGCACCACCATGTAAACTACACTTCCGAAGCGCTGGAATCAGCTGTAAAATTGTCGGAGCGTTATATCACTGACCGATTTCTGCCTGACAAGGCCATCGACGTCATGGATGAGGTAGGTGCTCGGGTGCATATCAGCAACATTACGGTGCCTGAGGATATTCTCAAACTTGAAGACCAGATCGAAAATATCAAGCAGGAAAAAAACCGCGTGGTGAAGAGTCAGAAGTACGAAGAAGCCGCGCAACTGCGTGATCGGGAGAAAAAACTGATCGACCAGCTTGACCGTGCCAAACAACAATGGGAGGAAGAGACCAAGCAAAAGCGCTATACAGTGACGGAGCAGAACGTTGCCGAGGTTGTGGCCATGATGACCGGAATTCCCTTAACGAACGTTTCGCTGGATGAAGGGAAGAAATTGCTGAGCATGGCCGACGAATTGAAAGGAAAAGTCATCGGACAGGACCCGCCGATTGAGAAACTGGTAAAGGCAATTCAGCGTACCCGCGTCGGATTAAAGGATCCCAAGAAGCCCATAGGTTCGTTCATATTTCTGGGCCCGACGGGCGTTGGTAAAACCGAATTAGCTAAGGTACTGGCTACCTATTTGTTCGACAAAGACGATGCCCTTGTGCGCATCGATATGAGCGAATACATGGAGAAATTCAGTGTATCACGGCTGGTTGGAGCACCTCCGGGCTACGTGGGGTACGAAGAGGGCGGACAGCTTACTGAAAAAATCCGGCGTAAACCCTATAGTGTGGTATTGCTGGATGAAATCGAAAAAGCGCACCCCGATGTGTTCAACATCTTGCTGCAGGTTTTGGATGACGGAATCCTGACCGATGGCCTGGGTCGGCGGGTCGACTTTCGGAATACCATTATTATCATGACCTCCAATATCGGAGCGCGTGATCTGAAAGATTTTGGTAGTGGAATCGGCTTCTCAACTAAAAAGAGTGAGAATCAGGATGAAGTGATGCGCAGCACCATTCAAAGCGCATTGCGGAAAGCATTTTCGCCTGAGTTCCTCAACCGTCTGGATGATGTGATCGTTTTTAGTTCGTTGCAGCGTGAAGACCTACACCGGATCATTGACATTTCGCTCGATAAATTGTTCAGTCGTGTTAAAGGTCTAGGTTATGAGATTGAATTGACGGTTACAGCTAAGGATTTTTTATCTGAAAAAGGTTACGATCCACAATATGGTGCCCGTCCGCTGAACCGCGCGATTCAAAAATACCTCGAGGATCCCGTAGCGGAGGAAATACTCAAAGGGGATTTGCGCGATGGTGATATACTGGTCGCCGATCATGATGGAAGTAGTGAACAGCTGACCATCACCGTTCGTAAAAAAGAAGAAGAGGTCGCCAACTAAGCAGTAGGTCAGATCCTAACAGGAAGACAAAAAAAACCGCCTCCTTCCGGGCGGTTTTTTTTGTCTTTTTCGAGGGGTACTATGGATAGTGCCAGGCAAAGAACACGGAGCTGATCCTTCCTGGATTCGGTAAAACCATAAGCAGGAGATACTGATATACCATTCCTTGTGTCAATGAAAACGAAGGGGTATAGAATGATTAAAAAGAGTTCAAAGTTATTTTTTTGGAATGAGAACTTTAATTACAGAAATATTTTTCAACTTTACTTATAAATTAAGATTCTGAATACCAATTGGTTACTTGGGGTTGGAATGTGATTTTGAAAAAAAATATTACTTATAAATAATTGGCCTTGTTTTTGAAGTTTATAAAATACTTAGTTTGAATTCAGAGATCAAATTTCGGTTTGATCAGGACAACAATAATGATATGGAGGAGCGCTATTCAAAAAAAGGACTTGGAACATTCTTAGAGGAACAGAACGAATTGACTAAAAAGAAACAAAGTCAATCCGCTGGTGCTCCCTGGTGGCTTGTTATTGTGCTGGTGCTTGGGCTATTGGGGTCGGTTTTCTATGTTGCCTGGATGAATTCGGATCTGGTAGGCGATCGGAGGGATTTCCTGCCTTTTTTTTTGAAACCCCGTACCTCAGGAACCCAAATCGTGGTTCCTGAGTCTGATTCGTTGGCTGTTTGGGAGAACTCTCTCCTCAATGCGAATGCTCTCGATTCGGAATCTACGGCCCAAGAGTGGCATAATAATCTGAAAGCTACTACTGGAATACCGGATACTGCACTCACTAGGGTACCCCCTAGCTTTTCAACAATTCCCCCCCCCGTTCCGGAAGCTACCCCAGTACCCGCGGTGCCGGGTTATTACATTAAGGCGGGGGAATTCAGAAGCAGGAGGTCCGCCCTTTTCCGGGTCAGCGAATTACGCCAGGGTAACTATTGGGCAAAAATTATTGAGCCAGATTCATCAGGAGGTGTCTTTATCGTTTCTGCTGGAGAATATAAGAGCTTCAAGAAGGCAAGAGCGCAAGCGCGTACAATCGGTTTTATTCTCGATATCCGTACCTCTGTGGTGGAAAAGTAGTGAACAAACCTACTGCTTGTTGAACAGATAGGAACCAAAGGTATAGGCAATAAATAGGGCGAAGATCAACAACCCTATCCCAATCATAAGTACTAAAATTCTGGATCCCTCCTCAAAAGCCGATTTTGGGGTACCATCAGCTTTTTGAGGCCTTTGAAACTGGACTTTCAAATAGCCAATGGTATAAGCCAGAATGCAAAACAAAATGATTCCCAGAATGATGCGTGACATGGAAATACAGAATTTGATCAGATACGAATATACATACCGATTTGATATAAATTTGGTTTTAATTGCTACTTAAATTTCGCTGATTCACCTTATGGTACCCTGTTGATTTGTCGGGTACTTTTGCGCACCAACTCCCAATCCCTTACCTTTGCGCGGTATTTTCTGAAACGACTACTGCAGCTTTACTATTTTTAATTCTACCTGATAGGCTCGGGCGCAGCCCAAACACATTCTATATGAAACTATTGGAAAATAAGGTCGCTCTGGTAACGGGCGCATCGCGCGGTATTGGCCGTGCCATTGCTTTGCGCTTCGCGCAGGAAGGGTCTGATGTCGCTTTTACATTTCTGTCGAATATCGAGAA
>JBBRDE010000080.1:0-19345 GCA_038204185.1 Cytophagales bacterium
GCTGATGCTTACGCCCGAATGGAAAGGCGAGCGTTTCGCCGACGGTCGGCCTAAGGTACCTGACGCCCTGCTCGACCGCTTAAAAAAGGCTACCCTCGAAGAAGCGTGGGCCGTGCTGAAAAATAAGAATTACCGCTACCAGTACACCGAAAACTGGCTGACGATCAATCCCGACAGCGTACTGGTAGGCCGCGCCCTTACAGCCACCTTCATGCCCGGTCGGCCCGATGTCCAGCGGGTCTACGACGAAAAAGGCCATACGAAGGACGGACGCATCAAATCCCAGAATGCCTGGCCCATCGACCTGCTGGTGAAGCGTGATGTCTATGTGGTGGATCATCACGGGACGCACATCGACGGTCCTACCATCGGCGATAACCTGGGCAACTCCATCTTTGCCAAAACGGGCAACGGCATCGTCTACGATGGAGCGATCCGCGACATTTCCGGTTTGAAGGAGATCGGTGGCTTTACGTCGTTCTTCCGCACCTATCACCCCTCGCATCACCTCAACAATCCCGACGGGGACCTGAACACCACCCTCACAGGGATCAACCAGCCTACCCGCATTGGTGATGCCATGGTACTCCCCGGTGATGTAGTGCTGGGCCGCGACGGCGGGGTTGTTTTCATCCCGCCGCACCTGGTCGAGCAGGTCGTAAAAACCTCAGAAATCGTGCGGCTGCGTGACATGTTTGGTCACATGCGCCTGCGTGAGCAGAAGTACACCCCCGGCCAAATCGACAACCGCTGGACCGACGACATCGAAAAAGATTTCTCCAAATGGCTCAATGACCACATCGACGAACTCCCCGTCCCCAAAGATCAGGTCGCGGAGTTTTTGAAAGGGAGAACTTGGTAGGTTTTTTAGTTGATACGGGGTCGCCCGTGCGGTGGAGAGTTGATAATGGATAGTGATTCTTGTGAAAATTTGCTTCAAGTATGAAGGACGGAATCAGGGATAAGTCTTTTGCTTTTGCGGTTCGGGTAATTCGGCTTTACAAAATATTGTCAGCAGAAAAACGTGAATTCGTGCTGTCTAAACAGGTTTTGCGAAGCGGAACGGCTATCGGTGCGCTTGTGAAAGAGGCTGAACAAGCACAATCGAAATCCGATTTTCTGAACAAAATGAATATTGCCCTAAAAGAAGCCAGCGAAACGGAATACTGGCTATTACTTCTAAAAGAAACCGACTATATCACCGAAAAAGAATTCGATTCGATAAATAAAGACTGTGACGAAACCATTAAACTCCTCGTCAGCATCGTAAAATCTACAAAAACAGCCTTGGGTAGATAGCCGTCAAGAAATTCTATGCAGAGAAATCACTATCAACTCTCCACTATCAATTATCAACTAGACGAAATGAATAGAAAAAACTTCCTCCGCAAGGGCGCATTGGCCAGCGCGATGGCCGCTTATGCCGGGGCAACTTATGGCGAAGGTCTGGTACAGGCCGTCGAGCGCACGCCGCAATCGTCCAAGCCGGCCGACCTGAAAATTACCGACATCAAGTGTGGGTACATTCGGGGTGGGCATAGCCTGTTCGTGAAAATTTACACCAATCAGGACATTTGGGGTTGCGGCGAGGGCGTGGATGCTACGCCGGGTACCTACCATCTGGTGAAGATGATGGGCCAGCGCATCAAGGGCAAGAGTCCGCTGAATGTGCATCGTTTGTTCGAGGACATTCGCCGCTCAGGGTTCTTTGAGGGCGCACAGGCGGGTATGTTCATTGCCGTGCTGACCGCCGTGGAGTCGGCCCTGTGGGATTTGGTAGGTAAAGCTTACGGCATGCCCGTGTATCAGTTGCTGGGGGGCAAGTTCCGCGATAAAATCCGGGTGTACTGCGATACCGCCGCCTACCGCACCGAAGGTCCCCGGCCCGAGGACTTCGCCAAAGCCGCCAGCGATGCCGTCAAGGCAGGCTACACGGCCGTAAAGTTCGACATCGATGAGGCCAAAGACCCCGCCAAGTACGACGCCTACAACTGGACCGCCAGCCAGGGCGAACTCGACCGCATGTACAATCAGATCGCCGCCGTGCGCAAGGCGGTAGGGCCCTATATTGATATTTGTGTAGACGCCCACGGGCGCTACGACATGACGACGGGTAAGAAAATCGCCCACATGATGGAGCCGCTCAAGCTACTTTTCCTCGAAGAACCCATCCCCGCCGAAAACGCCGAAGCCTACAAGCTCATTTCGCAGAGTACCGAAACGCCAATCTGTGCCGGTGAAAACCACTACCTGGGTCACGGCTTCCGTAGGTTGCTGGAAATCGGCGCTGTAGACATTATCATGCCCGACCTGCAAAAAGCCGGTGGACTCGGTGAAGCGCAGCGGATTGCTAATCTCGCGAACCTGTACTATGTGCCCTTCGCGCCGCACATGGTAGCCTCGTACCTGGGTGCCATGGCGTCGTGCCACGTGTGCGCCTCGGTACCCAACTTCCTCATTCTCGAATGGCAGGTGTACTTCGACGAAGACCCTATGTTCAAGGAAATCATCACCTTCGACGGCCCCATGATCCAGAAGGGCTTTATCACGCTCTCCGAAAAACCAGGTATTGGCGTGGAAATCAACGAGGAAGGAATGCGGAAGTACGCCACGCCGGGTGTGCCGTTTTTTGAGTAAAACAGAGTCCTTCTTACTGATTTTTGTTTTAGTGAAGTCGGGTGTTTCATCCGACTTCATTACTTTGGTACCAGTGAGAATTTTACCATGATCCTCCTATGAACCTACCCGAACGAATCCGGCAGCTACGCCAGCAAAAAGGACTGTCGCAGGAAAACATGGCCGACGAGCTGGGCCTCTCCACCTCGGCCTACGGCGACATCGAACGCGGCCGCACCGAGCCGCCGCTCTCACGCCTGGAAGCCATCGCCACGCTGCTCGAGGTACCCCTACCTACCCTCCTGGGCCCGGAAAGTACCTCCCTCAGCGAAACCGAGTGGCTCCGTCGCGACAACGAAGCCCTGCGTGTTGAAAACGCCCGCCTCCATCAGGAAATCGGACAATGGAAAAGTAAGTTTCATGAGTGGATACGGTTGGAACTGGCCCGGCGAGCGGAGCGGGAAAGGGAGCGGATTGGTTTCTAAATAACTTTGATATTCACTGTCAACCGCCGACATCTTCGGCGTGAAACCGTCGTACTCTACAAACCAACTTACCCATCAGTAGAATTATTCTTCCATTTTTCTCGGAGGGGAGGGGTTGCTTATCATTTCAGGATCAATGAGACCATTGCCAAGAGAGGATCTCGGACTAATCCGGTATCTAATATGTTTTTCACCACCTTCCTGATAAATCTCAGGGGTGAATAGTAGATCACCAGTAACACTGGCCAGTTTATCTATAAAGATCTTAATTTCTTGTTTATATAAAATCTGACTACCCAAGTAAGTGCTTTCTCCAAACATCAGAGCGGTTGTGCTATCTTTTTTTAAATTTAAATAATCCACCTTTTCGAAGGAAATTTTCCCAAACACATTTTTTTTAAATATCCAGCCACGCAGAGTAATGTGACCATTTTCCATATAGGGCTTTAGTATAACATTTCGATTATTTGGTTGTTCTAATTCAATCTTTTTAAATTCTTCTATCGGGATTGATAAAACATCCAAAGGGATATCAGAAGTCATAGGCATAGGGGCTGCTGCTTGATTTGTTTCCGCTGGTTTATTATTCTCAGGTTTCTTTTCTTGACAGGCATTTAAGAATAAAAAAACCAAACTCAATATGAGATACATTCTCAGAGTGCTTTTCAGATGTTTCATCTTAATAATGTTTAGGAGAAGAGGTACAGTAGAAGTTAGCGTTTATGTCAAAGAGATTGTTACTATCTAAATCATTCATCATAACTGTTGCGTGGGGGTGAGGGGTTGGTTTCATAGGTACCATCGAAGTCGACTTTGATTCCTGATTCCGATAACAAAGATATGCGGTAATATATACTTTGATTTCCATTCAGTTCTGGACTGAACAATATGGTCATGTTTCGATTTCCAACTTCCCGTAGAATATCTTTCAGTGTATTACTATACAGGATTTGATTTCCCAGGTATAAACCACTTCCAAAACCGAGGTCAGTTCTATCTTTGGGTTCTAGTTTTATATCGGGTGAGGTATCAAACTGATCGTGCGGATTATGAGGGGTCGGCTGTAACTTTTTAAGTGCCCAACCGTGCATACTCACTAAATCACTTATAAAGAACTTGAAAACTACATTTTTATTCCGAAAGGCAGTATCACGGAGCCTGGCGGCAGGCACAGTCAGTGTGTAAAAGGGGATTGTATTAGAACCGTCCTGGTTTTCTAATTTTGTTTCCTGAGGCTGCATAGTGGTTGTAAGGTTAAAAGGGTTCATTAAAAAAATATACAAAACGTTTTAGAAGAAATGCATTATCCTAATGACCTCGACCCTAATAAACCAAACGCGAGAGGTACTCCTTTGAGCAAGAGGTACCAATGTTACAAAGTATTTTTTTAATTTGCAATTTTTTATCTTATTTTTCACACTTCTACCCTTATATTGGGGAAAGGCACTTACTTCCCTGTTTTCCTGACCAGAATTTCGGGCAGGGAACACCTTGTAATCTAGAATCAGAAAGCCTTAAAGCACTGTTTACTAATTTCATGGATAAATCTTAGAATCAAATTTATGACTTAGGACAAACCTATGAATATCTTTTTAAACGTACTGGACTGGTCGGAGGTTTGGGCGGTACTACTTCCTTTGGGGATGGTACTTTACCGCAGTCAACAGCCTCGGTTTATGAAACCATTGATCGGGTACCTTTTGTTTGCGCTTTTGATTAATCTGACGGGAAATGTGATGGCTGACTTCAAAGAAGCACTTCCAATATGGATGCATAGTAATACACCGTTGTACAATATTCATTCCTTAGTGCGATTTTTGAGTTTTTGTGCCTTTTTTTTACTCATCCCACAGAATTATTTTAAGAACATTCGATACATTCTTATTCTTATATATGTTTTATTGGTTTCTCTCAATTTTTTTCTGGTGGAAGATTTCATGAACCCTCACCATATTAGTGGTAGTTTACTAACTATTGAGGCTTATGTATTGCTTATATTTTGTATGATGTATTACTTATCGCAATTACGTGACGAAATATCTAAATTTAGAGGGGAACAGGAATTCTGGGTTGTAGTGGGACTGAGCCTTTTCGTTGTTTCTAATTTTTTTGTCTTTCTGTTTTATGTTCCTATGATCACCGAAAATCCGGATCTGGCCGACCGGATGTGGGATGTTCACAATATGTCTTACGTTATCATGTGTCTTTTTTTAACCAAAGCATTGTATGTACCTGTTCGAACTGACAATTGAAACCCGGGTCATCATTGGCATTTCTGCGATGGTCCTGCTTTTTAGCGGATTCATTTTGATTTTTATTACAAGTCAGCGAAAAAAGCTTAAGTATCACAAGGACCTTCAGCAACTACACGAGGAACAGAAGCAAAGCTTGGTTGAACAGAATACAATGTTAGAAAATCGGGTCGCTCAACGAACCAATGAAATACTTGTACAGAAGAACGCTTTACAGACTTCCCTCCAGGAACTGAAGGCAACCCAAATTCAGCTAATTCAGAAAGAGAAAATGGCTTCTTTGGGTGAGCTCACGGCTGGCATTGCGCACGAAATTCAGAATCCGCTCAACTTTGTTAATAACTACTCAGAGGTCAATGTGGAGTTAATTGAAGAAATCAAGGAAGAGATTGAAAAGGGAAATTTGCCGGAAATAAAAGCCATTTTAAGTAATCTTGAAGACAACGAGACAAAAATCGTCCATCATGGCAAACGTGCCGATGCTATTGTTAAGGGCATGTTGCAGCACAGCCGTACTAACAGCGGCATAAGAGAGCTTACCGACCTTAATGCCCTGGTGAGCGAGTATCTACGGTTATCTTATCAAAGTCTTAAAACCAGCGATGTAAATTTCGATACAGAATATCAAACAGATTTTGACCCTGATTTACACTTAGTGGATGTTGTACCTCAGGATTTGGGAAGGGTACTTCTGAATATCATTAATAATGCATTTCAGGCTTGTGCGGAGCGTAAGAGAAATAGCGAGAATGATTACAGGCCTAAGGTGATAGTCACAACAAAAAGGCTTACCAATTCAACAGAAATATATATAAAGGATAACGGCAGCGGTATTCCTGAAGAATTTAAAGACAAGATTTTTCAACCGTTTTTTACTACCAAGCCTACTGGGCAGGGGACTGGGTTGGGGCTAAGCCTGGCTTATGATATTGTGAAGGCGCATGGGGGAGAGTTGTCAGTGGAGTCAAAAGTGAAAGAGGGCACGGTGATGAAAATTGCCTTGCCTTCTTCCTGGTAGTGAAGGTACAAGACAAGCTGCGAATCCCTGGTGTGGGTTCCCTCAGACCTATCCAAGGCAAAGACACCATCAATTATCCAATAAATAAATGTTTCGAATCATTTGTGCTGTTAAAAAAGGCCGTCGCTAGAAATGAAACTACTTCTAATCTCCGCTCTGTACCTACTGCTTTCATTCAGCACGTTCGCCCAAATCCAGCACAGCTTGCGCGATGAAGCAGGCCGCTACGTGATGGCGCGGGGATTTGTTGAGGCGTTCTCACCCGACTGCACCATAGCAGCATCTGTTAGTATAACCCAGCTACAAAGCAACCAACTGCCCCGCCAACTCCGCAATATCTTTACTCACCAACGTAGGCGCACCAGCCAGCGGGTAGAGCGACTGCCCCCGGCGGCTGATGAAGGCCGTTTGCATACCCACTTGGGTAGCTCCCGCCAGATCCCATCCGTGCGCCGCGATCATCATCGTCTCCTCGGGGCGTAAGCCCAGCCGGGACAGTACCATCCCGTAGGTGCGTGGATGGGGCTTGTACAGCTGCAGTTCATCCACGGTCCAGGTTTCCTCGAAATAGGTACCCAGGCCGGTCCGTTTCATGTGATTGTCTAGCGTAGCCTTCGCCAAATTCGTGAGTGTGTAGAGTCGAAACCCGGCCTCTTTCAACCTGGATAGCCCAGCCTCTACTTCCGGATGGGGCGGGAGCTGGGCGAGTTGCTGCTGGATGGCTCCTTTTTGGGAACTGGTGAGTGATTTGCCAAAAAACTCTTCCGTCATTTTCAACACAGCATCTCCGATCTCCTTAAAGTCGTGGTAATTACCCGTCACGGTATCGACGAGGGAGTATTGCAGCAGTAGGGAAAACCAGTACTTGAAGGCATATTTTTCCCCGAATACACCCTGAAACTCTTTCTGGACGTGGCTAATGTCCAGTAACGTTTCGTTTACGTCGAAAATAAGGGCTTTGGGGCGGGACTGATCGATCATGGTCGTTGGTTTTAGTGGGGGTAGTTGTTGCCTGCGCAAATGCGCAAAATACCAGACTAAAATTTCGAGCCAGGTAAGTCCAAACCATACTGCCCGGACTTCGCGACTGATGAAGTCCGGGCATAATTAACTTGCATCAAAAATTAGGATCATGATCCTCGGACGCTATGCCAGTTTGTGGCTCTTCAAAATCAAGACCGAATACAAGATCAACAAAAACCGCCTGACCCATACGTTCGCCGTGGATTTGGTGAAGGTTCCTGGCATTCAGAATCAACTCAGCGTGAGCTACTCGCCCGAACCTCGCTACTATCGGCAGGACTACCAGTTGGGATTTTTGCCAATCTTCTCCTATCGGAGTGAGTGTTGAAGGGGGGGGGGGGTGAATGGGTGGAACGGGCTGGAAATTTACTGCTGAGGAAAAGGGGGCCGTTCTGTTTTACAGCATTGGAGTGGGCCAGAGGTAGCGGGGCTGGCCCACTCCAATGCATTTTTATTCGAAGAATGGAGTTTTCCGCCGGGAGATTCATCTCAACGGATGAACCAGCCAGCTAACGCATCTTGATGTATTACCAGACAACTGGTTAGATCAGGAAACGGTGCTTTCAAAAGCTCTATTGGAACAAAACGGAACGGTAAGCAATAAAAAAATTACCGTTGGATAACTTTTTCTTGGACGAGAAAAAAATTGAAAGAACATTTGCCTTGGTTTTTAAAAGATTCGCTCCTAAAAACAGATTAGCCCACCCGACTAAAAAGCAATCCTCAAAGGGCCTGTTTCCATCCTTGTAAATCCAAAAAAACGACGCTAAAAACGACGTATCGAGTTTAAGATTAGAAATAGTTACACCCCGAAAAAAATAGGACTTTTCTTAGAAAAAGTTAAATTTAAGTAATTTTTAAGCCAATTTTAAGCTAATTTTAAGGTTGTGAAAACCTGCTTAAAACTAAAACTGTAATTTATAAACAACTGATAATGAGAAATATACATAATACATCTTGAAATAAATACTCTTTATGTTAAATTATTGTTGTGTTTTCAATAAATAGTTTAACTCAAGGAGTACATTTACAACCTCAACAGGGAAAGCCAAGCTCTCTAAACGTTTGAAAATCATCCCCTTTTCCTTCATTCGTTATCCACCACATCCCACCTTCAAAACGCATGGCCCTTAGACAGTAACACCCCTCTCTGACAGCCGCTCCGCAAGGGATTTGCGCGGTGGCCACCCCTTAGTTTCCGGTTCGCTCTTCTTTGCTTTTATTCTCTTCATTTATCAAACTCATTGCAGGTTAGTACCATCTCCTATGGGAAATTTTGTGCTTTGAGAAAAAGGAGAATACAGGCTTTTTTACGCATTTTCAATTCAATTTATCAACACTATTTTTTTTTAAAAATCATGATAAAAAATTACTTCAAGAACTTGAAGGCCCTTCCGTGGGCTTTGGTTCTACTGCTATTGGTGGCCATGCAGAGCATAGTGTATGCAGCAGGAGAGACGATTACTATTACTAGCCCAACTACTGGTACATCAGTTTGTCCGGGAGGTAGCATAACTGTTAACTTCAGTATTACTGGTTATAGCACTGGAAATAAAACTTTTACTGCTGAGCTATCAAACTCTTCTGGTAGCTTTGGATCAGGAACAACCACTAGTACTACAACGTTTAGTGTTGCTACCAATACTTCTGGGGTTATAACCCTTAGTTCTGTTCCAACTACTACTGGAACGGGTTATTTGCTACGAGTTAGAGAAGGTTCGGGTGGTGGAACTATTTATAGTTCAAATGTTAATATTACAATTGGTGCTCCAGCCGCACCCACGGCAAATAATAACACGGTCACGTACGATGGAAGTGTAAAAACAGCAACTGCTACACCCCCGAGTGGCGCTACGGTTGTATATTATACTTTGGCTAGTGGTGGCAGTGTAACTACCGCACCTTCGGGAACCAATGCAGGTACCTATACTGCCTGGGCTGAGTCATCCCAGGGTGGTTGTGTAAGTACTTCTCGTACGCAGGTAACGCTGATCATTAACAGAAAAGACCTCACAGGTTCCTTCACGGCCAATAACAAGGTGTACGACGGCAACACGTCGGCCAGCATATCGGGCTACTCGGTGGTGGGCAAAGTCGGCAGCGACGACGTGAACATCACAGGTGGCACGGCTACCTTCGATAACGCTAATGTGGGCACGGGAAAGACCGTGACGCTTGCGGGGGCGACGCTGACGGGTTCTGCCGCGGGTAACTACAACCTGACGGGAGTAAGCACCACAACGGCGTTTATTGCATTCAAAAACCTCGAACTTTCCATTATTGCAAACAACAAAACATACGATGGTAATACCACTGCCTCAATATCGGAGTATTTGTATCCGGGAAAAGTGGGTACGGATGATGTATATATCTCGGTAAGCATAGCCACCTTCGACAACGCCAACGTGGGCACGGGCAAGACCGTGACAATGACGAGTGCGACCTTAGCTGGTACAAAGGCGGACAATTACAGAATGGTAGGGGTAATCGCCACCACGGCCAACATCACGGCCAAGTCCATCACGGGCAGCTTCACGGCCAGCAACAAGGCTTACGACGGCAACACGAGCGCCACGGTAGGCACCTACTCGGTGGTGGGCAAAGTCGGCAGCGACGACGTGAACATTACGGGCGGCACGGCTACCTTCAACACCAAGACTGTAGGTACGGGCAAGACCGTTACGCTGGCGGGTGCAACGCTGACGGGTGGTGATGCGGGTAACTACAACCTGACATCGGTAGCCACGACGACGGCTGACATCACGGCCCTGTCGGTAACGGGTACCTTTGCCTCTGCTAACAAGGCCTATGACGGCAATACCAGCGCTGCGGCCAATAGCCTGGCGGTGGTAGGCGCCATCGGGGGAGACGCGGTATCGCTGACGGGTGGCACAGCTACCTTCAACACCAAGACTGTAGGTGCCGGCAAGACCGTGACGCTGGCGGGCGCTGCCCTGACGGGTGCTGATGCGGGTAACTATACACTGACATCGGTAGCCACGACGACGGCTGACATCACGGCCCTGTCGGTAACGGGTACCTTTGCTTCTGCTAACAAGGCCTATGACGGCAATACCAGCGCTGCGGCCAATAGCCTGGCGGTGGTAGGCGCCATCGGAGGAGACGCGGTATCGCTGACGGGTGGCACAGCTACCTTCAACACCAAGACTGTAGGTGCCGGCAAGACCGTGACGCTGGCGGGTGCAACGCTGTCGGGTGCTGATGCGGGCAACTATACACTGACATCGGTAGCCACCACGACGGCTGACATCACGGTTCTGTCGGTAACGGGCACGTTTGCCTCTGCTAACAAGGCCTATGACGGCAATACCAGCGCTGCGGCCAATAGCCTGGCGGTGGTAGGCGTCCTCGGAGGAGACGCGGTAGCGCTGACGGGCGGCACGGCGGCCTTCAACACCAAGACCGTAGGTGCCGGCAAGACCGTGACCCTGACGGGCGCTGCCCTGTCGGGTGCTGATGCGGGTAACTATACACTGACATCGGTAGCGACGACGACGGCTGACATCACGGCCCTGTCGGTAACGGGTACGTTTGCCTCTGCTAACAAGGCCTATGACGGCAATACCAATGCTGCGGCAAATAGTCGTGCGGTGGTAGGCGCCATCGGAGGAGACGCGGTATCGCTGACGGGCGGCACGGCTACCTTCAACAACAAGAATGTAGGCACGGGCAAGACCGTGACGCTGGCGGGAGCAACGCTGTCGGGTGGTGATGCGGGCAACTACAACCTGACATCGGTAGCCACGACGACGGCTGACATCACGGCCCTGTCGGTAACGGGTACCTTTGCTTCTGCTAACAAGGCCTATGACGGCAATACCAGCGCTGCGGCAAATAGTCGTGCGGTGGTAGGCGCCATCGGAGGAGACGCGGTATCGCTGACGGGTGGCACGGCGGCCTTCAACACCAAGACTGTAGGCACGGGCAAGGCAGTCACCCTGACGGGCGCTGCCCTGTCTGGAGCAGATGCGGGCAACTACAACCTGACATCGGTAGCCACCACCACGGCTGACATCACGGCCCTGTCGGTAACGGGTACCTTTGCCTCTGCGAACAAGGTCTACGATGGCACTACCAGCGCTGCGGCAAATAGTCGTGCGGTAGTAGGTGCCCTTGGTGGAGACGTAGTATCGCTGACGGGTGGTACGGCAGCCTTCAACACCAAGACTGTAGGCACGGGCAAGGCAGTCACCCTGACGGGCGCTGCCCTGTCTGGAGCAGATGCGGGCAATTATATGCTGACCTCAGTAGCCACGACGACGGCTGACATTACTATCCTGTCGGTAACGGGTACGTTTACTTCTGCGAACAAGGTCTACGATGGCAATACCAGCGCTGCGGCAAATAGTCTGGCGGTAGTTGGCGCCATCGGAGGAGACGCAGTATCGCTGACGGGTGGCACGGCTACCTTCGATAATGCCAATGTAGGTACCGGCAAGACAGTGACGCTGGCGGGTGCAACGCTGTCGGGTGCTGATGCGGGCAACTACTCGCTGACATCGGTAGCCACGACGACGGCTGATATCACACTTCGACCTATTACCGTAACGGCTGATGCCAAGACAAAGGTGTATGGTACTTCTGATCCTGCACTTACCTATCAGATTAGCGGTAGCTTAGTAAATGGGGATGCCTTCTCAGGTGCTTTAACTAGAGTCGCGGGAGAAGACGCTCCAGGCCCATATGCTATTAACCAAGGCTCATTATTGTTGACTTCTAACTACAATCTGATCTATGTAGGTGCTAATCTTACCATCACCCCGCAGAACGCAACTCCGATGAGTACGTCCTTCTATACGGGCTCTACTTTCTTCTGGACTACAAGCTCTACGAGTAGTACTGCTTCATTGGTTTTGGTGGCTACCCTTAAAAACTCGCCTAATTATGGAGGAGATATCAGTTCGGCCAAGATTAATTTCTATATAAACGGTACGCTTGTTGCTAAGAACCAGCCCGTTGGCCTGGTAAATCCGGGTGATCAGACAGTAGGAACAGCTACGGCAGTTGTGCAGTATAACCTGGGTAATAATTCCACTGCGGATAACGTAATGGTCAAAGTGGAGGTAACTGGCAACTACACTTCTACTCAAAGTCCAGGTACTACCTCAACGGTTATGGTTGCGCAACCTGTTGCTGGGGGGCAAATCGTGGGTGGCGCGAACTTGACCGACGAAGGGTCGGCCGGTATTGTTAAGGGATCCTCAAATGTTAGTTTCGTTGTGAAGTACAACAAGAGTTTGAAAAACCCCCAGGGTGGAGTAGAACTGCTAATTACCAGTAAATACGACCGGAACGGGGTTTATGATCCCCTTGTCCCCCATGAGTATAAGATCAGCAGCAACGCCATTTCTACCCTGGCCGTTGGTCAGCCAACCCCAAACGTGGCCCAATTTACCGGCAAAGCAAACATTGCTGAGTTTAAGAATGGAGTTTACGAGGCCATTGAAGGGAACTGCTCTATGGTATTTGATTTGAAAGATGTTAGTGTGTCAGGGAATGGAGATTTGGTAGCTATTTCCGTATACAGTAGCAAAGGGGGTATGTGGTTTGCAAGTAAATGGGACGGTACCAATCCGGTTTTGAAAACCATAATATATCCAGGTGGTAATATTTCTGTCAGTGGGGCTACCGGCCTGACAGCCCGCGAAAGCTTCGAAGCCGAGCCTGCTCCCCTGCTGCGTATGAACGTAGAGGTGGTCGCTTCGCCTAACCCGGTTTCGGATCAACTGCGCGTAATCGTAACGGAGGCCGGTATGCAGCCAAGCGTACGCATCAACCTGATGGGTATGGATCAGCGCCTGCAAGGTACCTACACGGTACCCGTACAGGAAGGCCGCGCCGAGCAGACCATCGACGTCAAAGGCTTGCAGGAAGGCATGTACATCATCACGGTGGATGGTGCCCATGGCCGCGTAACCCGCAAGGTGCTCAAAATGAACTAAGCAGGACGGAGCTTGTCTCCGGCCAGGAAAGCTTAGTCCTAATACCCAATGAGGCTGTCTTTTTGAGACAGCCTCATTTTTTTGTTTCACCAGGGCCTGGGGAGATCAAGACCCCGGTGGGGTATTTTCAGGAATTGCCTTGTATTCGGATGTTATCACCTGCCTCCAAGGGAGGTACCTCCCCATGAAAGTACCAACAAGGTACCCTTAGAAAAAGGCTACTCCTCCCAGCCAAACCACTTCGTCACTGCTTTCTGCCAGCCTATATTACTTTGGTGACCGCAATAGTCTTACCGTGGACTTCCTTTGACCCTTTCCTGACGAATTCGGTAGCTGCGGCAACAAAAGGGGCTTTCGCCGGAAAACAGGGCCGACCTGCTGGTCATGGAAGAATTTCGAGTCGAGGGCGTGTCGAGAAGTTGTTCCACAATTTCCGGTTAAATTTGATTGCGTCCCGACTCTATTTTTTTTTTTTTTTTTTCAATTCCGTGAACGGAAAAACACTGGTTCTATTTTTCTTCCCAAAAATCTTTCTCCCTTCCTCCCAGCGCATAGTTTAAGAAATATATATATATCCTAAACACCCCAACAGGCTCAGTGTGTATTAATACCGTCGTCAAGCAGATCACTGAGTAAGTCGGAAGAAACGTCTCAATATCATGTTTTCTTTATCTGAAAAATACGGCATAAAAAAAGTGAATTACTAGCTTAAATTTTTAATTAATTAATTTTATTAATCTATCCAATTAAAGGACATAAATATATATGTGTAAGTAACATAAATAGATTGATAACCAGCATAATCATGTATTTAGTGTTGCTTAGTTCGTACTAAAAACATGTACGAATTATTATACTTTACCGTTAGATAAATTCATTAGTTTTCGGCTATATTATTATGTATAATTGTACTGTAATTATTAGGAGTTTTTAAAAAAAATAATAGCAAAATTAAAACTTAAAATTAACTTAAAAACAGCTTTATTTTTACTTAAAAATTTCAAATAATGCACACTAAAAGTATTTTTAATCTTTAACCATTTCATGCTTTATGAAAACAGTTCGTTTACTTAGTCTGCTGGCCATAGTGGTTAGCATGACCCTCGCCTGCCAGAATGATGTCCTGGATGTTACGGCGCCACCCAAATCATTTAACCACAATTCAGCAAGAGAGGCTACGGATTGTGATTGTGATGACGCTTATGACCCCCTGGACAAAGTTATTTTCAAATCCGGCGATCCGGAAATTACGGTTGAAGTCTATAATAATGGGACTACCGTCTATTACTACCTGCACCGCACCGACAATCTTCAAATCGGAAACCTTTTTGTGGATGGCAACGCTCAGGGTGGTTCAAACCTGAACTTTTACAACTTCACGAAGCCTGTCGGTACTCTACAAGGCTGCGGCGAGCAGACAACAGCACTCAAAGTGGTTGGTGCCACCGGCCCCCCCATTGAATTTACGATCGTGTACAAAATCGTGGCGCTATGCATTCCTCCCACAGCCTGTACTGCTTATACTTATGACACCGGAATGGGTGGCCCAACAGCAGGAGGTGGTAAGGCGTGGTGGTACTACTATCCGGTAGGTTCTGGCGTACAAACAATTTGGGCGGGCCAAACCAAGAATGCTGGCACAGTGGTCATTGATGCTGCCGGTAATTATACCATCGTGCTCGCAGCGGGCTGGGAGTTAAAAACAGGCGTAACCGAACCAATCAAGATTCAAGGCTATGCTGCTGGTGCACTCCCTACTACCAGACCCTCAGCCGGTCTTTTCTCGGGTCCATCCAGCTACAAGGGAACCAGTTTAACGGGCTTTGTTTCACCAGTTGGTATAACAAATTATGTAATCCACCTGGATTTGCAGAAATGTGCTATTTAACAAGTGAGTAAGGTATAATAATTTTAAACATCCAGTTTTCGTCTCCCGGCACTTTCTTAGGTGTGCCGGGAGACTTTTTAATGGACGAACATGGACAAAAACTGCGTGCTTTTTATAGCCTGGAAGTCGGTGACTACTACGCTACGAGGTAAACGCTGATAGCCCCCGTTCAAATCAACTCCGATTCACACAATCCCTGCTGATCGTTCATTCAGGGTTTACTTATAAAACCACTTGCTGAATCATAAACTGAGGCAAGTTGTTGGCGAATTCATCAATCTGAGCGACCCTATAATTTCGCCTGATACTTAGACTCATCCTTCGCTAAAAACGTATCAAGCGGTATCTTTTTCCGTGTGGCCGGGTTTTTCCACAGGACGCCACGAAAGATTAAGAGGGTACCTTATGGTTTTGTATCTAAGGTACCCTACAAAAATCCCTTACTCCTCCCAGCCGAACGACTTCGTCACCGCCTTCTGCCAGCCTTTATATAACCGGGTGCGGTCTTCCTGCTGCATGGCAGGGTTCCAGGTTTGGGCTACGGCCCAGTTCTTGCGCAAGTCATCCAGATCCTTCCAGTAGCCTACCGCCAGCCCGGCGGCGTAGGCGGCGCCCAGGGCGGTGGTTTCGGCCACGGCGGGCGCTACCACCTGAGCATCCAGCATGTCGGCCTGAAACTGCATCAGCATTTGGTTGGCTACCATGCCGCCATCCACCCGCAGCGATTTCAATTCGATGCCCGAATCCTGCTGCATGGCGTTCACCACGTCGACGGTTTGGTAGGCCGTGGCTTCCAGCACCGCGCGGGCAATGTGGCCCTTCGTGACGTAGCGCGTCAGTCCGGCGATGACGCCGCGCGCGTCGTTTCGCCAGTAGGGCGCATACAAACCCGAGAAAGCGGGGACAAAATACGCTCCGCCGTTGTCCTCGACACTCTGCGCCAGTTTTTCAATATCACTGCTCTTCTGGATCAGGCCCAGATTGTCGCGTACCCATTGTACCAATGCCCCCGCGATAGCAATGCTACCTTCCAGCGCGTACTGCACGGGTTGGTCGCCGAATTTATAGGCAATGGTCGTCAGCAGGCCTTTCTCAGAAAGTTGCAGTTCGTCGCCCGTATTCATTACCAGAAAACAGCCCGTACCATACGTGTTCTTGGCCATGCCCGGCTCAAAACACGCCTGACCCACCAGCGCCGCGTGCTGGTCGCCCAGCGCCCCGGCGATAGGTACCCCCGGCAGGGCGTCCGAAGCCACATGGCCGTAGACTTCGCTGCTGCTTTTGATGGCGGGTAGCATGGCTGAGGGTATATCGAACGCCTTCAACATGCCTTCGTCCCATTGCAGGGTGCGCAGGTTCATCAATTGGGTACGGCTGGCGTTGGTTACGTCCGTCACGTGGATTCCGCCCCTGGCACCCCCCGTAAGGTTCCAGATCAGGTAAGTATCCATATTACCAAACAGCGCGTCGCCTTTTTCAGCGTCGGCCCGCAGTCCTTCTACGTTGTCAAGCAGCCATTTCAGCTTTAAACCACTGAAATACGTCGCCAGCGGCAGTCCGGTAGTAGCGCGGAAACGGTCGATGCCGCCTTCTCTCTCATATCGGGCCACCAGCTCGCCCGTGCGGGTATCCTGCCACACCAGCGCGTTGTGATACGGCTTGCCCGTGCGTCGGTTCCAGACTACGGTCGTTTCGCGCTGATTGGTGATACCTATGGCCGCCACATCGGCGGCAGTAACGGAAGCCTTGATACGCGCCAGAGCGATCACTTCCAAGGTGTTTTTCCAAATTTCGTCGGGATTGTGTTCCACCCAGCCGGGTTTGGGATAAATCTGTTCGTGTTCTTTCTGGCCCACCGAAACGATAGTACCCTGGCGGTCGAAGAGAATGCAGCGGGTGCTGGTGGTACCCTGGTCAATGGCGGCGACGTATTTGGACATGAATTTTAAGGATGAGTGATGAATGATGAATGATGATATTTTTTGGTTTTTGCGAAAGGGATAGGTTCCCTTCAATAGGATGTTTTACGTATCTTTGAAAGAACCATTTGAGAAACCGGCGATGGAAAAAGTACAGGATATTCCCAAAATACTGATTTACGAAGAATTCGATGGCCATCCGATCTACCGGAAAGGGTATAAGGATTATGTTTTGGGGTTGAAGAAAATTGAAGAGATCAATATGGGGACGAGTGAGCTGCAATGGGTGATCACCAATATTATCAATAAAAAGTTGGTCATGATTTTGCCGCAAGGTTATCGCTTTGGCCCGGGCGAGCTAGGAGTTCATGTTGGTAAGCATACTAATTTTTCTGCGGACATAGCCATTTATAGAAAGGGGCAATTAAAAACAGATTTATATTCTACTAAATACGCTAAAACTCCCCCCAGCGTAGTCATTGAAGTGGATATCAAAGCCGACGAGTCCGACTATTTTACAAGCGAAGAAGACTACTTTCACAAAAAAACCGAGCGCCTACTACAATGGGGCGTCGAGCGGGTAATTTGGGTTTTTTCCTCATCGCGCCGGATTCTGGTCGCCGACAATCTGCGCGAATGGAGGTTCATCGCCTGGGACCTACCTTTTACAGTCATCGACGATCATGAAATGAACCTGTGGGATTTGATGCTGGAAGATGGGTTTGAAGGCTAAGATCGCCAGTGGAACTCTGCTTTTCCTGCTCCTGGGCTTACTCCTGGACTTTGCTTTTCCTTTCCGCCCCAGGGTACCTTACTCTACCCAAATCCAGACCGCTGATGGTACCGTACTGCACGCTTTTTTGAGTAAAGATGACAAATGGCGGCTGCAAACCGAGGTGTCGGAGATTACCCCGCTACTCCGCAAAACTCTCATTCACAAGGAAGATCGTTTTTTTGCCTGGCATCCGGGCGTGAATCCGGTAGCACTGGGCCGGGCCGCTTTGCGCAATTTGCTCACGGGTAGGCGTACCTCCGGGGCGTCCACCATTACCATGCAGGTTGTGCGGCTACTGCAACCGCGTGAGCGGAGCTATGGCAGTAAATTCGTGGAAATTCTGCGGGCTTTTCAGCTGGAGCTACATTACTCCAAAACCGAAATTCTGCAACTGTACCTCAACCTGGTACCTTACGGTGGCAACATCGAGGGAATCAAGGCGGCCTCCCTGCTGTATTTTGGCAAGCCGCCCCAACTGCTGAGTCTGGCCGAAATTACCGCACTGGCGATTGTGCCCAACCGTCCGTCGAGCCTGCGGCCCGATACCCGCACGGCGGCCCTGCTGATCGCCCGCAACGCGTGGCTGTACCGTTTTGAAAAAGAAAATTTATTTGACGAAAACATCATTCGGGATGCCCTACATGAACCGCTGAATGTACACCGCCGCGCCGCGCCGCGCGAAATCCCGCACCTGGCGCTGCGCCTGAAAAAGGAGTACCCTGACGAGCCCATCATTCACACCGCCATTCGATTGCAGAAACAACGCCAGACGGAGGATTTGGTCAAAAACTACATCAACCGATTACGGGGCCAGAATATCCACAACGCGGCGGTGCTGGTGGTGAACAACGAAACGATGGCCGTGGAGGCTTACGTCGGCTCGGCGGATTTTGCCAATTCTTACGACGGTGGGCAGGTGGATGGCATCCGGGCGGTGCGCTCGCCGGGCAGTACGCTGAAACCACTGCTGTACGCCACAGCTTTTGATAAAGGATTGATTACACCCAAAACCGTTCTCAATGACGTTCCTACCAACTTTGGCGGCTACGAGCCGGAAAATTTCGACCAACGCTTTAATGGTCCGGTGACGGTGGAGTTTGCGCTGGCCAATTCGTTGAATATTCCGGCGGTGAAGATTTTGAAAGAGGTAGGTACCCCCGTTTTGGTGGAGCAGCTCAAGAGAGCGGGATTCCAAACGGTCAGTAAGCAGGCCAAAGACCTGGGGCTGTCGCTGATTCTGGGTGGCTGCGGCGTGACGCTGGAAGAATTGACGCGGCTCTTCGCGGCCTTTGCGCACGAGGGCGAGGTACGGCCGCTGACCTTCGGTTCGTCCGGAATTTTGCCCAAAAAAAGTAGGTCGAAGGGAAGCGGCATCGTCTCGCCCGGCGCGGCATTTCTGATCACCA
>JBBRDE010000081.1:0-19336 GCA_038204185.1 Cytophagales bacterium
GCCTGAGCACGCTGGCGCTCCCGGTGGTCTTGACTGGTTTTGTAAAGCAGCGTCAGGTGTTGATGCTCCTGGCTGGTCAGCTCAATAAAGCGCATAGTTTTTTCCTGAAAGTACCACATTACTTTTGATAACCTACTTAAATGAGTGAAAGTGGAGAGTTGAAAATTGATTGCCAGAAAATCTAGTCTTGGAAGATTTCCTTATTTCACAAAAAAGCTCCCTTATCATGTAATAAGGGAGCTTTTTTGTGAAAACTTAACTATTGACACCAACCTCATTTAAAAAAACCTTCGGGATCAGGCAGCTTGGTACGCAGAAGATTCACGAACTCGAAATCCACCAACTGAAAATTAATTTTTCGTCCGGTATGTAGTGCCTCCCAGGCTTTGGGATAATCGGCGCGGTAGAACTCGGCGGAAGCCAGATTATAAAAAGTCTGGGCATAGGTAGTGTCCAGCGAGGCCGCGTGTTTTAGCAGCTTATAGGAATCCTCCAAATCCTCGGGCTTGGCCGCTTGGGTGAAATTCCGCAACTCGATGGTTGATAAGTCGACCATCAGGGGCACATTGCTGGGAGCAAGCTCCACGCCCCGGCGCAAAATGCTGGCCGCCTCCTCCAATTGATTCTTCTGGTAACTCACCACGCCGAGTCCCCAGTAGGCATCCACATTTTTTTCGTTGAGCAGATAGGCCAGATTGAAACGGTAAGCGGCAGTATCGAGCTGTCCTTCCTGTACATATTCCCAGGCGCGGGCCGCAAAAAAATTGCTCGCTTCCTCACGACTGTTGAACATCTTGTCGCAGTCGCTCAAAAACCGAATTTCCTTGTCTATCTGCTCGGAGGTTTTGTGCTGTTCCCCAAAAAAAGGTACCGTCTGCCGTTCGGCCAGCGTCAGGGTTCGGGCTCCGTTGGTATCCAGCGAACGAGCTGTACTGGCAAACTGCAAGGTTTGCGACCAGCTGAGAGCAGGCATCAGCAACAGGCAAGATAAGCGAACTAAAAATTTCATAGTGAGGTCAAACAAAAATTAGGCACAAAAGGCTCGAGTCGTACAAAAGCAAACGCGACCTCACACGAAATATTGTACTACCGCCGGGTGCGGCGTTTGGCCGTATTTTTCTTTCTGGCTGTAGATTTAGGAGGCGAGAACGAGCGCGGTTGTTTCTTTTTTTCGTGAAAAGCCCCTTTAAAGGTAGGGTCTTCATGGCGGCGCTGCTGGTCTATTTCCCGCAGATGATCCTGGTTTTCGACAAAGGGCGTGGTAACCACATCCAGTCCTGCGGGCAGTTTTTTGCGGGGAATTTCCTGGCGAATCAGCCCCTCGATGTTCTTGATGTGGTACTCGTCGGGCGGCGTCAGGAACGTGATCGCCTCCCCGGTATGGTTGGCGCGGCCCGTGCGCCCGATGCGGTGAACATAGTCTTCGTAGATCAGGGGTACGTCAAAATTGATGACGTGGCTCACCTCCGTCACGTCGATACCGCGTGAGGCAACATCCGTTGCAACCAACACGCGCACGCTACCTCCTTTAAAAGCCTCTATCGCGTTAATACGGGTATTCTGGCCTTTATTGGCATGAATCACGCGGATATTCTCCTCATCAATTACCTTCCTCAGCAGAAATTTATAGACATTATCCGCGTTTTCCTTGCTACGCGTAAAAATCAGTACGCGATTCAGGTCTTCGGTTTGGGTCAATAGTAGTTCCAGCAGATGGATCTTCGTCAAAAAGTTAGGTACCTCGTACAGCGACTGCGTCACCATTTCGGCAGTAGTGGCCTGCGGAGTCACTTCTACGC
Source organism: Cytophagales bacterium (assembly GCA_038204185.1). Classification (GTDB taxonomy): domain Bacteria; phylum Bacteroidota; class Bacteroidia; order Cytophagales; family Spirosomataceae; genus Salmonirosea. The sequence continues at coordinate 1,800 of JBBRDE010000081.1, forward strand.
GCATCGGAAATTCCAAAAACTCGTAGGAGAACTTTTCCACCTTCTCCTGAAAGGTAGCCGAGAAAAGCAGGTTCTGCCGCTTGCGCGGAATCACTTCCAGAATTCGCCGAATCTGCGGCATGAAGCCCATATCCAGCATTTTGTCGGCCTCATCGAGCACCATCGTCTGAATCTGTTTCAGCGTGATTTCTCCCTTCTGATAAATATCCAGAAACCGCTGCGGAGTACTGACCAGAATATCCACGCCCAGTCGCACGGCCTCGATCTGGGATTTGGGACCAATGCCGCCATACAACGCCACAATCCGAATATCGGTGTGACTACTCAGTTCGGCGGCGGCTTTGGCGATCTGCATCACCAGTTCGCGGGTGGGGGCCAGAATCAGGGCCCTTGGGCTTTCGCCCTGCGCGTACTTCACTTTCATCAGCAGCGGCAACACGAAGGCCGCCGTTTTGCCCGTGCCCGTTTGGGCGATGCCCAGCACGTCGTGGCCCGCCATCGCCAGGGGAATGGCCTGTTGCTGAATGGGGGTAGGTTCGCTATAGCCCGCATCCTCAATGGCATTAAGTAGCTGACGGTTGAGCTTAAACTGCTCGAACAGATTGGGTTGGTTTTCCATTCCGCAAAGGTACAAATTCGCAGTCGGCTATCGGCTTTTTTCAAACACCTGACAACCAAAGTATTGCTTTTCCCGGTACCTATTTTGAAATCGGTCTATGGTTCGGGTTGGTATTCCAATACATCACCCGGCTGGCAATCCAGCGCCGCGCAAATCGCTTCCAGCGTCGAAAATCGGATAGCTTTCGCCTTTCCCGTTTTCAGGATGGAAAGATTGGCCATGGTGATGTCCACTTTCTCGGCCAGTTCGGTCAGCGACATTTTCCGCCGCGCCATCATTACATCTACATTCACTACAATCGGCATGGCTAGATAGTTAACTCGTTTTCCTGCTGCAACTCCACGCCCCGCCTGAACACCTGCGCGATGATGTAGACAATTCCCGCATTGAGCAGGTATACGCCGTCAGCATCAAAGCTGGTTTGAGCGTAATTAAAACTTTGCAAAAACTCCGTGGTACCTGCCAGGCTTTTCTGTAGGTAGTGCAGGTAGTTTTTCCCAATGAAACTTACTACCCAAATCGCTAGCAACAGGTACCCCGTGTTGATAAGTCGATGAGCGGTTATCATCGTAAACGGATTACCCAGGTTGATCTCGGTCAGGATGTCTTTGACTTTTTCCCACACCTGCACGTGGAGAATCGTGATTGCCCATAGCAACGAGAAGATAGATAAGGCAGGCCAAAAGTGCCTGGAATAAAACTCGTTCTTGCCAGAGAGGTTGGCCATGACAAAAGCGACCACCAGCATCACGGACCGGATGATAGCGCCGATGTACACGATCCAAGCACCGACGCGCATAATCTGTAAGATTCGTTCTGTTTTCATAATACTACGTTGTTTTGTTCGCTACAAATGTATCTTATATTTATTGATAAGCAATAAATAATTATTGTAAAAGGTTAATTTATTATTGCTACGGCAAATAAAGAGTAGAGGCAGTATTTTTATTTTCTTTGGCAATTCTCAAGATAAAGGTACCCCTCTCCCCACCTGCATAAAAAGGCACCCCTACCCTTAATTCAGAATTCTCACTATCTTCGAACACCTAAATCCAAACCCCGAAACACGTGAAGAACTCCTCCCTCTTCCTTCCCCTTGGTCTGAGTATGCTCGTAGCCCCTACCCTCGTAGCGCCAGCCCGTGCGCAGTCCTATCAGCCACCCGTTTTTACGGACGGGGGTCGTCTGAAAAAAATTGAAGCTGTACTCCCAACCATCGACAAACTCTACCACGACTACGCCGAACAGAACCATTTTCCCGGCTTCACCTACGGACTGGTGGTGGATGGAAAGCTGGTACATTCGGGTAGCCTGGGCTTTACGGATGTGGGGAAAAAGACGCCCACCACGACCCAATCGCTGTTTCGGGTAGCGTCCATGAGCAAGAGCTTTACGGCGATGGCGATTCTGCAACTGCGCGATGCGGGCAAACTCAGCCTCGACGATCGGGCCGACCAGTACATTCCTGAGATGAACAAAAGCAAACTACTAACTGCAGATGCGCCGCCCATCACGCTGCGTCACCTGCTGACCCACGCAGCGGGCTTCCCGGAAGACAATCCCTGGGGCGACCGACAGCTGGACGTTAGCCACGCTGAGTTCCTGCAATTTCTGCAAAGTCCGCTTTCGTTTTCCAATGCGCCCGGCGTGGCTTACGAGTACAGCAACCTGGGTTTCGCGTTGCTGGGCTACATCGTAGAAAAAGTATCAGGCAAAACCTACCAGCAGTACATCAACGAAAACATCCTGACGCCGCTCGGTATGACGCATACGAAGTGGGAATATACGGAGGTACCTGCTGCCCAACTGGCGCACGGCTACCGCTGGCACGACGGTACCTGGACGGAGGTACCCCTGCTCCATGATGGTACCTATGGCGCGATGGGCGGTTTGATTTCTTCCATCGAGGATTATGCCAAGTACGTAGCCTACCACATGGCGGCCTGGCCCGCGCGCGATGAAGCCGACAATGGTCCCCTGAAACGTAGCTCGCTGCGGGAAATGCACCATCCCTGGAACATCAGCGGCATGAATCCCAACTTCACCTATCCCGGTGGCCGGGTGTGTGGCATTGTTTCGGCCTATTGCTACGGACTGAGCTGGATGCGTGATTGTGAAGGACGCGAATACGTGGGCCACAGCGGTGGCCTGCCGGGTTTTGGGAGTAATTGGCGATTTATGCCCGAGTATGGCATCGGCATCATATCGTTTGCCAACCTGACCTATGCTCCCACTTCCACCATCAATTTACAGGTACTGGATACGGTGATTGTCCAGACGGGGCTGAAACGGCGTCAGTTGCCAGCATCCAATATTTTGAAACAACGCCAAAAAGAACTGACTCAACTCCTACCGGACTGGAAGAATGCCGAGGCGAGTGGACTTTTTGCCGATAACTTCTTTGATGATTATTCGCTGGAAGCCTTGAAAAAAGAATCACAAAGCTTATTTGAGAAAGTGGGTAAGATTCGGAACGTGCAGGAAATTGTTCCCGAAAACCAGTTACGGGGTAGCTACCTCCTTAAAGGAGAACGGGGTACCCTGAGCGTATCGTTTACCCTGACTCCCGAAAACCAGCCCTTGATTCAGGAATTTCAGATTAAGGAAGCGTTAAAGTAAGCAAAATCGGAGGTTTCAGCGGGCCAGCAAGGTAATGGTACCTCCCGGCTGGCAGCTAAGCTCAACAAAGCCCGGCTCGCGTGAAGCGATTTCTACGCGGCTCGCGGACTTAACTTTCCATTGCTCGTAGGGTACCTTCAACCGGGTAGTACCTCCTTTCTCAGCAAGAACCGAGATTTCGGAGAGTTGACCTTTTTTCCTTTTGGCACTGACCAGAAATGCCCCCTCAGCCCGTAAATTTTCAAAGGACGCTTCCGCCCATTCGGCCGGAACTGCGGGCATCACTTCTATGAATCCAGCGTAGCTTTGCAGCAGCATTTCCTGCAAGCCCGCAGCGAAAGCGAAGTTACCTTCCAGCGTGAAGGGTCGGTAGGTGAACTTGGATAAGCCTGACTTGGTCTGGTCGCCGTTGACATGAAAACTATTGGGCAGGCAAAACGCCCGGGCGAAGATGGACAATGCCTCAGCAGCACCCGCTCCGTCCTTGGCCCGTGCCTTCACACTGCCCAGCCAGGCGTAGGAGTACCCGCACCACCAATCGGGACCGACAGCATCCAGTTGCCGGATTGTATTGGTGATAATGGCCTGGGCTTTTTCACCGTCCTCCCACTTGATCAGCCCCAACGGATGGATGGCCATCAGGTGCGAAAAATGCCGGTGCGATTCGTTGTAGGGCAATGAAGGCGCAAACATCAATTCCTTATTTTCGGTCAGGGCAAAATCGCCGAATTCTTTGCCCAGCTTATTCCAATGCTCCGCTTCGGCCTTGTTACCCAGCGCAGTGGCCATTTCTGCCCCAGCTTTCAGAGCAAACTTCATCAGGGCCAGGTCGTAATTCGTGTTCTGGGGAAACCAGGCTTCCAGACTGTTGTTCCGAATTTCCGGACTGGAACTGATAGGGAGTTGCCGCTCTTTTTTTTCGTTGAAGATCGTAACGTTCTCGATAAAGGTACACACGTCTTTGACCCAGGGATAAGCCCGTTCTCGCAAAAAATCAGCGTCCCCGCTATATTTCCATTGCAAATAATAGTGGTGCGCCAGCCAGGACGATACCGTGGGCGAAAGCGAGTATTGAATCCAGCCGCCCATTTCGGTGCCATCGAGGGTAGTGACACCGGGTACCGCAAGGCCATCCACGCCAAAGTACAGTTTGGTGTAACGTTTGTAGTTCTCCTTATTTTGGTCAAGATGGTCGAGGTACCCCAGGGCTTCTTCCAGATGATTGCCGCTGTACGAAGGCCAGTAGCTCAGCTGGGTATTGAGGTCATGATGAAAATCGCCTTTCCAGGGCGGAATGCGGCCGTTATCAGCCGTCCAGACGGCCTGTAACGAAATGGGCGGAGCGCCGCGACGAGCGGCAGAACCAAATTTATACTGTTCGAGGTACCACTGTTTTTCAAGACGCTCATCGGGTACCTGAATCGCCGATTTTGACCAAAAATCCTCCCACCAGCGGGCATGACTGGTGAAGTCTTTGCCAAAACTACTTTTGGCTGCCGAAGTGACGATTCCCTCCGCTTTGGGCTGAGTGGGCTCGTCCGGGTAGTGCGAAGAAACACTCCAAACGCCCTCAAAGGTACCTTTCTTGATCTCTTTCCAGCGAACCGCAATTTCGTAAGTAAAGCCCCCATATCCTTCCTGCCGGTACACAATCGTGTTTTTTTCTTTATGGATGGTACCCTGCTGGTAGTCAAGTCGCGCCAGATCATCCCTGACTAGTGAATTCACTTCTCCCCCCGTCGCAATATCTCCCCGGTATTTAGGCGCGATCAACTCAGGGACAATGTCGTGGCTGGCGTTCGTAAATCGAAACCACCCCACAGGTTCGGTGGCATGGACGAAGGTTTCGAGCCTCAGGCCTGTACCCCAATGAACCGTGCAAAGGGCTTTGGCTACATCTAGCCGCACTGATTTCACTTTTCCAGCCTTACTCAAATCAAATTCCAGTGCTCCGGCCGGAATTTTGGAGGGTGCAGGTTCGCGGTCATAAGGGGCATCAAAGTATTGCTGCACGGGTTTGTAGTCTTTCTTGGCGACCTGCTCCTGCACCCATTGATAGCTGAATTCGTCGCGATGCAGCCCTTTCATCGGGCGCATATCCCAGATATCGGCGCGGTCGAGCGAGAGGCGGAGTTTGTCGTCCTTCTGCCACACCAGGCTACCCACCATGCCATTGCCCAGCGGAATACCCTCGTCCCAGCTTCGCGCCAGGGAGCCAAATTGCAGATCGTGTTTGGGTAAGGGTTGGGCCACGAGGGAACCAGCCGTGCAAAAGCTGACGCAGAGGAATAGGTACCCCAATGGTATTTTCGTTAGTAGGAACATTTGGACGAGAGCAGATATGTATTTCATTTTCAATAAAGCGAAAATACCCCCTACTTTACCCCCGGCAGGTTGGGGGTAGAAGCTACATACGGCCAAGAGATCAAAAAGCGTTGGGTTACCACTAGAGTCATCTTGTCAATAAAAAATTCCCGTTACATTTGACCATGCAAGAAGAGCGTATTTCTGTTTTCGATATTTTTAAGATCGGCATTGGCCCGTCGAGTTCGCACACGCTGGGGCCGTGGCGGGCGGCGCAGCAATTTGTCAGGGTGCTGGAAAATAAGGTAACGCCTGAACAGGTACAATCACTTCAGGTACACTTGTATGGCTCGCTGGCCAAGACGGGCAAAGGCCACGGGACCGACCTGGCCGTCATTCTCGGTCTGGCGGGCTACGATCCCATCACGATGGCTACGGATTCCATCGATCCAATTCTGGCGGGTATCACTTCCTGCGAATCCATCCGGTTGGGTGGCAAGGTACCCCTTTCTTTTAGTCCAAAAAAAGACATCATTTTTCACCGTGACGAAGCCCTCCCTTTTCATCCCAATGGCCTGGTGTTTGTGGCTAACTGTGGGGATGGGGGCCAGGCAAACGAAACCTACTTTTCTATTGGAGGCGGGTTTGTGGTGCAGGAGCAAGACGAGGCTACCCAGAGTGGAGAGACTACTCGGCTCCCCTACCCCATCGACACCGCCGCCGACCTACTCCGTTGGCACCGCGAAACGGGGAAGGCAATCTGGGAAATTGTGCTGGAAAACGAAAAAGTCTGGCGCAACGAAGCTGACATTCGCGCCAGGCTCATGACTATTTGGGCGGTGATGCAGGAGAGCATTTTTGCGGGCTGCTGCACCAGAGGCCACCTACCTGGCGGCCTGAACGTAAAGCGCCGGGCGGCGGGGCTACACCAGAAATTGCTGAAAGGAGAGGCGTATGCCGACTACGCCGAATGGCTAAAACTCGTGCGCGCCAGCGGCAACAACTTCAAGTATATCCTGGATTGGGTGAGTTGCTTCGCGCTGGCCGTCAACGAGCAGAACGCCTCATTCAACCGCGTCGTCACGGCTCCTACCAACGGCTCAGCGGGGGTGATACCGGCGGTATTACAATACTACCTGGCTTTTTTCAACGGTACTGAGGAGGATGTGTTTCGATTTCTGCTGACAGCGGGCGAAATCGGCAGCATTTTCAAAAAAGGGGCTACCCTATCGGCGGCGATGGGCGGCTGTCAGGCCGAAATCGGCGTATCGGCTGCTATGGCGGCAGCGGGCCTCACAGAAGTATCCGGCGGTACGGTAGAGCAATGCTTAATGGCCGCTGAGATTGCGATGGAGCATCACCTGGGCATGACCTGCGACCCGGTGGGTGGACTGGTACAAATCCCCTGCATCGAGCGCAATACCATGGGGGCCATCAAGGCCATTACGGCTTCGCAACTAGCCCTGCAAAGCGATCCCGAAAGCGCTAAGGTATCGCTGGACGATGTGGTATCGACGATGTGGGAAACGGCCCTGAACATGAATCACCGCTTCAAGGAAACCTCCGAAGGCGGCTTGGCTTTGAGGATTCCCATTAGCCTGAGCGAGTGTTGAGACTGCCCAACCGCTATTCCACATTATTTTGTATTTTTGATAAAAAAGCACCCATGGCTACCATCACGGACCTTTCTCAGCTAGACCTCAATGGTACCTATTCGTACGCGGACTACCTGAAATGGCGCTTCGATGAGCGTATTGAACTCCTGCGGGGAAAGGTTGCGCGGATGTCACCCGCCCCAAGCGTGAATCATCAGCGCGTATCAGGCAATCTGTACGGGTACCTGTTCAACTATTTTTTGGATCAGCCTTGCCAACTCTTCTCCGCTCCCTTCGATGTACGGTTGTACAACCGAAAAAAATCAGTCAAGGCTAGTGAAGAGATTTACTCGGTCGTACAGCCGGATATCTGTCTGGTCTGTGACCAATCGAAACTAGACAAACAGGGATGCAATGGCGCACCCGAACTGGTAATTGAAATACTTCCCCCCGGCAACAGCCAGCGCGAAATGGATGATAAATTCGAGCTGTATCAGGAGGCGGGTGTGCAGGAGTACTGGCTGGTAGAGCCCGCTCAAAAGGCCGTTTTTGTCTATGTGTTAAACGAGCAGGAAAAATACATCGGGCTCAAACCTGCCACCCAAGGCATTACCTCGCCTTCCTTTCCTGACTTAGCTATTGATCTGGGAAAAATTTTTGGCTGAGTAGGTGATTAATGCTATACCACATCACTTCTCCGGCATTAGCACCCAGGTTCTATCTGCTACCGCCTTTATTTTTTCTTTTGAAAAATACACCGGGAAGTACTCATTCTTCGCCCAGCGCACAAACAAATCGCCGTAATGTGGGTCGTTGGGATCGCCCGATTGGCCGGGGGTATTGATGCCCAGCGTTTTGTCCCAGTTTTCGGTATCCATCACCATTCGGAACGAAGCCCCGTGGGTTTGGTTGGGGCTGTTGCTGGTGCTGTTCACCGTTTCGCCGTACCCACCGCGAGGCAAGGGGCCAAAGTCAATTTTCTTTCGCATTTCGTCACTAACCAGTGCACTCAGTGGGTGTTTAATAGCGATGTGCTTGTTGGCAGTTTGTCCGTACTGCCACGAGCTTTGATCCCGGCCCAGGCGTTTTGATAATACTGCCAATGTTTCCCGTAAGGTAGTTTGTAATAGTTCATCCCGTGTCCTGATGGGTTCCTTGCCAAATTCGGCTGGGGGAGTAATCAGGTAGTCAAGAAGTAGTTTGGTAGAAAGTCTTTTCAAGTAGGGCCGGGCCACTTCGGGTACAACGAGCTGGTACACAGCCTCCCGAATCTGATTTTCCCACTCGGCGTAGACAGTCGCCGCTATGGACTCGGGCGCTAGTTGAAAATCCCAGTTTTTCAGCCGTTCAATGGCTTCTTTTTCTTGTTTATCGTTAAAGTCCAGGCGCGTAAGCATGGGTACCAGCGAGCGGGCGGGTATGGACAGATAATCGGTCTGGAGCTGAGTGAAGTCAAACAAATTGAATCGCTTGCCCGAACCCAGCACCTCCTCGATACGTTGGGCGCGGTAGGGCGTTGACCATTCCCAGCCGATGGCGTTGCGGTAAGGAAAGTCTGGCGAGGTGAGGTTATTATTGGCAGTAGCGATAAACCCTTCCTTTGGGTCGCTGCTGTGGGGTAGTTGCTTGATGGGTAGGTACCCCGCCCACTCGAAGCGGCCATCGCCGGGTACAGGTACCAGTCCCGACCAGTTGGGACGAATGGGGGCCAGCCCCACGGCCTGCCAGCCAATGTGCCCGGTGCGATCGGCCCAAATCATATTCTCACCGGGTAGGCGGCTGTACGAGCAGGCGTCCCGAAACTCATCCCAGTTTTTGGCCTGGTTCATGCGCAGACTGGCCAGATAAGGCGAGCTACCCACCTCCAACCATCCGGCCCGTACGCCATACGCCTGATTTATGGCTATATCCTCAAAAACCACTGGTCCGTGCCGGGTGTATTTGAGCTGAACTACCTGGGTAGGCGCATCTTTTACCCTGACTGAGTCGGTCAGGATCGTCATATCTTCCCATTTTCCCCGGTAGCGGTATTGATTGGGATTGGCCGGGTTGGTTTCATACACGTACAGGTCCTCATTGTCCGTTTCGAAGATGGTCAACCCCCAGGCCCCGTAGTCGTTGTGGCCGATGGAGACGCCGGGGAGCGAGGGTTCGCCCGCACCCACCACGTTCCAGCCGGGGGCGTTGAGGTGAATCATGTACCGGAGCGAGGGGCCGGCGATGACCCGGTGCGGGTCATTGGCCAGCATAGGAAAGCCACTTTGCGCCAGCGATCCGTCAATGACCCAGTTGTTGGAGCCTACGTACTGCTTTTCAACGGCATACCATTCCTTAAAATTAAAAGCATCTTTATCCTCTATCATCCCTGCGCGCTTATCCGGCGCCCTAAACCGGACCGGGCTACGGTGCGCGGTGTAAAGTTCCAGAATGTCCTGCATCAGCGCACGGCCATCAACACCTTTTTCCAGGGTTAGCCTGGGTTCAGTATCCGCCTTGCGCGTGGGGTGAAACCAGTTGAGTTCCCGGGTCTTTTTTTCACCTATCAGGTGTACTTCCCGCCCAAACTCTAATTCATCAATCACATTGGCCACAAGCCCCTGGTGCCGGCTGACGACTATCTCAGGTGTCCAGTAGCCGGGGAGGGTGTTCAGGGTTTTGAACTCAAAAGGTAGGTTAGCCGGATCGGCGCGGATTTCGGCGACGCGGGCGTTTATTCCTTCTACATAAGCGGTAAGTATGGCTTTGCCATGGGGATGGTAGTGCGCCATTTCCTGCTCCATATTGCCCCGGTAGCGAAATAGCTTCGTACCAATGTCCCGCTTCACTTCCGAAGACCCCAGCAGTTCGGCCACGGTACCGGTTGCCTGTCGCCGCCACATTTCTAATTGAAAAGGCCGGTCGGTGGCCGCCACGTACCCCTGGGCAAAAAACAGATCATGCTCATTCTGGGCATAAATGTGGGAAACACCCCACTGATCGCGGAATACCTCTACGGGCTTTTGCACGCCTTTGAGGGTGAGTTGCTGGGCAAAAGTACTTTGGGTAAGTAAAAATAGAAGGAGTAGTATAAAGTGTCGCATGAAGTGGTTTTTTTGAAAAAAACAGATTTTTCACCGTAATCTACCCATTTGTTAGTTGTGGTACGGGTGGGCCGCCCGTTTTTTTACTCTGAACTTCATTTTCAAAAATGCATATTCAAATTAAGGGTATACCATTCTTTCGTCTGCCTTACTATAAAAAGCTTTTGCTTCGATGAAAACCACCCTATACTTGCTGCTCCTATTCAGCATCCTGGCCTTTACCGCCGATCGCCCCAAAGTTTTCGTCGTAGGCGACAGCATTTCGATTCATTACGGGCCTTATCTGGAAAAATACCTGAATGGGAAAGCCGACTACGATCGAAAGAACGACACGCCCGGCCAAAAGGCAGAGGCCAATCTCGATTACCCCACGGGCGCCAACGGCGGAGACTCCAAAATGGTACTGGCTTATCTGAAAACCAAAGTAGCTGAGCCCGACTTCCGCCCCGACGTACTTTTGCTCAATTGCGGACTGCATGACATCAAGTTTGACCCTAAATCCAAAACCCATCAGGTAGACTCCGCGAGCTATCGTAAAAACCTGCACGCCATGCACGCTTTACTCAAAAAAAGCAGCATCCCAATAATTTGGCTACGAAGCACCGCCGTAATAGATAGTATTCATAATAGCCGCTCCACGGCTTTTCACCGCCACGCCAAAGACCTGGAAACTTATAACCGCATTGCGGATGAGGTATGGCGCGGGCACAAGGTTCCCATCATTGACCTGTATGAGTTTACCAGAAACGTTCCAGGAAACAACTACATTGATCATGTGCACTACAACGAGAATACAAGGTCTTTGCAGGCGGCCTATATCGCAGGTTATATAAACCATTATCTTAATTAAAGCAGCCAGGAGTTATGAAAACAGTTAATAAAATCCTCCTTTTTGTAGTAGCATTTCACTATGGCACAAGCTATGCATTTCAGGAAATAGACCATGCCCTTGTGATTCGAAACCTTAATTCCGAAACTTTGCAAAAGGGGAAAGAAATTTACACTAAATCCTGCGTAACCTGCCACGGAGCCGACGGCACGGCCTCATTGCCTCAGGCCCGTTCATTCAATAAAGACCCAATGCGCTTCGGAAACAAGCCCTACGATATGTGGAATACGCTAACGAACGGGGCGGGTATGATGGCCTCCCAAACCTGGCTAAGCCCAGAGGAGCGCTATTACGTAGTTCAATATATTCGGGAAGGGTTTATCAAGAAAGCTAACCCCAAGCAGTACTTCAAGGTGACGGAAGACTATCTCGCGCAACTTCCAAAGCCGGATAAAAATGCCGGGGACCAACTTGCCGAAGTAAAAACAGCGGCGTTGAAGGGCTCACTGAAATACGGGCAGGATTGGTTTATGCGCAACAAAAGTGACTATGGCTATGCCATTCACTCTCCGCTAAAAGGACTCGCTACTTCGGTGGTGACCCTTCGGCTGGATCATGACGTACATATGAGCTACAACATGCTCCGAATGGGTACCGTAGCGGCCTGGCAGGGAACATTGAATGTATCGGATACCAAGTTTAATCGGTATCGGGGAGAGGGGGTACCCTTCGTAGAAGGAGAGTCGCTACCCGGATTGGACACCTGGCAATGGACTTATAATGGTAAGCTGGAAAGCTTACAAAAGTCAACGGGTAAACGGGCGCCTTTGCCGGAGCAGTACCTGAGGTACTTTGGGCACTACACCTACGGAAAAGAGGTGGTTCTTTCCTACGCTATTTCGGGTAGGAAAATTTTGGAGTACCCGCGGTCTATCAAGCAGAATAACCGGCTTATCCTTTCCCAGACTTTGCAGATTAGTCCGGGTAGTCAGGCCGAGGAACTTTGCCTGGGTTGGTTGCGGGACTCTGCGGCGACTTTTAAAGATGGCGTCATGACAACGGACGGGAAGTTCATCGGATCACAGGGCAGCGTAGAAGGTAATGTACTGGTGAGTACTGCCAATCATCAGGTCGGAACCTCACCGACTATCGCCGTCGGAATCGTTAGTTCCACACCTGGCCTGTCATGGCGGATAGATGCCGATCACCGATTGCTGGTAACTTTCCCGGCTAGTAAAGAGACCATGACCGTGGAAATCCTGCGAACCTCCGGCAAAGTTACCGGGGACATAGCCGGGCTTGGAGAACTTGTAAAAGAACGAACCGTTAAAAAAGAATTTGCTGACCTTGGCCGGATGATAAAAGGAGGAACTGCTTTATGGACGAATAAAGTAGTTACGAAAGGGGAGGTGAATGCTTCCCGCCCGCACTTTGACCCCCGGTATTTTAAGGACAAAGATAAAACCGCCCCCGAGAAGTTAGTCGCTATACCGGAAGATTACCCTTACGCGGTGGATAACATCGGCCTACCTTTCGACAACGCCTACAATGCCTGGATACGCCCCACCTCGCTTGATTTTATGAGTGACGGGAGGTTGGTACTAGGTACCTACATGGGAGATATATGGATGGCAAATGGGGTGGATGAAGGATTACAAAAGGTAAGCTGGCAGCGCATTGCCACCGGACTCTACGAACCCATGGGTATCAAAGTAGTACGTGATCAGATTTACGTGACCTGTCGCAACGGAATCATCCGGCTAAACGACCTAAATCACGACGGCGAAACAGATTTTTATGAAGTATTTCACGCAGATCAGGATGTGTCGGCCTTTTTTCATGCCTTTAACTTTGGCCTGGCCACGGACACCCAAGGGAATTTCTACTATACCAAACCCGGTGAATATACCGACAACAAAGACCCTGGTAATCTGATCAAGGTTTCGCCCGATGGAAAAACCTGGGAGAGCCTCGCCACGGGTTTTCGGGTTAATAACGGACTGACAATTAGTCCGGATGATAAGGTTTTTGTGAGTGATAATCAAGGCAACTGGACCCCCGGGAATAAAATCAATCTGGTGGAGAAAGGAAAGTTCTACGGGTACGTACCCAACCTTACCTCCAACGGGTGGAGTCCCGACGGAACTAGGTTCCGGAAAGAGGATGTGGTGAAGGGAGTAATCAGCCCGTCGCTAGTACCCGTGCCGGAGACATTTAGTCCACCGGCGCTATGGATACCTCAGGAATTTGATAATTCTCCCGGTGGTGGAATTTGGAGTGATAAAAGCTGGGGGCCACTCGGCAATCAGTTTATCCATACCAGCTATGGCACGGGATGGCTGTATTACTTTTTGCCCCATGAAGTAGAGGGAGTAACCCAGGCCGCCATGGTAGCCCTGCCCTTTCAGTTGGATGCGGGCATACAGCGTGTTGCCGTGAACCCCGTGGATAAGCAGCTATACACAACGGGCCTGACCGGCTGGGATGACGGTGTATCTACCCAATATGGTGTACTTAGCCGGGTGAGGCATACGGGTGGATTAGGTCATTTGATAAAAGATGCCACCGTAAAAAAAGGAGGTGTTGAGCTTAAATTTAACTTTGCCCTGGATGCGAAGGATGTCAAAAATTTCTCAAACTACGATATATCCGGATGGAATTATCAATGGGCCAGCCGGTACGGATCAGCCCATTATTCTGTCAAACAACCAGGTGTGGAAGGAGAGGACACCTTCCTGGTGAAAGAAGCCATTTTGGGCCCGGATAAAACAAGTGTATTTCTGAGTATTCCTGAAATTACAGCGATGCAGACCCTTCGGATAAGGTTTATGGTAAAAGGTGCAGACGGGGTTCGGGTAAGCAATACCGCATACATGACCGTTCACAAAGTACCCAATTGATGTGCCGGTGGTGTTTGTTTCAGAATCTCTCTGTCACCCTTTTACATTCCATCCACTTACCCTACTTGCTACAAATCATCCAATCGTCTCAAATCCACAGTAGGGTACCAGTACTTCCGGTACCCGGATACTGCCGTCGGCCTGTTGATTATTTTCCAGCAAAGCTGCCAGAATCCGCGGCAGGGCCAGGGCCGAGCCGTTCAGGGTATGTAAAAGCTGAGTTTTGCCCTCGGTTTTGTAGCGCAATTTCAGGCGGTTGGCCTGGTAGGTTTCAAAGTTCGATACAGAGCTACACTCGAGCCAGCGCTCCTGCGCGGCCGACCATACCTCAAAATCGTAAGTAAGGGCCGAGGTGAAGCCCATGTCGCCTCCGCACAGGCGCAGAATGCGGAAGGGTAGGTTGAGTTTTTCCAGCAATCCCTGCACATGTGCCACCATTTCGTCCAGCGCCGCGTATGACTCTTCGGGCTTACGAATTTGGACGATCTCCACTTTATCAAACTGATGCAACCGATTAAGCCCCCGCACGTGCGCGCCCCAACTTCCTGCCTCACGCCGAAAACAGGGGGTGTGGCCCGCATTCTTCACGGGCAGGTCGCTTTCCTGCAAAATCACATCGCGGTACAGGTTCGTGATGGGTACCTCGGCTGTAGGAATCAGGTACAGGTCATCGGCGGTGGCATAGTACATCTGCCCTTCCTTGTCGGGGAGGTTCCCGGTACCAAAGCCAGATTCGGCATTGACCAGCAAAGGCGGCTGAATTTCAAGGTACCCTGCTTCGGAGGCTTCATTGAGGAAAAAGGAAACCATGGCCCGTTGCAGGCGCGCGCCTTTGCCTTTGTACACCGGAAAACCAGCTCCGCTGATTTTATTACCCAGTTCAAAATCAATGATATCCAGCTTTTTGATTATCTCCCAGTGGGGCTGGGCACCTTGCGGTAGGGTAGGTTTTTCACCCTTCTCCAGTACCGTTACATTTTCTTCAGGCGTACGGCCCTCGGGAACGCTTTCATGGGGTAGGTTGGGAAGCTTGACCAATTCTTCATACAGCTCAACTTCGGCTCTTTTGAGCTGTTCATCCAGTTCTTTGGAGCGCTCTTTCAAGCTGGCAGTTTCAGCTTTGGCGGTTTCGGCTTCCTGTCTTTTACCTTGCTTCATCAGGCTACCTATTTCCTTCGCCATCGCGTTGGATTGCGTCAGTACCTGATCCAGTCCCTGCTGCGTTTCACGGCGCAGGCGATCCAGTCTTATAATCAGTTCCACAGCGGTTTCGGCGTCGCGGAAGTGCTTCTTTTTCAACCCCGCGATTGTCAATTCTTTATTGTCGCGGATAAAGGTAGTTTGTAGCATGGGGTTTGATCAAGGGGAGTACAAAATGGGCTTTACGGGGCCGTGAAAATATCCTTCATGGCATCTTCATAATAAAACAGCCGTTCATTCAGTGCATTTAACGCCTTTTCTTTCAAACTGGAATGGATCAGGATTGAAAGGTTATGTTCTGAGGCACCGTACGAAATCATCCGCAGCGGAATATGTTTCAAGGCATCCAGTACCTTGATGGCCACTCCTTCCTTATCGGCGCTGAAATTACCCACGATGCACACGATGGTCTGGTCGCGATCATGCTCTTCGATGTCAGCGATTTCGCGCAATTCGGAGGTGATAGCGTCCAGGTGTTCGCTGTTGTCGATTGTCACCGACACCGATACCTCCGAGGTAGTGACCATGTCTACCGGGGTTTTGTATTTTTCAAAAATCTCGAACACCCGGCGTAAAAAACCATAGGCATTCAGCATTCGCGTCGAGTGGACGTAGATAGCCGTAATATTGTCTTTGGCCGCGATAGCCTTGATCTCGCGGTCGGTGCTGTTGGTCGCGATGAGGGTACCGGGCGCGTCGGGTTGCATGGTGTTTTTCAGTCGTACGGGTACCCCACGCATTTTGGCAGGTGTTATGGTACTGGGATGCAGGATTTTAGCCCCAAAATAAGCCAGCTCTGCCGCCTCTTCAAATGTCAAATGCCGAATTGGGAAGGTGCGTTTCACGATGCGGGGGTCGTTGTTGTGCATGCCGTCAATGTCCGTCCAGATCTGGATTTCTTCTGCCCGAATGGCTCCGCCGATCAGGGAAGCGGTATAATCCGACCCGCCCCGCTTGAGGTTGTCCACCTCGCCACGCGGGTTGCGGCAAATGAACCCCTGCGTAATGATCAGCTGCTTGTCGGGATGCTGGTCAAGAATCGTGGTCAGTCGCTCTTCGATCAACCTCAATTCGGGTTCGCCATCGGCGTCGATACGCATGAATTCCAACGCAGGCAACAGGATGGAGCTTTCACCCTGTTCAGCCAGATACGCCTCGAACATTTGGGTACTGAGCAATTCTCCCTCAGCCACGAGTTCCTTATCCTGCTTGCTGGTAAAAGGCTTGATACTCACCAGGGAACGAATGAAAGAAAATTCCTTGGCTATGATTTCCTGCCCTTGGGCCAGTCCCGCTTCGGTAGAGTATAGTTCAGGAAGGAAAACGTCGTAATGATCCCGCAGGGCCTTAATTTTCTCCGCAGCTTCAGCATCCTGGTTGGCCTTCGCCGATTCACCGATGGAAAGCAACGCGTTGGTCGTGCCGGACAAAGCCGAAAGTACCACGATTTTGCGCGAATCGGTCGAGGTGATCAATTCATGGATGGAGTGCATGCGCTCAGGCTTGCCGACCGAGGTACCTCCAAATTTCCAAACTTGCATTTTTATTCAGTTGACAGTTGATAATGGATAGTTGATGATTCTAATGCATGGAGAATGCCCGTATGTCCATGTCCTTATTTGCTCCCCTTTACTGTGAAACTATTTTCCGGCGATTTCTTACTACTCCCCACACTCCGATTACGACCCAGATTATATTAACCGCAGCCGACGGGTATGCCCCCACATAAGCCGTGTTCAGAATAAGGCCAATGCTGCCGATAATATTGGCCCATAGGTAAAAGGGTGCATCCGAACGCATACGACCACTAATGTTGAGTGCATACGCTGCCACGACCAATATAGAGCCCAGCCACCCGACGGCATCAAACCAGAATTTTTCGTCCATATCCCTCATTATACCAGTTTCAACATCTTGATGGCGGTCATAGCCGCTTCATCGCCCTTATTTCCATGCTTTCCACCAGCCCTATCCAGCGCTTGCTCCTGGGTATTGGGCGTCAGGACACCAAAAATCACCGGCTTGTGACATTCCAGGCTTACCTGTGTCAGCCCCTGGGCTACGGCGTGGTTGATGTAATCGTTATGCTTGGTTTCGCCCTGAATTACGCAGCCAAGAGCAATAACAGCATTGACATTAGGCCGACGGGCAAATACCTGGGCCCCGAAACTAAGCTCGTAGCTGCCGGGTACGTTAGCGCGGATGATATTTTCGGGATTGGCTCCGTAGTTGATCAGTGTCTGGTAAGCCCCTTCGTATAATTTTTCGGTCACCTCGTGGTTCCATTCGGCCACGACGATGGCGAAGGTACGTTCGCTGATGTCAGGTAGCTCGTCCATAGAAAATTCACTCAGGTTTTTATCCGTACTTGACATATTGTGATTCTAGATT
>JBBRDE010000082.1:0-19234 GCA_038204185.1 Cytophagales bacterium
ACCAAGAAGTGGACGATGCCACTCAGAAACTGGGCATTGACCATGTCGCAGTTATACATTAAGTTTGGCGACAGACTACGCGTTGATGAACAAGCTTTCATCGGAAATTAAGGGAAGTGACACAGTTCAATTTACACTCCCTTAAAAACTGTCATAGGGCAATATGTGCAATGAAAGGGCTGGCCATTTTAGTCCTACTGCTGCATATTCATTACCTTTCGTTTTAGTGGTCAGCTTAGAGAAGTGCTACGGTGGTAATCTCGATTTGACATCTGGTATTTGACTGGCATTTGCATAAGTCAGGCGTCGCGTGTCGAAGGTCAAACGGCACTTTTTCCTATCTTTGCCAAACTTTCCCGCAAAATTGCAATGGCACAACTTTCGGTTCGGCATTTACTAGGCATCAAGAATCTCACGGAAACCGACATTCACACGATTCTAGATACCGCGACCCAATTCAAAGAGGTCATCAATCGCCCCATCAAGAAAGTCCCCTCCCTGCGTGACATTACCATTGCCAACGTTTTCTTCGAGAACTCCACCCGTACCCGCCTGTCCTTCGAACTGGCCGAAAAGCGGCTTTCAGCGGATGTTGTCAATTTTTCGGCTTCGGGTAGCTCGGTCAAAAAGGGCGAGACACTACTCGACACAGTCAATAACATTCTGGCGATGAAAGTGGACATGATCGTAATGCGCCACAGTAGTCCGGGCGCGCCGCACTACCTGTCCACCCGTATTCCGGCCAACGTCGTTAATGCGGGCGATGGAACCCACGAGCACCCGACGCAGGCCCTGCTCGATGCTTTTTCGATGCGCGAGAAACTGGGTGATTTACAAGGAAAAAAAATTGCCATTATTGGTGATATTCTACATTCGAGGGTGGCGCTTTCCAACATTTTTTGCTTGCAGAAATTAGGCGCCGAGGTGATGGTGTGCGGCCCGGCGACGCTTATTCCCAAGTACTTGCCCGAGCTAGGTGTGAAGGTAGGCCACGATGTACGCGCCGCCCTGCGGTGGTGCGACGTGGCCAACGTGCTGCGCATTCAGCTGGAACGGCAGCAGATTAAGTACTTCCCCTCTCTGCGCGAGTATTCGCTTTATTTCGGCATTAACAAAGCCATGCTCGACGAGTTAGACCATGAGATCGTGCTGATGCACCCCGGCCCCATCAACCGGGGCGTGGAACTCTCGTCCGACGCTGCCGATTCGGCACATTCCATTATTCTCAATCAGGTAGAAAACGGTGTAGCCGTGCGTATGGCAGTACTCTATCTGCTTGCACAGCAGTAGGAAAGTGAAGAGGAAAGTGAGGGGTAAGTAGTTTCATTTCCGCTGCAACTTTCATTCTATCAAAGGTCCACAGTACGGGCTTCCCGGTCAAAACTAAACCCTTATGCGCTCCTACCTCTACACGCTTTCCATTATCGTGGCCGCCACCTTGGCCATGCTTTTTCCCGGCCCATTCACTAGTATGGGCGGCTATCAACTCAAAAATCTGATCGTACCGCTCCTTATGATCATCATGTTTGGTATGGGTACCACCATGGGTTTGAAAGATTTTGAGGGTGTGGTCAAGTCGCCGCGTTCCGTCATTATCGGACTGATCTGTCAATTTTCGATCATGCCGGTGGTCGGATACACGCTCGCCACGAGTTTTGACTTTCCGCCCGAGGTAGCCGCCGGGGTGATTCTGGTAGGTTGCTCACCCAGTGGACTGGCTTCCAATGTGATGTCCTACATCGCCAAAGCCAACGTCGCCCTGTCATTGACCATCACCGCCGTGGCTACTCTGCTTGCCCCGTTGCTGACTCCGGCGTTGATGAAATGGCTGGCGGGTACCTTAGTCGAGGTGGATTTCTTGAAAATGATGGTGGATATCCTCAAAATGATTATTCTGCCCATCGGTTTGGGGCTTGTTGTCAATTATATTTTCCGCAAGCAATCGGTTTGGCTCAACCGCTACATGCCGCTGGTATCCATGATAGGCATCGCGCTTATTATCTGCATCATTACTGCGGCTGGGCGCGAAAGCCTGCTGACGATTGGCGTAGCTTTGGTGATTTGTACCTTGATTCACAATCTGTTGGGCTATGCCCTGGGGTACGGTATGGCCCGAATGCTGCGGCTGCCCGAGCAGGATTGCCGCACGGTGGCCCTGGAAGTGGGGCTGCAAAACGGGGGGCTGGCTTCGGGACTGGCGCTGCAAATGGGCAAAGTAGCCACGGTGGGTCTGGCCCCGGCGCTATTTGGCCCTATCATGAACATTACGGGATCGCTTCTGGCGAGTTTTTGGGGCAAGGATAAAGTGGAGGTACCCGCCGTGGAGGAGGCTTCTGAGATGACCTGAGGGTGGGAGAGCTAGTTTGCCTATTACATCTTGTCCCTGTCCATCTCCGTACTTTTTAGTGGAAAAATTCGTTTTCAACCAAATAACGAGCATTTTCTCAACTATAAATACGGCATGAACGCGATGAAAAGTTTAAGCTGGGGAGTCGTAGTGGGTCTGGGCGCTATGGTTTCCTGCCAATCTCAAAAAGATCCCGCGCCGGCCATTAAAGCCAGCCTCACAGAAACCTGGTGGTGCAATAGCCAGAACCTCTTGCCCGATCAGTACTTCGGTGCAGAGGGGGTATATAAACAGCGTCAAAAAGGGGAGGTACAAAGCGGCCAATGGAAAATTTCCGACGATAGTAAATCAATCCTTATTTCTGATTTTGGCACGAAAGGCGAGGGTAGTTGGTCTTACGGCCTGAAAGATTTGCAGGACAACCAGCTCGTTTTTACTTTCTACGGGGCAGACAATTCATTCAATAAATGCCAATAAAGGAAGGTTAATGGCTGTCGGATTCTGGATCGGAGGCGGCCGCGCGGCTGGATTTCTGTAATGTACCTGCACAAGAAAAGGCGAACCGCACGGTTCGCCTTTTCTTGTAAAAGCAATTGGATTACATGGAGTTATTTTTCCACTATCAACTATCCACTCTCAACTATTCATTAATTTAAGCCAGGCGGTTGATGCAGTTCAAGTCCTCGAAAGCCACTTTTAGGCGCTCCACCATGCTCTCTTCACCCTTGCGCAACCACACGCGCGGATCGTAGTATTTTTTATTGGGGGAGTCGGTGCCGTCGGGGTTACCGAGTTGGGTTTGCAGATAATGCTCGCTCTTGTGGTAGTACTTCAAAATCCCTTCCCAGGTAGACCACTGCATGTCGGTATCGATATTCATCTTCACCGCGCCGTACTGAATAGCCTCCCGAATCTCTTCACGCGTCGAACCCGAACCGCCGTGGAACACAAAATTGACGGGTAAGGGGCCAGTGCCGAACTTTTTAATAATGAATTCCTGCGAATTGTGCAGAATTTTCGGTTGTAGCTTCACGTTACCCGGCTTGTACACGCCATGTACATTACCAAAAGCAGCCGCAATCGTGAAGTTGGGCGAAATCTTCCTCAATTCTTCGTAGGCATAGGCTACCTCTTCGGGTTGGGTATACAGCTTGGAGCTATCCACGTCAGTGTTGTCCACGCCATCCTCTTCACCGCCGGTTACGCCTAATTCAATTTCCAGCGTCATGCCTATTTTGGCCATACGCTCGAAGTACTTAGCACTGATTTCGATGTTTTCCTCAATGGGCTCCTCCGACAGATCCAGCATGTGCGAGCTATACAGTGGAATACCATGCTGGTCGAAATATTTCTCACCGGCCTCCAGAAGACCGTCGATCCAGGGTAGTAGCTTTTTGGCGCAGTGGTCGGTGTGCAGAATCACGGGTACACCATAGTGGCCGGCCATCTGGTGCACGTGCATGGCACCCGAGATGCCACCGGCAATGGCGGCCTTTTGGTCGGTATTGGGAAGACTTTTACCCGCATAAAATATGGAGCCGCCGTTGGAAAACTGGACCATCACCGGGCTGTTGACCGCGCGGGCGGCTTCCAATACGGCGTTCACCGAATTGGTACCCACGACATTGATGGCCGGCAGGGCATAGTCGTTTTCGTTGGCGTGACGGAAAATTTCGCTTACTCCTTCGCCCGTTACTACACCGGACTTGAAGCGGGTCATGGTATCGCTCATAATTTGCTTAAAGGATTATTTAAAGAAATAATTTAGGGTATTCGATAAATCACTGTTTGTTGCGGTTCAAGTATGCAAGATAACTATTTTTTTGCCAATGAAGGGAACGACCCAGAATCGGTAAAAGGTTATTAAAGTAATCGGGTACGCTATTTCTAGGTATTCTTCTTACTTTTGGCTCAATCCTTTTACCATTAAAAAAGCAGTGAAAATGTGCTGTAAAAAGAAGAAAACGAAGCACACAGCGAAGGTGTGTCCGACAATTTGAACCTGTAGGTCAACTTTAAACTTATGACTCCCAAACTGATCAAGAGCCTTCTTCTGGCAGCGGCGGTGGGCTTTTTTGTGCTGTGGATACTGGAACTGTTGCGCACTGATTTGAGTCATAGCTACTGGTTGTTGATGCTCAGCCTGCTCTTCCTACTCTTGCACCAATATTATCGGTTGCGTATGTTGCCCTTAAAGTCGACCACATCCCCAAATGCAAAAAAGGCTACTAAACGTAAAAAGAAATGATTAATCCTTACCCGGTGTTTGCCGTACTCTTTTTTCTGATGGCCGGGTACTACGGAGCCGTGCGGGCTATTCTGCTCGACTCGCCCCTGGAATGGATGCAGCTAGGGGCCGACAGTTCCCTTAAAGCCCATTCCATTGCCTATTGGCGTCGCATTCTCCGTATGAATCGGTTGATGCTGGTAGCACTGGGATGTTTTTGCCTGGTAGCCACCAATTATACCGTGTGGCCTGAGGTACTGACTTGGCCTGACGCGCTTTATTGGGCCCTCGTTAGTGTTGGTGTAGTAGGGATCTGGGTAGGTACCTATGTGTTCTGGTTATGGGCAGGCCGGGCATTTCCGCGTCTGGTTTCGATGCGCGCCTTTCCGGTGCGGTTGGCCGAGTGGTCTTTGACACCGCTGTACTGGTTGGTCGAGCCTTTTATCAAGGGCGCTCCTCTGGCCTCGGTAGGGCGTATGACCAGCCAAATCCGCGATGAAACCGCCGCTGCCGATGATTCGGATTTTGAAGATAAGCGGATTGAGGAAAGGATGTTTATCAACGCTCTTGATTTTAAGGATGTTCGTATTCGCGACTGCATGATTCCGCGCACCGAGATTACCGCCGTAGCGCTGGATGATGGAATTGAGGATCTGCGGCAGGCATTCATCAGCAGCGGACATTCAAAGAACATTGTCTACCGCGAGACCATCGATGACGTAGCGGGATACTGCCATTCACTGGCCCTTTTTCGGAAACCTAAAGAGATTGCTACGATCGTAACTCCGATGCTGATCGTGCCCGAGGCAATGCCCGCTAGTGATCTAATGTTGCGTTTTTTGGAAGAGCGCAAGAGCCTGGCGCTGGTTGTAGATGAATTCGGAGGTACATCCGGGCTGGTCAGTGTAGAGGATGTGGTGGAACAGATTTTTGGCGAAATTCAGGACGAATACGATTCGACCGAAGACTGGACGGAACGTAAAGTGGACGAGAATACCTACCTGTTCAGCGCCCGTCACGAAGTGGATTACCTCAACGAAAAATACGACTGGACGCTACCCGAAGGTGACTACGATACGCTGGCCGGAATGCTTATCCATATCCACGGCGATTTACCCAAGGTGAATGACTTTATTGAACTGCTGCCCTATACCTTCAAAGTGATTTCCATGCAGGACACACGCATCGAACTGGTGCGGCTTACGGTCGACGAGGACGTGTAACGAAGGGGTACCCCTTACAGAAGTACCGTTTACAGGGCTGGGATTCTTTTTAATCTATAACACCAGCCCCGGCAAAAGGAACACCAGTTCGCCCACGATCCGAAACCGCTCGTCCGAAACTATTTTCTCAGGATTGAGAATCATCCAGTAATGAACAAGGGATATAAGAATGAGCATAATGCAGAGCCGCTGCGTGAATTGGTAGTCGGTCAGGAAGCAGACTGTTATACAGGCCAGAATGGCGAAGATCGTAATACCTTTCAGAATTCCCAGGGTCAGCGGGCGTCTCAACCATCGCGCCAGATTAAAAACCTCCCGGTAACGGATCGTCTCGAAATGGGAGAAAAGAAGCAGGCTTTGAGCCGTAAGCAGATAAAAAATAATCCCGAGTGCGATACTCTCCCAGGGTACCGATTCACCTAAAAACCAGGTACTTCCCCACACGCCTGCAGCATAAATCAGTGATGTAACAGGTTCTTTTAAAGCCTGCTGATGACCCTTCATGGGCATTCGCGAAACACCCCATAGGTACAGGGATACAAATACCACCATCCCGATCCCAAATTCCCAAAGCTGCCGGGGTATAAGCCAGGAAAGCAGCGCTGCTAACCCGAGCGAACCGAGGGTTAGGCGCCAGATGCTAGCTTCATTTTTGCGGATAAAAGCATGGCGCTGTGTTCGGGGCTGTTCGGGTTTTTGGTTATCGAGCAAGTGATCCAGAGTGTAGATTCCCAGTACCACTAACCCAAGTACAACCGTTACCCAGGCATTGAGGGGAATTTTTCCGGTGGGCAACCGATTGGCCGCCATATGTGACACCACCGCGCCGGCTACTACATCGAGACTGAGCCAATGCAAATGACTAAATCTAAAACGATAAGGCGATAAATTAGACTCGGACATGAATTACTGAATTTCTACACGATCTCCTACGGCAATGTGCCCTGGCCTGGCCAGCAGATTCATGCCGAACAGGATCTTACCGTTCTGTTTCCGGTAGGAAGACAATGTTTTTAAAGGTTCAGGGCTGGTTTGCCCTGTAACAGGATCGATGGTAATCAGTACGCATCTGGCGCAGGGTTTTACCGCTTTAAAGCTTGCCGAGCCAATTGTAATATTTACCCACGCATCTTCGGCAAACGAAGGGGTATCTGTTATAACAATACTGGGCCGGAAGCGCCGCATGGAAACGGGTTCTGTGAGGCGGGCGTTCAAATCGTCGAGCGAAGCCTGGCTGATCACCGATAGTGGGTAGCCGTCGGCAAAACTAACTGCTTCGCCGTTTTTAGCGTAATTAGGATCGACCAGACGAACTGTTTTTTCAGGCATTTTTACCAATAGTACCGCTCGACCCAGGTACTTACTGAACCAACGGTCGGACTCATGGCTTACTGTGACCGCTTCGACTTCATCGTCCCAAACCTGCACCTTAATGGGTTCCTTCGTGGTTGGTTCAAAGGAAATGAATAGGGCATCATCGGGGAACGAGCGGTGAGTAACCTGTAAACCACCTTTCAAAAAAGCTACATCGATGAGCGCCATTTCGTGTACTTTTCGTTGGGTGATGAATTTTCCGCCCGCATCCACCAGCATCCAGCGACGGTCATACTGCAGGCCGCGTTCCTGCACGGTTGCCTCCGTGAGCGAGATTCCACCAAGTGACTTGATGGGGTATATCCAGATTTCGGAGAGAATCATGTGGGTATTGATTTGTTTTTTGTGAAATTGTATAGGTTGGAAAAATCTGATAATCAGTAGAGTATTTTATGTATCGGCTTTCAATCGCACAAAAAACGATTCAACAAAAAACACAAAAGAAATCAACAAAAACTACCAATCCATCCGCGCCAGGGGACTGACGGTCTGGTCGGCAAAATCTTTCTTCAAGTACTTGTAGAAGGCCGCGATGGCGATCATGGCGGCGTTGTCGGTACAGTACTCGAAGCGGGGGATATGTACCTGCCAGTCCTGGGCTTTCCCGGTTTCCTGTAAGGCCGCGCGTAAGCCTGAATTCGCCGAGACGCCCCCGGCAATGGCCACTTCCCGTATTCCCGTCTGCCGGGTAGCTCTCACCAGCTTTTTCAAAAGAATCTGGA
Source organism: Cytophagales bacterium (assembly GCA_038204185.1). Lineage (GTDB taxonomy): Bacteria > Bacteroidota > Bacteroidia > Cytophagales > Spirosomataceae > Salmonirosea. The sequence continues at coordinate 7,894 of JBBRDE010000082.1, forward strand.
TCAGCGTGTACTGAATACTGGCGCAAATGTCGTCAATGTGTTCCGTAACAAAGGTTGGATTGGCTTTGGTGTTTTTTTGTAAAAAATAGAGAATAGAGGTCTTTATGCCACTAAACGAGAAATTCAACTCAGGTACCTCGGGGATCGGAAAGTCGAACGCGCGCGAGTTTCCCCGCTGGGCGTGGCGATCAATCAAGGGGCCGCCGGGGTAGGGTAGGTTCAGGAGTTTGGCTGATTTGTCAAAAGCTTCTCCCACGGCATCGTCGAGCGTTTGGCCAATGATTTCCATGTCAAGATAGTCCCGTACCAGCACGATTTGGGTATGGCCTCCGCTAACGGTCAGACACAAAAAAGGAAACGTGGGCTTCGGGTCTTCGATGAAATGGGCCAGTACATGCGCCTGCATGTGATTGACCTGGATGAGGGGAATATCCAGCCCCAGAGCCATGGATTTGGCAAACGAAGTACCTACCAGCAACGCCCCCATAAGCCCTGGTCCCCGTGTGAAAGCGATGGCCTGCAAGTCTTTTTTTGCTATTTTTGCATCCAGAAGGGCTTTTTCAACCACAGGAAGTACTAGCTGCTGGTGTGCGCGTGAAGCTAATTCGGGTACAACGCCCCCGTATGCCTCGTGAATGAGTTGGGTGGCTACAACATTGGAGCGGATAGTTCCGTTAGAAAAAAGAGCGGCTGAGGTTTCATCACAGGAAGATTCAATGGCCAGGATATTCATGGAAATCGTTGAAATTTGCACAAAAATAAATAAATTACTGCAAGTTGGGACACGGTCGTCTCCCGGTACCCTACATGGTGAGCATTCTTAAAAAAATGGGCAATGGCCTGGTAATGGTTCTAATCCTGACGCTTTATGCGCTTGGTGTAGGACTCATTGCCTTCCAATTTCCCGCCGTGCAAACCTGGGCCACGCAGAAAGCCGTCAAGGAAATCTCCGCGCGCATGGGCTATCCCATCTCGATAGAGCGCATCAATATCAAGTGGTTGGATGTCATTTCGCTGGAACACATTTCGGTGAAAGACCTCAATAACCAGCCCATGATCGACGTGGGACGGATTGACATCAATTTCGATATTGAAGCCATTCTGCTTAATTCATCGAGCGAAATTCACCTGAATGAGGTAAATGTCTATCGCCCCGAAGTACGGTTGGTAAAGACCAACTCGGGCGATACGAATATGGATTTTTTTATAGCGCGCGTGAACGAAATTACCAATTCGGGCGATACGACGGGCTACATTCCTGACCAAAACATTCCCTTCACCATTGGCAAAGCTACCCTCACCGAGGGTACCTTCCATTACGACGATCCGCGCGAACCCTTCGATAAAAAATCCAGTGTATTCGACTACTATCATTTCGAACTGCGTGACCTGAATGCGCAATTGAAGGATTTTCTGGTGCTGGGCGACACCATCAAATTTGTGGCCAATGACCTGACCACCATCGACCGGCAGACTTCCCTGAAGGTACATGACCTGGATACGAAGTTTATGTACTGCGCCAAAAAAGTCGAACTCGCTGCGTTAAGTGCCTATATTGGCGGTTCCTATCTCACTAACTACCTGAGCTTTAACTACAAACACCCTTCGGCATTCGGCGATTTTAATGAGCAGGTGCGCATGGTGGCCAACTTTGAAAACAGTCGCGTGTACTCCGACGACCTGGGGCTGTTTCACGAATACTTACTCACGCTTAATGAAACGTGGCGCCTGTCGGGTGACTTTGACGGCACAGTGCACGATTTTAGTGTAGCCAATACCGATTTGCGGTTTGGCAAAGGTAGCCGCCTGGCGGGTAGGTTCGACTTCAAGGGCCTTCCCGAGTTCGATCGCACTACAATGGATTTTGATCTGGTGAGCTCGCGGATCGAAACCAGTGACCTGGTGCAGTATTATCCCGAAACGGATTTGCACGAAACCTTCAAAAAGTTTGGTCTGGTGGCCGTCGACGGTACCTTCAAAGGTACCTCGGTCGACTTTGACTTAAAGAGCCGCGTCAAAACCGATATTGGTGAGCTGAATACGGACATGTTGTTCCACATTCAGGATCGCTACACGTCGACCTACAAAGGATTGCTTAAAACAACTGACCTGGATCTGGGCACACTCTTCGAGCGGCCCGAAACGCTTCAAAAGCTGGATTTTGTGGGGCAGGTAAGCGGCAAGGGTTTTACGGTTTCGACGGCTACGGTCAGCCTGAATGCGGCGGTCAATCGACTGGGATTTAACCACTACGATTACCGGAATGTCCAGTTGCGGGGAAATTTACAAAAAGCCTACTTCAACGGGCAGGTCAGCTCACGTGATACCAATTTGACCTTCATCCTGGATGGAGAAATAGACCTGTCCAAACCGAAAAACTCGTTCGATTTTCAGGGCAGGCTGGAAAAGGCCAATTTGATGGCCCTGGGTTTCACCGACGAACCCGTCACCCTTAAAACCCAAATAGACGCCCAGGTTGATGGCAACACACTGGACTCACTGGTAGGCCAGGCTACCTTCCTGAATACGTTTTTGCTTACGCCCCGTAACAAGCGCAATCTGGCGATGGATACCCTACAAGTCGTGTCCGTGCAAACGGACAACTTGCGAAGTATCGACGTCAGCAGCGAATTTTTAACTGCTCGGCTCGCCGGTAATTTTATCCTGAGTGAGACCATCGAGGATGTAGACCGATTACTTAAGGAGTACCGGCTTTATTTTATGAGCGATGAGGCTACCCGGCAGGACTACTATGCCCAAAAATCCATGGCCCTTAATCCGCGCCTCTACACCATCAACTACGAACTGGAAGGACGTAACATGACACCCCTGCTGGACTTTCTTTATCCATCGGCGTTTGTTTCACCGGGTAGCCGCATAGAGGGTATCTTGCGTATGGGCAATACGGCTTTTCTGAGCCTGGATGCCCGGGCAGATACGATTCGGGTGCGTAACAATCAGTTTATTGATTCAAATTTCGATATCACTACGTCCAAGTTTGTCAACAATGGCGAAGTGCTGGCTTCCGCCCTACTAACCTCCCGGGAACAAAAAATCAGCGCCCTGACTCCCACCGAGTGGCTAAGCATCGAGGCGGCCTGGGACCAGGATCACCTGAATTTTACCAGTGGACTGAGGCAGGCCAGCAGTACCAACCGGGCCAATCTAAGCGGTGATGTTCATTTCCTGCCTTCGGGTCTTACCCTACGCCTTGAAAAATCCGACTTCGTGCTGCTGGATGAGGTATGGCGGATCAATCCGAATAATCTGATTTCCGTTATTGATCAAAAAACGGTATTCAGCAATCTGGCTCTGGTGAACGAGAAACAGCGGGTGTCTCTGGAAGGTGAAATGATCCGGGATTCCATTCGAAATCTGACTTTCGAAGTACGTAACTTCAAATTGGCTACGCTGAATCCTGTGTTGGATACCAAATTGGGGGGGATTCTAGACGGTAAAACCATCCTGCATGATGTTTTCGATTCGGGTGAGTTGAACAGTAATTTTACCGTAGAAGGTTTGAGTTACGACAACTACGAACTCGGAAATTTTAGTGGTCGTGGTGAATGGGATCAGCTCATACAACAGTTCAATATCGACGCCCATCTGAATCGAAATTTGGCGAAAGTATTTTACCTCACGGGCAATTACAATCCCAAACGTGAAGAAAACTCACTCAACCTGAAAGCAAATTTTAATAACGCCGATCTTAAAATCATTGAGCCGTTTAGTCAGGATCTGGTGTCGAATGTTAGCGGCACGGTGAAAGGCCAGGTGACGGTGAAGGGTACCCCCTCGAATCCCGTTCTGAGTGGGCAGGTGAAGGTAGACCAGGGAAAACTGACTTTTGACTATTTACAATCGGTACTCTCGTTCAGTGATGAGTTGACATTCAGCGAAACGGAGATATCAGCCAAAAACATGGTCGTGACCGATCCCGAAGGAAACACAGCTACCGTACGGGGCGGGGTGTACCACGATGGTTTCAAATTGTTTTCGCTGGGATTTAACGCGGACATGCGCAATTTCAAAATCCTCAACACGACCAGTAAGGACAATGAGCTGTTTTATGGTACAGCCTATGTAACGGGCAAAGCCAGTCTGTATGGCCCCCTGGACAACCTGAATATCGAGGCCAGCGTCACCAGCAACCGGGGTACCCGCATGTACATTCCGCTCGATGGCGCCACCGATGTTTCTACACTTGATTACATTCAGTTTGTGAGCCAGAAAGTGAAGCAGGATAGCCTCGATCAGAAAGGGGTAATCCGGAGCGGAGCAGGGACCGGGGTGGTGAAAATGGATTTCAACTTCAATATCACGCCCGATGCTTACTGTGAAATTCAGCTGGATCGGCAGGCAGGTGATATTATTAAAGCCTATGGGCGGGGCCTGTTGAATATGAAGGTAGATACCAAAGGTGATTTTACCATGACGGGCAATTACGAAATCGACCGGGGTGACTATACTTTCACGTTCCAGAATGCCCTGAACAAGAAATTTTCGATCAAGCCCGGTAGCCGACTTACCTGGTCGGGTGATCCTTACGGTGCCTTACTCGACGTGCAGGCTGGCTACACCCAAATGGCATCTTTGGCCAACGTACTACCGGGACTTACTACCGGGGCGGGTGGAGGAAGCAGCGATTTACAAACGCGCCGCTACCCGGTGGAGGTCACGATTGCCCTCACCGATCGGCTGATGACACCTACCATTGGCTACAACCTGGCCGTGCAGCAGTACCCTTCGTCAGGGGAGTACCGCTCAGCGGTAGCGGCGTTTGAAAACAGACTGAAGAGCGACGAGCAAGAACTGAGCCGACAAGTGAGCAGTTTGCTACTGTTCAACCAGCTATTAAGTCCGCAGGAAGTTTTTCTGGGACAAGCTAACCAAAGCCAGACTTTTCTAGGCAATAGCCTGAGCGAGCTAGTTTCGAACCAAATCAGCCGCTGGGCCTCCGCCCTGAACGAAAACCTGGAAGTAGGGGTAACGGGCCTGTCACTGGACCAGAATGCTTTCAATAATTTGCAGCTCCGCTTCTCATACCGCTTCCTCAACGACCGTTTCCGCGTCACCCGCGACGGGCGTTTCAGCTACGGTACGAATCAGGCAGGTACCTCACAATTTGACGCCACGAGCCTCCTGGGCGAGTGGACGCTGGAATACTGGCTGGCCCAAAATGGCGGGGTTCGCCTGAAAGCCTATAACCGGAATATCCAGAACTCACTGCTGCTCAACAATACCCTCATTACCACGGGCGGGGTGAGTATGCAGTTCACTCACAGCTTCAATCGCTTCAAGCCATTCCCCAAACCCGAAATTGCTGCTCCCATCGGACCTGGTCTGGAACCAGCCGAAGTACCGGAATCGGGGAAACTTACCTCCAAACTGGAAGGGGCTCGTTAGAAGAAAACTGGAATATGGAGTTAATCCCCGCGGTATTTTACGGCCAGCCCCTTCATGGTATAGCCTTCGACGGTGGCCGACGTAAAATACTGGTACTGGACATTGATCAGCGCGTCGGCTCCTACTTTCTGCGCTTTCAATACTAGTTGAGCGGTGAGCAAGTCCTTCGCCTGGGCGTCATTTCCACGGTATACCATCCGGTTGCTATCTTTTTTCTGCCGGGCATCGAGGCTATCTTGTCGGCTTATTTCGACCCACTGGATTTCGGAATAGGGGCGGTCGGGAGCCTGGTCGCTCATGAACACGTCGATGGGGTAGTTGGGGCCCGTGGAGATGGGAATGGCAGGCCGAAAACAGGCCGCAAAGAGGCTTGTCAATAAAAGGAACAAAAATCCACGCACTAATTTAGGATGGGTCATAATCAATTTTTTTATTTTTTTTGTTAGAGGTTTTTACAAAACGCTACTTTCCAACAATCATTCCCCAAAATCATGAAAAAGACCTGCCTATCCCTATTCTTCACAGCGCTGTTGGCGGCAGGAGCAATGCTGGGGTTAGCATTTGCCCCAGCTGACAATTCCGATGCCGTCGTCGGTACCTGGCTGACTGGCTCAAAAAAAGGACGGGTACAAATCTACAAACAGGGCGATCGGTATTTTGGGAAAATTGTCTGGTTAAAAGAGCCCAACGATCCCAAAACGAACCGAGCCAAAACCGATAGTAATCATCCTGATGCCCAAAAAAGAGGGCAACCGCTGCTGGGATTGGTCAATTTACGGAATTTTAGCTACGATGGCGAAAATGTGTGGGACCAGGGGAAAGTGTATGATCCCGAAAACGGGAAAGAGTACAGTTGCAAGTTGACGCTCCGGGATGCTAACACGCTCGACGTACGCGGGTATGTGGGTATTTCGCTCATAGGCCGCACCGATACCTGGCAGCGCCTGAAGCAGTAAGGTCTGTTCACGGGTATTATCAACCGTTTGTCATGAATCTGGGGTTAGAAAAAGCGTTCCTTCGTACTTTGCAGTCAAGATAAACCCTGCTTAGCCGAACCAATCATCTAACTAATAATCGAATAGCAAATGAAAAAAACATTGACTTCCCGAACCCTGTTGCTTGCGTTGCTAGCGGGGATGCTTTGCCTGGTCGGTGCGGTCGCCCAGGACTTGCCGAAAGGCATGAAGAAAATTACCTCGGTGGAGGGAATTACCGAGTATCAGATGGACAACGGTTTAAAGGTGCTGATTTTTCCCGACCCCTCAAAACCCACGGCCACCGTCAATATTACCTATCTGGTGGGCTCTCGGCACGAGGGGTACGGCGAAACGGGCATGGCACACCTGCTGGAACACATGGTGTTCAAAGGTACCCCCAAGCATCCTAACATTCCCCAGGAACTCACCGAACATGGTGCCCGGCCCAATGGTACTACATCATACGACCGCACCAATTACTTTGAAACGTTTTCATCCAGTGACGAAAACCTGAAATGGGCGCTCGATCTGGAAGCGGATCGGATGGTGAATTCCTATATAGCCAAGAAGGATCTGGAGAGCGAGTTCAGTGTGGTGCGGAATGAGTTTGAATCGGGCGAAAACAGCCCTTTCCGGGTTTTGTGGCAGCGGTTGGCGTCAGCCGCTTACGAGTGGCATAATTACGGCAAATCGACGATTGGCAATCGCTCCGATATCGAGAATGTTCCCATTGAAAATCTACAGGCATTTTACCGCAAACACTACCAACCCGACAATGCGGTACTGATGGTAGCGGGAAAAATAGACGAAGCCAAGACATTGGCACTGATTAGTGACTATTTTGGCAAAATACCCAAGCCAACTCGCCAACTTCCGGTGAGCTACACCGTAGAACCGACCCAGGACGGCGAGAAATTTGTGAACCTGCGCCGCACCGGCGACATACAAATGGCGGCCTGCGTGTATCATATTATGCCGGGATCGCACGAGGACTTTCCGGCCATGGAAGTCTTGATCGAGGTACTTACCGCCGAGCCCAACGGAAAACTTTATAAAAATCTGGTGGACACCAAGAAGGCTTCCAGTCAGGGCGGATTCAGTTTTACTTTGCACGATCCGGGATACGTATTTTTTCTGGCCGAAGTGTTAAAAGAAAAATCACTGGACGAGGCTAAGGCGGCGATGCTGGCCACCCTGGATTCGGCCGCGATGTCCAAACCCTCTGCCGAGGATGTGGAGCGGGCTAAAACCTCGATTCTCAAAAACTGGGACTTGCAATTCCGTAGTTCTGAGCGCGTCGGGCTAGGCATCAGTGAGTACATTGCTCTGGGCGACTGGCGTTTAGCATTTCTGTTCCGCGATATGGCTCGCAAGGTGACAGCGGATGATGTATTCCGGGTAGCCCAGCAGTACTTTAAGCCCTCGAACCGTACCACGGGTACCTTCGTTCCCACGGCCAACCCCGACCGCGTGGAGGTACCCGCCGCACCTAACGTGGCCGAACTCGTAAAAGGTTATAAGGGTGAAGCGCTCATGGCCGAGGGCGAAGCCTTTGACCCATCACCCCAAAACATCGAGAGCCGCACAACGAAAGTGGAAAAACCGAACGCTCTCGAAGTAGCTTTGCTACCCAAACAAACGCGGGGTAACGTGGTGGCGGCCCGGATGACACTCCGGTTGGGGGATGAAAAAAGCCTGATGAACAAGGGTACCATCGCCAGTCTGACGGCCTCGATGCTGGACAAGGGTACCAAAGACAAAACCCGGCAACAGATTAAGGATGAACTGGATCGCATGAAAGCCCGCGTAAATTTCTTCGGGGGAAATAATCAGGCCGGGGTGAATATCGAGACCACCCGGGACAATTTGCCGGAAGTAATGAAACTCGTGGCTGACGTACTCAAAAATCCATCGTTCGATGCCAATGAATTCGAGAAGTTGAAGCAGGAGCAATTGGCTCAGATCGAGGCCCAGCGCAGCGAGCCCCAGGCCATCGCGATGAACGAATTCCGGCGTGTGACCTCGCCTTATCCGAAGGGGGACATCCGCTACATAACGACCTTTGATGAGGATGTAGCGGAGGTAAAAGCCGCTACCTTGGATCAGGTAAAAGATTTTTACAAAAACTTTTACGGGGCCGACCACGCCTCCATCGCTGTGGTAGGCGACTTTGATAAAGACCAAATTCAGAAGCTAATCGGCGATAATTTCAGCTCCTGGAAAAGCACTAAGCCCTTTACGCGCATTGCTTCGCCGTACCAGGCCGTAAAAGCCGAAAATAAGTCGTTTGAAACGCCCGACAAAGCCAACGCTATGTTTGTGGCCGGCTTCAATATGCCGTTGCAGGATAGCGACCCTGACTATCCGGCTTTGGTTTTGGCCAACTATATGCTGGGCGGTGGCTTCCTTAATTCCCGGCTTGCCACCCGGATTCGTCAAAAAGAGGGGCTAAGCTACGGTGTGGGTTCACAGTTCAGCGCTAGTTCGCTGGATAAAAATGGTAGCTTCATGGCGTATGCCATCTACGCGCCTCAGAATGTTGAAAAACTGGAACAAGCTTTCAAGGAAGAATTGGAAAAGGTAACGAAGGAAGGTTTCACCGCCGATGAGTTAAAGGCCGCCAAGTCGGGGTACCTTCAATCGCGCCAGGTGAGTCGGGCCCAGGATGCCGGCCTCGCGGGTACCCTGTCCAATAACCTGTATCTGAACCGGACTATGGATTGGGATGCCAATTTTGAAAAGAAAATCGAGGCACTAACCCCTGCTGAGGTAAAAGCTTCCGCCGCGAAATACCTTGATTATTCCAAAATCACTGTAATCAAAGCGGGCGATTTTGAAAAAGCTAAAAAGGATAATCCCGCCACCAAAACAGCTCCTGGGACGATAGGAGGAAATCCCAAAAAGTAGGGGTACCTTTTGTTACTTTGAAATTACCTTCAGCCTAGCCCTATCAAAGGGCTAGGTTTTTTGTGTCTGGGGGGCTTTTTATATTTTCTCAACTTTAAATAGTACAAATCGAAGCACTATGTAAAATGGAATGAACAACCGGTTGGTATATAAGGTTTAATACCCGAACTTTACAAGAATCACACCTTGTTAGATACTGAAGACAGGTACTAAATTTCTGCGGTATGGCACTTATTTCGCTTCCCAATCTTCGGTCCCGGCTGGGTGGTTCCGGTCTGGAAACTTCCCACCGCACCAAATTGATCCTCAACCTACTGTCGGTGTACACACTGTGGGGCTCAACCTACCTTTTCATCCATTTCATGACCGAAAACATGCCACCCCTGTATATGGCGGGTTGCCGGTTACTGACTGCGGGCCTGATCTTGTATCCCTTTGCCCGCATGACAGGGAGCGCGCGCCCTACCCGAAAGGAGTGGCTTTCCGCTGGACTCATTGGAATATTGCTATTAACCATCGCTAATGGAGGTATGACCGTTGCGTTACAGTACATCCCAACGGGGGTAGCGGCTCTTTTAGCCGGGATGCTTCCCCTGTTCATTATGATGCTCAATTGGCTTTCATTCAGCAAAGTTAAACCTAGCAAACTGGCGATGGCGGGCTTGCTGGTGGGCCTGGTCGGAATTGGTATATTGGTGAAGCCGGGTGGTTTTAAAGCAACTTCTTCTGAAAGCTGGCTGGGCATTGCTATCGTTACGGTTGGAAACATCTCGTGGGCAATAGGTACCCTATTGTCGGGACGAATGAAACTTCCTACACAGGTCGTATCGAGTGCCGTACAGATGCTGGTGGGTGGGGGCGTGTTATTGATGCTGAGCCTTCTGGTGGAGCCGGTGACGTTGCTGAGTATCAGCCAGGCACCTACCAAGGCCATCGGAGCATTGATCTATCTTATTATCTTCGGTTCACTCATAGGCTTTTCTTCCTTTGCCTGGTTGGCCCGGAATGCATCGCCCCAGTTACTTTCTACCTATGCCTATGTGAATCCCGTAGTAGCTATGCTGCTGGGTTGGGCTTTTGCCGGTGAAGCCCTCACCAGCCAATCGCTGGTGTCGGCACTAATTATTGTGGCCGGAGTAATCCTGATTTCAATTGGAAAGAAAAGAGGGTAGTGGAAAGGAAGGAAGTTGCAACCGGGCGCTCAAATTCGCGCCCATCTACTCAATGCCCCACTTCCCACTAACAAAACCGCTACAAAAAGAAAACCGTACTGTAGGCCGTGACTTTCGGCGATCAACCCTACAATGGGTGGCCCAGCCATAAATCCGATAAAACTAAGGGTAGCAAAGGTAGCCAATCCGGCAGCGGGTGAGGTACCTGGTAATTGCATGGATGCTGCATAAAGCATGGGAGCTCCCAAAGAACAGCCTAATCCCAGCACCAGAAAGCCAATCATCACAATGGCCGGTTCGGGAAACAGGATAGCTATCAATAAGCCAATTCCACCAAGCACGCCTCCGATTGCCAGCAGGCGTTTCTGACCAAACCGGGGAATAACGCTATCTCCGACAAACCGCCCCGCCGTCATGGCCAGTGAAAAAATAGCAAAACCCAGGGCCGAAACCGAGGCGGTGGAGTGCGCTATTTCGCGCAGATAGATGGCACTCCAATCGAATGCAAGGCCTTCCGCCATGGAAACCGCTATACCGATGGCAATCAAAATCAATAACGCTTTGTTGGGGCGAGCCAGAGAAACGCTATATGGAGAAGGTTCTTCGTGAACGGCCAGGAGGTACCTCTGTAACATTAGCATCAAGACAACCAGTACCAAGGCTACCCCCAGCATGTGTACCGAAGCAGGTACCTCGAGCCAGATCAAAAGTCCTGCGAAAGTACTACCCAGCATTCCCCCCAGGCTCCACATCCCATGACAGGTGGACATGATGCGGATGCCCTGTGCTTTTTCAAGGTTAGCCGCGCAGGTGTTCATGGATACATTGAGCAAGGCCGTGAATACCCCCATCACAAACAAGCCTACGGTCAGTAGCAGA
>JBBRDE010000083.1:0-19221 GCA_038204185.1 Cytophagales bacterium
CAGGGTACCCGCGACCACCGAGAGCGGTGCGGCGACAGTATCGAGCAGGTTATCCACAAACGGAATGTAATAAGCTCCAATCTCGACTACGGTGGCGCTCAAAAATACGAAAAAAGCCGGCCAGGTCGCCAGCCAGGCAAAATTCTCGGAGGGCGTGATCCAGCCGTTCAGACAGGCAACATTGGCCAGCAGGGTCGGAACGAAAATACGAAATCCAGTGCTGGCACTCAGGCCAATACCCAGCGCAATGCTAAGGAGGAGTTCCATAGAAATTCAGAGTTCAGGGTTTCGATTTACTAGTACTTATTATTGAATTTGCGAATTTAAACAAACGCGGAACACGGAACTCCAGGCTGAGAACGTGCCCCAATTTACCCCATTAATTATTCAACTCGCCAACTTTCCACCGCTTTCTCATGTTAGCTTTCCAAACCGATACTTTCAGAACCCCGTGAATCAGGAAACCAAAAGCGGCCAGATATTCGATCTTCCCACCCTCCGACGCCTCTACACTTTCGTTGGACCTTATAAAAAACAGTTTTTCGGTCTCATTGGCATCATCATCGTGAGCTCGATATTAGCCCCTTTGCTCCCGTTGCTGATCAAATATACCATCGACGGGCCCATCGCCACCGGCGACTATAATGAGTTGGCCCTCATGATGGCTATTATGATTGGTGTCCTCATCGTGCAGGGGTTGGTTTCATTCGTCAATACTTACCTCTCGGGTTGGCTGGGGCAGTACATCATTCGGGATATTCGCGTAACGCTTTACGAAAAAATTATCAACCTCCGGCTACGGTTTTTCGACCAGACGCCCATCGGACGATTGGTAACTCGGGTGATTTCCGACGTTGAAACGCTATCCAATGTATTCAGCGACGGCATGGCGGCTATCGCGGGCGATATCCTGCAACTGGTACTCATTATCGCGGTCATGTTCTACACCGACTGGAAGCTCTCGCTCATCAGTTTGTCCATGATCCCGCTGATGCTGTTCAGTACCTACGTGTTCAAGGAAAAAATCAAGGATGCCTTCAACGAGGTGCGGGCAGCGGTATCGAACCTCAACTCCTTCGTGCAGGAACATATCACGGGTATGAACATCGTGCAGATTTTTGGAAGTGAAGAGTCAGAATACGAAAAATTTAAAAAAATTAATACTGACCACCGCGACTCGAACATCCGCTCCATTTTGTATTACTCGATTTACTTTCCCGTAGCCGATGTCATTGCGGCGGCGGGAACGGGGCTGGTGGTGTGGTATGGTTCTAAGCAGATTCTGGCGCAGGACGTTACCTTCGGTACCGTGACGGCGTTCGTGATGTTCATTGGTTTGTTTTTCCGGCCGATCCGCCAACTGGCTGACCGCTTCAACACGCTACAAATGGGGATTGTCAGCACCGATCGGATCCTGAAATTGCTCGACAGTGACGACTACACCGAAAACAACGGTACCTATGAACCCGAAACGGTGCGGGGCAAGGTAGAATTCAAGAATGTGTGGTTTGCCTACAAAGACGATGAATACGTTCTGAAAGACATTAACTTCCACATGAACGAAGGCGAAACCATCGCTTTCGTGGGGGCAACGGGTGCTGGTAAATCGTCGATCATTAATCTGTTGAGCCGTTTTTATGACATCAACAAGGGGGAGATTCTCATTGATGGAGTGGATGTACATGAGTACGAACTAACGGCTCTGCGCCGAAATATCGGGGTGGTGTTGCAGGACGTGTTCCTTTTTTCGGATACCATTGAGAACAACATCACGCTGGGCAATCCGGATATTACACACGAGCAAATTGTGGAAGCGGCCAAGCTGGTGGGGGTACATGAGTTCATCGAACGCTTGCCGGGTGGCTATACCTACAACGTGATGGAGCGGGGAAGTACCTTGTCCGTAGGGCAGCGGCAGTTAATTTCGTTCGTACGGGCCATGGTGCATAATCCTAAAATAACAGTGCTGGACGAAGCTACTTCTTCGGTAGACAGCGAAACCGAAGAACTGATTCAGCACGCGATCGAGACGTTGATGGAAGGCCGCACGGCCATTGTCATCGCCCACCGCCTCTCCACCATCCAGAAAGCCGACAAAATCATCGTCCTCGATAAGGGCGAAATTAAGGAACAAGGTACCCACGAAGAACTACTGGAACTCAATGGATTTTATGCCAACCTGTATCGGATGCAGTACAAGGAGATGGTTTAGGGGAGTTTTGAGTTCGTAGTTCCGAGTTCCTTTTTATTCTTTGTTTAATATTTTTAGTTGATTCGCTGTCTGTTGTTGCTGGATAATTCAACTACCAGTCAAACTGCTTGATAGGATCGGATGGGGGTTGGAAATGCTTTTTTTAGCGAATATTGCAAAAGATCGCCCCAATTCTCGTTGATGTCTACCTGTTCCCGCCCCGCCTATCTGCTACCGTTGCTGGTCATTGCCCAATTCGCGGGTACTTCGCTGTGGTTTGCCCCCAACGCTATCCTGCAATGTCTCCAGGCTTATCATCCCGATACCCAGGCGTTTCTGCCTGCCATGACCACCTCTGTGCAGTTGGGCTTTGTGATGGGTACCCTGGGATACTCTTTTTTTTCTGTGGCCGATCGCTACTCACCGGTCCGGGTGTTCATGGTATCGGCCCTGCTGTCTGCCCTGTGTAATGCCTCCGTTCTGCTTAGTTATAGCTGGCTGCCCGGCCTGTTTGTATCCCGTATGGCCGTCGGTTTTTTTCTGGCAGGAGTGTACCCGGTAGGTATGAAAATTTGCAGTGACTGGTACGAAGCGGGTCTGGGTAACCTGGTGGGAGCGTTGGTGCTGGGGACAGCGTTTCCGCATCTGATCCGGGCGGCTTCCGTAACGGTCGACTGGCGATATGTAATCCTGACGACAACGGCGTTGGCCGCAGCAGGAGGTCTAATGGTGGGACTTTTACTGACCGACGGCCCCTTCCGGCGCAAGGCCGGTCGTTTTCATCCGGCCATGTTGGGAGAGGTTTTTCATAAGCCAGACTTCCGGCGCTATGCCTTCGGATACTTTGGACACATGTTCGAGTTATATACCTTCTGGGCCTTTGTGCCTGTGTTGCTCGCCGCGTACGCCCGTGAGACGGGGGGCGCCCCTGGACTTATCCCTCTGGTCGTTTGGTATTGTAGCATCAGGTGCTTTGGGATGTATCCTGACGGGCGAACTCTCCGGGCGGCTAGGAAGTCATCGTACTGCCTCTGTAGCCTTAGCCGTTTCGACGGTTTGTTGTGTGCTGGTTCCTGGCCTTGCTGAGCTATCCCCGCTCTTATTGGGCCTCTACCTAGTGGTATGGGGAGTTTCCGTCGTGGGCGACTCGCCACAATTCTCGACGCTGGTGGCGCAGCCCGCCCCGGGCGACTACCGGGCCACGGCACTCACCATTGTGACTTCCATTGGTTTTTTTATTACCATTCCAAGCCTGTATCTTACCCAGTGGCTTTTAGGCCTGGTTGGGTACCCCGCCCTGATGTTGCTGGCGCTGGGGGGCGTGTTCGGATTATCGGCGATGCGAAAGTGTTCTTAATTCCTGGTTTATTGTTCCTGACGGCCGCTATGAACAGAGGTAAACCAAGAACAACGAACCCCCAAACTAAGAACTCTCCTCACTGGCAATCCTAAATACCCCCCCTTCCAAACGCTCATCCACCCGGAGTTGGCAGGCGAGGCGACTATCGTCATGGGTCGTAGGTAGGGTATCCAAAATGTCGAGTTCGGCGTCGCTTACGGATGGGAGCTGATCGTGACCTTCCAGTACTCGTACATGGCAGGTGGCACATAGGGCCATCCCGCCGCAAGTAGCAAGGATGTCGTAATCCGAAGCCTTCAATACCTCCATCAAATTGAGTCCAATGCCTTCGGGAACTTCAATGGGTTTCTGCTTCCCGGTGCGGTCTTCTACGATGAAGTTGATCATGTTAAAAGGCAGGTACGCCGTTGACGGTGGTGTATTTGAAACTTAGTTTTTGCTCGGGAAACACGTACTTGAAGGCACTCTGGCACATGAGGGCGGCTTCGTGGAAGCCGCACAGAATGAGTTTGAGCTTACCGGAGTAGGTGTTGATGTCGCCAATGGCGTAGATTCGCTCCACGTTGGTGCTGTAATCCACGGTGTCGACCTGGATGGCCGATTTTTCAATGGCCAGTTTCCAGTCGGCGATGGGTCCCAGCTTGGGCGTCAGGCCGAAGAGGGCGATCAGATTATCCGCCTCGATGGTATGTTCTCGTTTGTCTTTATGTACCAACGTCACTTCTTTGAGTACCCCATTGCCGCTGATCGAACGGATGGTGGAATTCAAAATCAGGTTGATTTTTCCCTGACTGGCCAGATCGAAGACCTTTTCAGCCGAATCGGGCGCACCCCGGAACGAATCACTCCGGTGAACCAGCGTCACCTCTTTGGCGATGTTGGCCAGGTACAGCGTCCAGTCCAGGGCGGAGTCGCCGCCCCCGGCTAGTACTACCCGACGGTTACGCAGGAGTTCTGGATTTTTGACCATGTACCCTACGCCTTTTCCTTCGAAATGTTCCAGATTGGTAATTTCGGGTTTGCGGGGTTCAAAGCAGCCCAGTCCACCGGCGATCACCACCACTTGGCAATGTACCAGGGTACCCTCGTTGGTACCGACGACGAACGAGCCGTCTTCCTGCTTGTCCAGCGATTCTACCCGCTCACCCAGACTGAACGTGGGTTTAAAAGCTTCAATCTGCTTCATCAGGTTATCCACCAACTCCTGGGCTTTTACTGTGGGATAGCCGGGAATGTCGTAGATGGGTTTTTGCGGATATATTTCGGAGAGCTGCCCGCCTACCTGGGGTAGAGCGTCGATGAGGTGGCAACGCATTTTGAGCAGTCCGGCTTCAAAGACGGCAAACAGGCCGACCGGCCCGGCACCGACGATACAAAGATCGGTATTAATCATAACTTTTATTTATCGTAGGGTGAGTTGTTTTAACAGCTTACTATTCATAACATTCAGATGGCAGCTTTGGTTGCTGTTATTACCTCAAAAGTAGGGGGAGAAAATACGGTAGGCTAATAACGATTTGTTATGAGTCATAACGGCTGGTTATAGTGCCGACGGGCGAAGCGGAGAAAGGAATCGGCCAGGGACTCGGTATCACCCTGCCTTTGGATGGTGTAGAGAAAACGACTGATGATCAGTCCTTTGACGTCAATGATACGGAACGTCCCGCTGTTGAGTTCATTTTTGACGGCATACACCGAGATGAACGCCAGCCCATTGGAGTGGAACAGGTAGGATTTGATGCTTTCGGTGCTGCCGAGGTACATGGCCACAGTGAGATCGGATAGCTTGATATTATGCTCTCTCAGGGCGTATTCGATCACTTCCAGGGTACCCGAGCCGCGCTCGCGTAATACCATGGGGTAGGTTTTCAGTTCTTCGAGCGTTACCTCATCGCGTTGGGCCAGGGGATGATCCACTTTTGCGATCAGCACGATCTCATCTTCCAAAAAAGGCTCGTAATGAAGCTCGTGCAGGTGCGTGCGGCCTTCCACGATTCCTACTTCGATGTCTTTGTTGAGCAGAGCCTGTTCAATGTGTTCTGTATTACCACTAATAAGCGAGATGGCTACGTCGGCGTACTTTTCGTGAAAGTGCGCCAGCACCGGCGGAAGCACATACTGCGCCACCGTAGAGCTGGCCCCAATCAGCAGCCCGCCCGAACGCTGCCCTTTAAGCGCATTCAGGTCGTATTCGAGTTGCCGGTACTGGGCCTGAATGAGTTCCGCGTGGCGCAGGGCTACCTGCCCGGCGGACGTGAGGCTAATCTGCCGACCTGCGCGTTCAAAAAGCGCCATCCCCACCTGTTGCTCCAGCTCCTGAATGTGCCGCGACACGGCAGGTTGGGTAATGAACAATTCGGCGGCGGCTTTGGTAAAACTCAGCTTTTTGGCAACGGTGTAGAAGACGAGGAGGCGGAAGTCGAGCATGGGGGGACAAGATCAGCAAAAATACGAATTTTGATTCTGCCCTAAATAACGAATTCTTGAATTAAAAGCGCATTTGGATCGAAACTCCCAACTACACAGGAATAACAGAATACTAGCAAATAATCGACAGCGTTTTAGTCTTGTTGGACACCAGCACTACTCCCCCAGCAACTTCCCGATCAGCATCTGTTGCTCATGGTGCTCGTGCGTATTGGCTTTGCCAAGCCGCTCGTTCAGTTCTTTCAAAGCTTTTTTGGCCTCCTCTGTGCCAATAGCAGCTACCCGCTGAATGGTGTAATCCAGAATTTTCGGAAGTTTGGCTTTTTCGGCCAGCTGAATGGCGCGTTGGGTGTCGATGGCGGCCAGCGGCTCGGCGGCGTACCACACCATTAGGGGGAGGTTGTGGTCGTCCTTGTCCTGTACTTTTTGGGCGAGCGCTTCCACCACTTCCCAGCGTTGGGCGGGTTGTAGTCGTAGCATGGCCGAGGTTAGGTATAGCCGCACCAGGGCCGAGTTGTCGTTCTGGGCCAGGGCCGTGAAGCGTTTCAGGATTTCGGAAGAAACAGCTTTGTCTTCGGTTAACAGTTGAATGGCCCAGCTACGGATATACTCATTTTCGTTTGCCAATAAATCCGTTAATTCTTTGTCAGTCAATCCCTGCGTGACGTGCAGTGCCCACAGGGCGCGGAGTTTGCGGGTCACATCGGGATTTTTTGCCAGAATATCTTTCAGCGCTTTGTGTACTTTTTTGTTGGGGCCGCGCTCCTGCAACAATTGCCGGGCCTGCCGCACGTACCAGTCGTTGTTGTGAAGCTGGTAGTTGACCAGTTCCATATCCGAGGCTTTGGCCAAATTTACCTTGACCGGTTTATCATTTTCGTGGGTAATCTTAAAAATTCGACCCATCGTTTTATCGTGGACGTCGGGGTTGGGGCTGTGGCACTGATTCTTGTCGTACCAGTCGATTGCGTAGACCGAACCGCTGGGATCGTACTTGAAATTGAGCCACTGCGACCATGAATCGTTCATCACCATAAAGTCAGGTCGATGAGTTGCGTCGTAGCCAGAACCCGCCCGTTCGAAATGGTCAATATTCATGCGAGCACCATTGATATTGTTCATGAATATCTCATTGCGGTACTCCCTGGGCCAGCTATCGCCACCCAGGTAGATCATCGCCCCGGCGTGAGCGTGACCACCACCCGCCGAAGCCGAACGAAAGTTCCCGGCGTGAGGACCCCGGTCGCCCACGAAATGCACGTGGTCAGCGATGGTTTTAATGTCGTTGTACGTGTAGGGGTTGAAGTGCTTGCCCGCCTGCCGCTGGTAGCGAGCGCCCTGAATGACGTGGTACATGTGCGGAATAACGCAAACCGTCACGAAAGCATGGCCGTAGTCATTAAAATCGATACCCCAGGGATTGCTGGTGCCTTCGGAGAATAATTCAAAAATTTGTTTGGTCGGGTGGTACCGCCAGATGCCGCCGTTGAGTTTGATACGCTGATCGTCCGTAGCCCCCGGCTTACCCACGTTGGAATGCGTAAACACTCCATGGGTGCCGTACAACCAGCCATCAGGTCCCCAGCGTAGGCTGTTGAGTACTTCGTGGGTGTCGTGGGTACCCCAGCCGTCGAGCAGTACCTGCGGCGGGCCGGTGGGTTTATCGGTGTTAAAATCAGCAGGAATGAATAGCAGATTGGGTGCCGCGCCCAGCCAAACCCCGCCCATGCCTAACTCGATGCCGCTGACCAGGTTGAGTCCTTCGATGAATATTTTGCGCTTGTCCAGGGTGCCATCGCCATTGGTGTCTTCAAAAATCAAAATCCGGTCCTTGCCCTGCCCTTCCGGGGCGGGGGTAGGGTAGGTGTGTGCCTCCACGACCCACAGCCGGCCTCTCGCATCGAGCGTGAAGGCGATTGGGCGTACAATATCCGGCTCAGAGGCGGCCAGGGTGATCTTAAATCCGGGGGGCAATGTCATGGCTTGAGCCGCCTCCGGTCCTGCCAATCCCGCATTCAGAACGGGGTCTAGCGGGGGCAGGACGATGATATCGTTGGGTTTGAGTTCATTGGGGAAATTGGGGCGACTGGTGTAAAATTTAAAATCGTCAAAACTAATGTGCGCCCAAATGTCGTTTTTTATGTAGGGGATTTGGGAAATTCCGGTTTCGTTGTCAACGATTCGAATAAAAATTTCCTGATTGAGGTACGGCTTCAAATCCACAACAACGGGCAGTAGAGTAGGTTTTCCATTGCCGGTAATATTAAAAATAACCTCCTTTGTATCGTTTAGCACCAGTTCTACGCGGGTGTCGACTAAGGCTCCGCCCGAAACTTTAAAGGCCGCAAAGGGCTGAGTCACTTTAAAGGGTACGGAGGTTAGGGTACCTGTTTGCTTGTAATTCAAGGTACCCCCACTGCTGAGGAAGTGTTTTCCTTCAAAACCAATCTTCATATCTTTCTCATGTACCGGGGAAGGATCTGCCGAGAAAATCGGACTGGTAAAAGCATCACCCGTGGCGGCCCAGTCTTTGAGGGTACCCAACTCAAAATCAAGGTTGAGCGGTTGGCCATTCTTCGTAGGTACTTGGCCCTGCGCCACAGCGTTGCCCAGCGCGCCTTCTACTACCTCAAAATTACCCACCATACCCGCCGCACGATGCCCCGGAATGGAGCAAAAGTAGGTGTCGCTCTGCTGGGCTGTGAACATGACGCTGGCTTTGGAACCCTTTTCCAGAATTACGTTGCTTTTAATACCCAGCTTTTCCAGAGAAATATCGTGCGTCATCAATTCTCCGTTGGTGATCGTGATCCGCACCCGATCGCCTTTGTTGGCACGCAGGGTGGGGTTACGGGACCCGTCCGGAGCAAAATAGCCTATCATAAAAGCTTGTAACTCATAGTCGCGATCAATGTGGAGCGTATCAGTCAATGAAAGAATTGCGCCTGTATCACGTTCTGGTTTTGATACCAAATAGGAAAGTAACACAAAGGGGAGGATGTATCGGATGGCGTACATGGCAAAGGGAGCTTTTTATGAGCGCTGTTTCTGGTGGAAACACCTGATTCAGCAAAGGAAATGACGCACTAAAAAGGAGTGGATAGGGGTACCCTACTGTATTTGGGTTATACAGGGTATGAAAGCTTCTACCAATTTCCAGGAAGAATTGATTGTAGGCGGCATTTCCACCCGCCCACAATCAATTCTTTTGCTAATTCTTCTTCGCCGTATCTGATGTCGGCAGGGGGGGCGGCGGTGGTGGTGGCCCAATGGGTGCACCTACTTCATCGGGAAGAAACACCTCTTCCTCGGGCTCGAATTCCAGCGTGTCAGGTTCATACACTGGAGGGATGCACTTGTAATCTTTAACGATTTTTACCAGGGGGGGCGTGAATGGCCCTGGTTCAATACCTATGGACTTGTCCTTATATACTTTTTCTAAGAATCCCCCCACCAACGGTAGAGCCATACGTGAACCCTGCCCGAGATCGGTACTGCGGAAGTGAATCGAGCGATCATCGCCCCCTACCCAGGCACCCAGTACCAGATCACGGGTGATGCACATGTACCAGCCGTCGGAGTTATTGGAGGTCGTGCCGGTTTTGCCGCCGATCTCATTTTTCTGATTAAGCCCCACCTGAAAATTATACAGGGCTCGTGAAGTACCCCCCGGTTCCTCGACGCCGCCTTTGAGCATGTGCCGCATCAGAAAGGCCGATTCGGGTCGGATGGCTTGATGCCGCTCTGGTTCAAATTCCTCGATAATGTTGCCCCGCTGGTCTTCAATCCGGGTCACGAGCATGGGTGAGGTGTAGGTGCCCGAGTTGACAAACACCGAGTAGGCCGCCACCATGTCGTACAGCGACACATCAAAAATCCCCAGACCGATCCCCATCTCGGGCCGTAAAGGGGTACTTATTCCCATTTTCTTGGCATAGCGTACTACGTCTTTCGGACCCACTTTCTCAGTAAGCTGCACAGTAATTGAATTGACCGACTGCGCGAGAGCACGGCGGAGGGTCATGTTGGAGTAGGTAAAGTAACCATTTGAGTTTTTAGGTGCCCATTTCTGCATTTTGCCATTGATCAAGACCTGCTTTGTATAGGGCCTGTCCACGATTCGATCGCAGGGTGTCATGTCATAGGTGGTATCGTCGATGGCTGTCGTGTACACGAAGGGCTTGAAGGTGGAGCCGGGCTGTCGCTTGGCTTGCTTGACGTGGTCGTACTTGAAAAAGTTATAGTCCAGACCACCGACCCAGGCCTTGATCTGACCTGTCTGGGGGTGCATGGCCATCATACCGGCCCGCATGATGCGTTTGTAGTAACTAAGCGAATCCATTGAGCTCCAGTATTTCTCCATGGCACCACCCGATTTCCAATCGTAGACGGTCATCGTATCTTTTTTGTTCAAATAAAAAGTAACGGAATCAGGCTGCCCGGGAAACTGTGCCGCCAGTGATTTATAGCGGCTCGTCCGCTTGATTACATCTTCCAGGAAGTTTGGAATTTCCTTACCGTCTTCGTCCCGCCAGGGATTCTGCTTGCCCCAGTGGCTTTCGAAGGTATCCTGTAGCTTTTTCATTTTCTCCGTCATCGCCTGTTCGGCGTATTCCTGCATTCGGGAGTCGATGGTAGTGTAGATTTTGAGACCGTCGGTGTAAAGGTCATACCCGTTTTCGTCTCCCCATTTTTTAACGTAATCTACTACCGCATTCTTGAAATAGTTGGCATTTCCGTCATAGGGAGTTTCAAATCTGGTTTTTAGCACAATGGGCAGCTTACTGATAGAATCAGCCTGAGTCTCGGTGAGGTACTGGTACTTGGCCATCTGAGCCAGCACCACGTTGCGGCGTTCGAGCGATCGTTCCTTATTTCTGATGGGATTATAGGTAGTAGTCGCTTTTTGCAGACCGACCAATACGGCAGCTTCCTGTACATTGAGGCTATCGGGGGATTTGCTGTAGTAGGATTGGGCCGCGGTATTGATGCCGTAGGTATTATTGCCGAAGTCCACGGTATTAAAGTACATCGTCAGGATTTCTTCTTTCGTAAAGTTACGCTCGAGTTTGATGGCCGTAAGCCACTCCTTGGTTTTGTACACCAGCGTGCTTATCCCTGGAATAGCGCTCAGAAGACCGCGGGCCGATAGGCGGCGGGTCTTGAACAGCTTTTTAGCCAACTGCTGCGTAACAGTACTGCCCCCGCCCCGGTCGGTTTCGCCTGTGAGGATGCCCGCGGCGACTCCTGCCATGGCGCGCAGGTCAATGCCCGAGTGTTCGTAAAAACGAACATCTTCGGTGGCAATCAAGGCATTAATCAGATTTGGGGAAATTTTGTCGTAGGGTACGGGAGTGCGGTTTTCGGTATAAAACTTACCAATCATGACCCCGTCAGATGTGTATATCTCCGACGACTGGTTTAGCTTCGGGTTCTGTAAATCTTCCACGCTGGGCATACTGCCCATGAGCCATAGGAAATTTGTTTCTACGCAAAATACGTAGAACACAACCGCGAAAAAGCCCCAAACGGTAGTCTTCCAAAGCAAAGCAACGGGTTTATAGTACGTCGATTGTCGATCGATTCGAGCTGTGAGGTAGGTCTGGACGGTACGATAACTTTGGCGGGTAGCCGTAAGAAACGAATCGACGTGGTCCTGGCCGAACACACGCACACTCAGCGAGTAAAAAGCCGCCCGCAGGTAGTCGGTCAACCGATTGGCCTCGCGTTGGAGTAGGTTGTTGAGTTTAGTGAAAAAAGCTCTAATAGCCTCCATAGTGGGGATTTTTTCTCGAAATCGTTCGGTCAGCCTGTCTGACCAGCTTTGCCACGCCGCACATTCCATGCGGGGCCAAATATAACGAAAGCCGAACGAATGTGGTACGTTCGGCTTTCGAAGCTGACTATAATTCTTCTGACGCTGGGTTTATTCGGCTGGTTTGAAATTGAGCGCCAATCCATTCATGCAGTAGCGCAGGCCGGTTGGTTTGGGGCCGTCATCAAAGACATGGCCCAGGTGTCCGCCGCAGACTTCGCACAGGATTTCAGTACGGGTCATGCCCAGCTCCCGGTCGATTTTTTCATCAATGTTCTTCGCGTAGAGCGGCTTGTAAAAACTCGGCCAGCCCGTACCGGATTCAAATTTGGTTTCTGAACTGAAGAGGGGAGTCTGGCAGGCAGCACACACGTAGGTACCCTTTTTCTTGTTGGCGTTCAGCGGACTTGAAAAAGGGGCCTCGGTACCAGCCTTGCGTAGCACGTTGTACACCTCAGGCTTAAGTTCTTTTTTCCACTCGGCGTCGGTTTTCTGCACTTGCCGGGTCTTGGCAGTGGTATCATCCTTTTTCTTCTGGGCCTGTGTGCAGGAGAAAATTCCAAAAAAGGTACTTAACAGGGCTATCATTCTAATGGTTTTCATAAATGCTTTTTGAATTTAGTTTTTCAAATAGGAGTTATACTAGCTATAAAGAGCTCAAAGTACGGGTGAGAAGCACTATCTCTCGATCTATATAAACGTTGAATCACAGGGTTTGGTTTACCAACACCATGTTTGCCACACCTGTCCCAACCTAAATATTTTCGTAATTAAGCCGTACCTTGCGCCCCTATACGTCCGGGCCTGGGGCAATTCCGTCCGTCAGGCCTTTTTTATTAAACTTGTTTTGCATGTCATTTGAATCACTGAATCTCGAAGCTCCGCTTCTCAAAGCTCTCAAGGAAGAAGGATATACTACCCCCACTCCCATCCAGACCCAGGCCATCCCTTTAGTGTTACGGGGAAACGATCTCCTGGGTTGCGCACAAACCGGAACCGGAAAAACCGCAGCTTTTGCCATTCCTATACTTCAATTATTAAGCCGTGATAAGTCATTTGACCGGCGTAAAAAGATTAGAAGCCTTATCGTAACGCCTACCCGCGAGCTGGCGATCCAGATCGAGGAAAGTTTTACGGCTTACGGGCGCCATACCGGATTGACCTGTGCCGTTATTTTCGGTGGTGTAGGCCAGACCCCCCAAACCAAAGCCCTGCAACGTGGGGTGGATATTTTGGTCGCGACGCCGGGCCGTTTGCTGGACCTGATGAACCAGGGGTTCGTCTCGTTGAAAGACGTTGAAATCTTTGTACTCGATGAAGCCGACCGGATGCTTGACATGGGTTTTATCCATGATGTAAAAAAACTCTTGGCTGTGTTGCCCCGTAAGCGACAGTCGCTGTTTTTCTCGGCTACGATGCCCCCCGAAATTGTCAAACTGGCCGACACGATTCTGCAGAATCCCAGCAAAGTGGAGGTGACGCCCGTTTCATCGACCGCCGATACCGTGAGTCAGTATCTCTATTTTGTGGATAAGGGCAATAAAAATGCCCTGCTACTGCATGTACTGCGCGACCCCAAAATCAAAACGGCTCTCGTTTTTACTCGCACCAAGCATGGGGCCGACAAGGTGGTGAAGATGCTCGTCAACCACGATATCAAAGCCGAGGCTATTCACGGCAACAAGGCCCAAAATGCCCGGCAGCGTGCCCTTGCCAATTTCAAGGCCCAAACAACCCGCGTCCTGGTGGCTACCGACATTGCCGCTCGCGGCATCGACGTAGACGATCTGGAATATGTGATTAATTTTGAAATTCCTAACATTGCCGAAACCTACGTGCACCGTATCGGGCGCACGGGCCGAGCCGGAGCAAATGGAACCTCCCTGTCTTTCTGTGATGCCGAGGAGAAAGCTTACTTGAAAGATATTGAAAAATTGATTGGCAGAAAAATTCCGCTGATCGACGCGCATCCTTTCCCACTAATGGATCATAATCCGGAGCCCGCTCCCAAGCAGCAGCAGCGTGGGGCGCGTCCCAACCGCCCGAAACCCTCCCCCGAAAAATCCAAACGCAACTGGCAAAGCAAGTCGCGGTATGAAAGGGGATGACCATGAGGGGTGAACGGCTAATGGTCAAAGGTCAGGGGAGTAACGGGTTAGTGAAATGGTGTTAAAAGGTGCTACCCCATTGGGGCCAGGCTGCCAAGCACCTAATCAACCAATTTACCCTTCCCCTTCACCCCCTGGTTACCTTTTTCTAAACAGCCGTTGCCAGAACGTTTCGCCGTCGGGCAGGAAGCAGGCATTGGGTGAGCGAGGGGGGCGACGGAACAAACCTGCCGATACCCCCGCGTATAGATTAAAGACTTTGGGCTTACCGATGTTGAGTAATCCCAGAAGATGATCGGTTCCAACCCTCACCGGGCCCACTCGCCCAGCCAGGCCCACCCCGAACGATCCATACCGATTCATGATCGATACGGGTACCGACACCTCGTACCAGCGATGTTCATAGCGTGGGGTAACGGCGAGCACCGATTCACCTTTCATGCCGAAGGCTTTAGCCGAAATGAGATTCTGCACCCATAGCGCGTTGACGTACACATTTGGCTGGATCTGATAATCCACGCTGGTCTGTAAAGCCGTGGGCAGTACCGAACTGAAGGACGTGGTGCGGGAGTTAGGATCTACCCGCAGCGATTGGTTCACGGCACCGAAGAAATCTTCGGTGCTGCCGAGATCCTTAAACCGGTCGTAGCGCAGCGTACGATTGGTTGTATCGGCTGTGAACGCATTCACATAGTTTGGATTCTTAAAACGCACCCGCCCCACATCCGTGAGCGCGAACGATACCCTATAGAGGTACTTGTTCTTGCTACCATCGCGCTTGCGTATCCCCCTCTCCGTGTAGCTGTACCGATGCACATCGGGGCGGTACTCATACACCATACCCACATCGAACCCCCAGCCGCTACCAGGGGGGGCGTTGCCCAACAGCCAGGCGGGGGTAAGTCGTATATTATTGAATGCTCCGTCGGTGGTATAGCCGTAGCGCGTGGTGATGGTGGGCAGTCGGATCAACTCCTTCTCGTTGGCATAGGCAGGATCGGGCTGAATGGAAAACGATCCGTCATCAATCACAATATGGGCATTATAAAGGCCAAGCAACCGCTTGGCTGTAAAGCCTACCTTGAAAAAATCGGTTTCATTGTCAAGCACTACCCCGCCCAGCGTCAGGGCGATTTCCCCCACACCATTGAGATGCATCGTGCCTGATTGATTTTCATAGAGTTGTTTCTGAATGTCCTGGCCTTTGCCCCGACTGCGCAGCGCCTGTGCAATCGGCTCCGTGGTTTGAGTGAGATTGAGCATCGTCCGTACTCGGGAACTAAGGCCGACGCCTACTTTACCGTCGAGTAATGAAACCATCAGGGCAGGTCCCCGGGCTTCTACTCCCAAATTCAGGTGTTTTAGATTACCGTTCAGTTTTTGTTCCAGATCGGTACGGGGCAAAATAATGGCCCCCCTCTCGTTGCGGTATTGGTTGGGAACGCTGTTGGTAAGCAGACTCAGAAATGAATAGGGGGCATCGTACTTGATGTGGTTGTTGGCCAGATACATTTGGGCCCCCACCAGATTCACATGGACGCTGTACCGGGAGTCGGCAACGAAGGCCGGATTGTGATACAGGGCCTGGGTTCCGGCATAGTTTCCCATAGCCACGCCGGGCAAATGTTGCGAACAAACGGGTTTCCCCACAAGAAAGGCCAGGAATAGGAACGGAAGGACAACTCGGGTCATAGTATGGGCTAAACGAAACACTTCGGACTAATGGCGCAGAAAGAATGCCAAAAGTCGTAATAATTACACAGTTTGAAAAATAACGACTACATTCATCTACCCCCTTCGGCTTATATACAGTATTTTACCCGCTGATTTTCAGTCAGGCCGGGAAAGTGCTTCTAGATGAATTTAAAAGAATTTGGTAAATCAGAACCCTTGTTCTAAATTGTTTGGCAAGAATCGATAATTAAACAACCTTATATTGAATAATATGAATTTTTCATTTGCCGAATACAATACTGAAAATTTTTATGATGAAATGTTCAATGCTGAGGGACGGATCAGGACGGGCTATGAGCATTTGAAAAATAAGTTTGAGGGCCTGTCCAGTCAGGACTTGCTCAATCGGCAGCAAGCGGCTGAACACTCCATGCTGTCGATGGGAATTACGTTTAACGTTTATTCCGAAGGGGAGGGGACCGAGCGCACCATGCCCATTGATATCATACCCAGGGTCATTACCGGGGTTGAGTGGGCGCATCTGGAAAAAGGGCTCAAACAGCGCATCAAGGCACTTAATATGTTTATCCATGATGTGTATAACGACCAAAAAATTCTGAACGAGGGTGTAGTACCCCGCGACCTGATCGAATCTAGCAAGTCGTTTTTAAAAGTCTGCATGGGGGTCAAGCCGCCCAAGGGCATTTGGTGCCACATCACCGGCACCGACCTGATTCGGGATGAGAACGGTGCCTTCATGGTGCTGGAGGATAACCTGCGCTGTCCGTCGGGGGTATCCTATATGCTGGAAAATCGGGAATTGTCCAAGCAGATTTTTCCGGAGGTGCTGGCCCGCACGGGGGTACGCCCGGTGTCGGACTACGCTACCCGCCTGCTCGAAATGCTCCAATATCTCAGCGATCGCCCCAATCCAACGGTGGCCGTCCTGACGCCGGGAATCTTTAACTCAGCCTATTTCGAACATTCGTATCTGGCCCAGCAGATGGGTGTCGAACTGGTGGACGCCCGGGATCTGGTCGTCTCGGATGGCTACGTCAAGATGCGCACCACCAAGGGTTTTGAAATCGTGGATGTCATTTACCGCCGCCTGGACGATACCTTCCTCGATCCGGTCGCGTTTAACCCCGATTCCATGCTGGGTATTCCGGGTATATTTGAAGTATTTAAGAATGGAAAAGTGGCCCTTGCCAACGCGCCAGGAACGGGCGTGGCCGACGATAAGGTGATTTATGCGTACGTACCCCGCATCATTGAGTATTATCTCGGCGAGGAGGCTATTATCCCCAATGTGAAAACATACATCTGTCGCGAACAGGGGGATTTTGACTATGTACAGGAAAATATCGAGCAGCTAGTGGTGAAAGAGGCGAACGAGGCGGGCGGCTACGGGATGTTGATCGGCCCCAAAGCGCCACCTGAGGAACACGAGCTGTTCCGCCAGAAAATCCGCGATAATCCACGTAACTACATCGCGCAGCCCACCATTTCACTTTCGCGGGTACCCTGTATGATCGAAGACCACGCCGAGGGCCGGCATGTGGATCTGCGGCCTTACATTCTGTACGGTGAAAATATTCACGTGATTCCAGGCGGACTTACCCGCGTGGCCCTGCGCAAGGGCTCCCTGGTGGTCAATTCCTCGCAGGGCGGAGGGGGTAAGGATACGTGGGTACTTTATTAGTGGATAGTTGAGAGTGGACAGTTGATAGTGGAGAGTTATTGAGGGCCGGGGCGGTGATTCGCTTCGGCTTTTTTTGATATCTGAAAGTATCCCGGAGGGATCAGCCGTTAATAGAAAATGAATCGTGGGAAAGTAAATCGCCCCGGCGGGGCCGCCTCGTTATTCTGGAAGATAGGATGCGGGGTACCTACTTTTATTTCATAACCCCAACACCTCCCGCATCCTCTTGAATTCTTCTAAAAGGGGAGCCTGAATACGAATTTCATCGCCCGAAACGGGATGTATAAAACCGACTTCCTGCGCGTGGAGTAGCATTTCGGTTAAACTGAACTTCTCCTTAAAAAAACGGTTTTGCTTATTGCAACCGTGGGGTCGGTCGCCGATAATGGGGTGGAAAATGTGCGCCATGTGCTTGCGCAACTGGTGCATCCGGCCCGTGGTGGGGGTGAGCTCCACCAGCGAATAGCGCGACGTAGGCTGGGAACCTAGAGGGATTGGAATTTCCGTTCGGTTCAGCGTTTTTCCTCTGGTGAAAGCATCCTGCATTACACCGGTATCATCATGCCGTAGCGCGTAGTCAATTTCGAAAGAGTCATCTGTGTAGCCCCGAACGATAGCCAGGTACCTTTTGTAAACCAGGCCCTCGGCAAATTGCTTTTGCATGGAAACATTAGTGGCCTCATCGAGCGCAAAAAGCAGGACGCCGCTCGTCTTGCGGTCAAGTCGGTGTACGGGGTACACCCGCTGATTCAACTGATCGCGCAGTAGCTGCACCGCGAATTCGGTGGCGTCACGGGCGATGCGCGAGCGGTGCACGAGCAACCCCGGCGGCTTATTGATCGCCACCAAATGCGCGTCCTGATACAGAATGGAAAGTGCTTCCACTAAGCGAGGTCCAAATCCAGCTGCGTGCGGAGCAAATCGTCCAGCGTATCGCGCCGCCGCACAAGCTTGGCGGCTCCTTCATCGATCAGTACTTCGGCGGGCCGGAAGCGGGCGTTGTAGTGCGAACTCATAGTAAATCCGTAGGCCCCCGCATTCAGGAAAGCCAGTACATCGCCGGGGCGTACTTCGGGTAGGGTACGGTCGGTCGCGAAGGTATCCGTTTCGCAAATATAGCCCACTACGTTGTAGGTTTTGGGGGTACCTTCGGGATTGGATATATTGAGGATGTGGTGGTAGGAGCCGTACATCATCGGACGGATCAAGTGATTCAAGCCCGAATCCACGTGCACGAAAGTCCGGGCCGGGTCCTCTTTGATCACCGTAGCCTGCACCAGCAGGTATCCGCATTCGCTCACCAGGTACTTACCCGGCTCGAACCAGAGTTGTAGTTCCCGACCATAGCTTTTACAAAATGCCTGGAATCCTCTGGTAATCTCCTGACCCAGATGGTGCATGTCAGTGACGGCATCGTCGGGGTGGTAGGCTACCTTGAAGCCACCACCCAGGTCGATGATTTGTAAGTCAGGAAACCGCAGGGCGGCTTTGAAAATTACCTCGGAGGCTTTCATGAACGCTTCGGCCTCTTTGATGTCGGAGCCGGTATGCTGGTGCAGGCCGATGATTTTAAGATCGTACTGCTTCACAATTGCCAGAATCTCGTCCAGCAAATCCACCGAGATACCAAACTTGGAATCGCTGTGCCCAGTCATGATCTTGATGTTGCCACCCGCCGTTACGTTGGGTTTCAGCCGGATCAGGCAGGGTTTAGTGGTACCGTAGGTCTGTCCGAACCATTCGAGCAGCGGCAAACTGTCTACATTTACGGTAACGCCCGCCTCCACGGCTTCCCGAACCTCGTCGAAGGGTACCCCGCTGGGCGTAAAGGTAATCTGATGGGGCTTATAGCCCGCGAGCAGGGCCATCTGCATTTCGCCCATCGAAACCACATCGACCTCGACTCCCAGACTTCGCATCAGGCGCAGAAGGGCCAAATTCGTG
>JBBRDE010000084.1:0-18972 GCA_038204185.1 Cytophagales bacterium
ATTGGTCAATCTGACCGATCACCGACCCGTGCATCAGGTACCTCTGGCCCTTTGGTCCCCCACCGGACGGCCGATGACCCAAAATCCCTTCTGGCTGGAAAGCTCCGAAACCGGACTCCGGGCCTACTTCGTCCCGGATGACGATGCGGCTACGCTTTTTGTGTATGAGGTGGTTATCGAGTGAGTGTGTGTTCCTTGCCACGTGGTTGACATGGTCACCCGTAAGGGTACCCCTGTGTATTTAGCGCGGTGGATTGTGGCGTGGTAGCGAATCCCGACGCGGCCACCAACATGGTGCAGGGAGCCGTCGTCGATGGCATCGGCAACGCCTTTTACGGTGGACTTGTCCAAAAGGATGTCGTTCGGCAACAGACCAACTTCGATAAGTATCGCCTTATCCGCAACAACGAAGCGGCCAAGTGCATCGAGGTACATTTTGTACCAAGTGAGGTAGACCCTATTGGCTTGGGCGAGCCGCCTTTTCCTGCGGTATTTGCCGCCGTAGCCAACGCGCTGTACAAAACTACTGGGAAGCGTCAGTATCAGCAGCCCTTCAATTATGAGACGACTAGTTTTTGAGTTAGTATAGGTTACTCTTTTTTTCTGCAAACGGCCGTTCGAAGTAGTTTCGAACGGCCGTTTTATGTTTTCGATTTAGCCTTTTTGACAGTGTAGGTCTGGACTAAGGCTAAGCAATCCAACTATCAGTATTTCCTAACGTTCAAAGGGTTTGTGAAGTAGTGGAAGTCTGTGTTCCATCAGACTAGCTTCTGCTTTGTCATTGATCAAGGATTTGCTGTTCCATTTAGTACTATCGCCACTATTTTACAAACGCTGTGTTATCGGTTCGTGCTCTGTCTGTCCGTTGCTGTGTCGTGTCAAACTTGCACTAATGTCTGCGCGGTCGGGTGCGGTGGCGTGCAAGCTCTTTTTATTTTTTAGTGCGGTTGCTTTGGGCGTTGAGAAAAAATAAAATGTGCTTGCAAATGCATTGGCTTTGGAAGTTGTCATGTTGCAGGAATATAAATTTCAAAAGTTGCTCCTTTGTTTAGTGTACCCTTTGCGGTGACAATGCCGTGGTGGTTCTCTACAATTTTTTTTACTATTGAAAGTCCAATGCCTGTTCCGTTGTATTCATTTTTGCCATGCAAGCGTTGAAATACTTCAAATATTTTTTGGTTGTATTGTTCTTCAAAACCAATTCCGTTGTCGGAAACTGTGATAAGGCAATATTTATTTTGAGGTGAGAGTTTTTCATTGTTGAATTTTATGCCGCTTGCAATCTCGCTTTTGATTTGTATGTGTGGTGGATTTTCCGGGTTGGAAAACTTTAGAGAGTTTCCAATAAGGTTGTGCAGAAGTTGCCGAAACTGAAAAGGTATTATTTTTGCATCACATAATTGATCTGCTTCAATGATTGCATGTTTCTCCTGCAGTTCTTCCTTTAAGTCTTCTTTTACTTCAGCTATAATTTTATTAAGGTCAGTTATTTCAAACTTGTGTTCGTTTGTGTTAGTCCGTGAGTAGGCCAATAAATCCTGAATGAGGGTTTGCATTTTATTGGCCGCATCTTGCATTCGGTTAAACATATATTTGCCATAGTCCGATAGATTGTTTTCTTCTTTCTCTGTGATGCGTGATGCAAAGGTTTGAATTTTACGCAAAGGTTCCTGCAAATCGTGGCTTGAAATATATGTGAATGATTCAAGTTCCTTATTCATTTTTTCAAGCTGATCGTTTTGGATTCTAAGTTTTGCTTCCGCTTTTTTTCTTTCAGTAATATCCTGGTAAGATGTTATTGTATAACTTTCAGTGCCTATTTTGATCAATTCAAATGAAACAAGAGCTGGAAATGTTTCTCCATTTTTCCGAGTGTAACGTATTTCAAAATCCTTCATTTTTTCCGATTGCTTTAACCTTAAAAGAATGGCTTCCGTTTCTTCTTTTGATAATGCCTGAACTTCTGCAAGCGAACGGCTTTCATGAATGTACCCGAATATCAAATCAATTACTCTTTTGTATTCTTCAGAATCCATCAAATTCAATTCCTCCGAAGAATTACCGATTACTTCCTCTTTAGTATAACCAAATGCATTGTAAAAAAGGTTATTGGCATATTTTATTTTATTGGTTTTAATTTCGGAAAGCGTCATGGGGACTGGATTGCTGTCGAAAATTTTATAAAAACGTTCTTCACTAATTTTCAATTCTTCCTCATATTTTTTCTGCTCTGTTACATCCTGTGCAGTTCCCGACATTCTGATAACATTTCCATCACCATCTGTAAATACTTTTCCAGTTGCACTCAAAATCCGAACATTTCCATCAGCAGAGGCTGTCTTATGGAAAAATCGGTATGGCTGATGATCTTCAAATGCCTGTTGCACAATTGCATTTACATATTCCCTGTCAACAGGATAAACATACTTGATAAAATTCTCATAGTCGGCTTCAAATTCCTGTGGGGTTAATCCGTAAATCCTATAGAGTTCATCGGACCAGTTTATTTTATTTGTTCGCACATCCCATTCCCAGCTCCCAATATGTGCCAGTTGCTGGGCTTCCATCAATTGGTTAGTCTTATTTTGTATGGTTTCTTCCGCCTCTTTGCGTATAGAAATGTCACGTATAAAACCAATAAAAATGTAGCGGTCGTTTATTTTAGATGTTGATATTTTCAGTTCAATAGGAAACTCACTACCATTTTTATTTACAGCTGACAACTCTACAGGTTTATTGATTACTGGTCCTTCACCGGTTCTCAAAAAATGTTTCATACCCATCTCATGACCTTTGTGATACCGCTTCGGAATGATTGTTTCTGTCAATGTTTTTCCTATCACCTCAAATTCCTTCCAACCGAAACTCAGCTCTGCCTGGGAATTCCAACTCATTATAATTCCATCTTCATCAATCGAGATTATCGCATCGGGTGCGTGCTGAAGGATCGTTTGCATCCGCTCATTGCTACGTTTCAGATCTTCACCTAAAGTTTTCGAAAGTTCTATTTGTTCCTGTATTTGGGTATTGGAACCGATCCACATTTTTGTTCTGCCTTTTTCATCCTTTACAGCGGTTGCACGAACAAGATGCCATAAATATTTACCATCCTTACGCAGATGACGGTTTTCATTTTCAAAGTCCTCACCGGTATTTATCGAGTGCTCCCATTTCTGTTTTGTATGAGGCCAGTCTTCCGGGTGAATAATTTTTTTCCAACCCCAATCTTTTAATTCATCAAATGTCAAACCGCTATAGTCGAGCATTACCTGGTTAAAATAATTTCTGTTTCCCAGTGCATCAGCAGTCCATACTTTTTGCGGCATTTTTTCAGCCATTTGCTGAAATTGGTCTTCGGCTTTTTTGTGTTCAGTAATATCTGTATTGGTTCCTATCCATCGTATAATTTTTCCTTCCTCATTTGTTACCGGGTGGCCGCGGGTGAGAAACCACCTGAACTCACCATCATGCCTGCGAAGCGGAAAAGTGAGTTCAAAAGTTTCATTGGTATGCCATATTTTTTTTGATAGTTCAACTACACGTTCTACATGATCGGGGTGATGAACTTTTTGCCAGCCCCACCCTTGCACTTCTTCCAGGGTAAGCCCGGTGTATTCTAACCATCTTTTATTATACCAGTATATCCATCCATCTGCATTTGCCATCCAGGCAAGGTTTTCCATATTGTCTGCCAGGGTACTGAATTGCTCTTCGCTTTCTAAAAGAGTTTGTTGCTGCAATTTTTCATTTGTAATATCCCTGGCAATTTTTGAGGCACCTGTAATATTTCCTTCATTGTCTCTGATTGGTGAAACGGTTAGGGAAATATCGATCAGCTTTCCGTTTTTATGTAGCCGCTTTGTTTCAAAATGGTGTACAGTTTCACCATTAGATATTTGGTTAATGAGGCTTGGCTCTTCCTCCCGCCTGTCAGGAGGTATTATTATATGAATGGGTTTACCAATCATTTCTGCGGCAGAATAGCCCAATATTTTTTCTGCCCCGGGGTTCCAGCTGGTAATAATTCCATCCAATGTTTTACTTATGATGGCATCTTCTGATGATTGCACTATAGCAGCCAGCTTCCAGTTTAACTTTTCCGCTTCTTTAATGGCTGTAACATTGTTTACCACTGAATAAAAGCCCAATACTTCGTTGTCTTCTCCAAAGTGGGGTATATAATCGGCAACTACCCATTTTGTTCCTCCATCTTTATAAGGCACAGGCATTTCAAGATGCACCGGTTTACCCGACAACACCTTGTCCATCTTAGGCTTCAGGTTTTTATATGCTGCTTCGCCAAGTACATCAGCTATGTGTTTTCCATAGATTTCTGTATTAGGATGACCAAACCAGGTTTCGTAGGCTTTATTGTTAAATCGGTAAGTACTGTTTTTGTCAATATAGGCAATGAGCACGGGTAGCGCATCCGTGATTAGTTGTAGCCGGGTTTCACTATCCTCAATTTTTTTTCTTGCTTCAACTTGTTCGGTTATATCTGTGTTGGTTCCTATCCATCGGAAAATTTTGCCTTCTTCATTTGTGACTGGATACCCACGGGTGAGAAACCACCTGTATTCGCCATCATGCCTGCGAAGGGGAAAAGTGAGTTCGAATGTTTCGTTGGTATGCCATATTCTTTGTGCCATTTCAACTATCCGTTCTACATGATCCGGGTGATGAACTTTTTGCCAGCCCCATCCCTGCATTTCTTCCTGGGTAAGCCCAGTGTATTCTAACCATCTTTTATTATACCAGTATATCCATCCTTCACCATCTGCAAGCCAGGCAAGGTTTTCCATATTATCTGCCAGGGTACTGAACTGTTCTTCGCTTTCTGTTATTTTTTTTCTGGCCAACACATTTTCAGTAACCTCTTGTAATACGCCATTAAAACGGTAGGCAATTTTTTCATCATTAAACCATACCCTGCCTTTACCCTGCACAATGATTTCTTTATTAGTTAATGGGTTAATAATACTGTATTCCTCCTCATAAATGCCACCCGATGAATAATCCAGCACTTTTTTAATGGCCATAATAATCCTGTCTCTATCTTTTTCGGCAATGGCATCTGTGGCATGGTGAAGTTCTATTTCCTCAGATGCAGATAATCCGAACCATGTTTTTAAACGGTTATTGGCTGTAAACTTATTGGTGGCAGGATTATAATCCCAAGCACCTAGTTCGGCAGCATCCATGGCAAATTTTAACTGGGTAGAATTTTCTAGTAATGTTTCCTGTGCCTTTTTTTTATCAGTAGTTTCTATAACTGTTACCAATACTCCGCCTACTTCTCCATTATCTTTTCTGATAGGGCTATAAGAAAAATCAAAATAACATTCTTCTACAAAACCGTTTCTGTTTAAGGGTAACATTAAATCAGGATAACCAACAGCTTCCCCTTTCATCACTCCATCAAACATAGATCTTATAATGGTGTCCCATATTTCTGAAAATGTTTCTCGTGTGCTGATGCCCAATGCCTGGGGATGTTTGGTAGCTCCAAGTATCGGGCGATACCCGTCATTGTATAGCTGGATATATTCGCTGCCCCAGGCTATATACATTCCAAAGGGGTTATCGAGCATCACGGCAACCATGGTGCGGAGGCTTTGAGGCCAGTCTGAGGGGTCGCCTAAAGATGTTTTACTCCAATCTTTTGCTCTTATAAGAGCACCCATCTCTCCACCTCCTCTAAGAAAATAATGGTCAAAATTTTTATTGTTCATATAACCATTACTTATGCTTGAAGTATAAATTTATCTCTTCCAGGTTGAGTTATTTTTTTTTGAATTATGAGTGTAGCCACTTCTAAGATTACTTTTTTTAATCCATTAAATTCACCAGGCTTGCGAATGTAATAAAGGGCTCCTTTCTGGTAAAGTAAATCTACAACTTCCATATTAAGAGAGGTAGAGTAGATAATTACAGGTACGTTCATTAATTTATTAATTCTTTTTATTTCTGATAAACATTCGATTCCACTTTTGCGGGGCATGTTTAGGTCAAGGAAAAGAGCATCGGGTAGTAAAGTTTCTTTTGCAGAAATCTGTTGCATGAGTTGCATGCCGTCATTTACGGTGGTAAGTTTTGCGGATATGGGTAGTTCTTCTAATGCTTCCTTAAAGAAAAAACAATCGTCACTATCATCATCGGCAAGTAAAAGGTTAAGAGAGGTTGTAGACATTTTACAGATGAGGAATTAAAATTTGAACCGATTATTTGAAAAGGTAAGTTGTGCTATTGAGCATAATAAAATGTGATGCAACTTGCGTTGGCTTGTGGGTGGTGTTGCTTCTATTTTCCTTTTGTGAAGGATGGCAAACACGGCTTGTTTGAAAATTGTATTCCTGTTCATTTTTATGTCTGTCTGTTTGGTTACGAACTGTCGCCATAGCATGACCGATAACGTCCGTCGGCATGGCGAAGTGACCCGCAGGGTAAGGCACTGACAGTTGAGCGAAAAAGAAAAGAACCGAAACCGGAAAAATTATTGCGTCAATGGTTGATTGACGAAGTTGTTTTTGCGGTATTAGCAGCTTATCCACGGCTAAGTTGGTGTAAAATTTGACTTTATGGTCTATTTTCGCTAACTTAGACAGGCGTTGTAAGAGCAATTCGCTCAGAAAGCAACCGCTTTCCGCAAATCCCATTTGTACAATGCTTGACTATTCGCTTACTCAGTTTTTTTGCCCTTCCCCCAGCCCTATTTCGGTTCTTTTCGCCCGCTCAATTTCGCCCTAACTCCTGTATATACGCAAGTTTTGCAATAATTTTTGTATTTATTTGTATTTTTCTGATATTTTATTCAATTTTTTGTGCCGTAATTTTTGTATTTCTTAGAATCATCCTCCATCAATTAGGAAGCTATAAATCTACTGATTCAAACTGA
The DNA here is from genome assembly GCA_038204185.1 of Cytophagales bacterium. Classification (GTDB taxonomy): domain Bacteria; phylum Bacteroidota; class Bacteroidia; order Cytophagales; family Spirosomataceae; genus Salmonirosea. Next base: position 6,896 of record JBBRDE010000084.1, read on the forward strand.
TTTCACCTGCAGCGACCACCAAAATCCTTTCAAACGGTAGTTTCTCCGGCCTTGTAACCTCTTACACTGACAAGCACAGCGTCACAACAAAAAAACCTCCACTGTCTTGAGAAGAACGGTCGCTGTCGAAGCGCCGGGATAGTTAACCGTGTAAGTCTGGGGAAACCGCACCCGTTCGTTTCCTTTCCATTTAAACTCGAACGCCTGCCACGCACTTCCCTCGTACTCTCCGATCAGGTCGATTTCCTATTGCTGGGTGGTGCGCCAAAAATAGGACGTGGCGCTTTGGTCAGCAGTTCGATATACTGGCCAACGAACTTACCTTTGCTGTCAACCATTTAACCAATCGGATCGTCATGTCGGAATTGAATCCTGAAAATACATCATTATTTCGGAATTGAATCCCGAATCAGTATAATCATTTCGGATTTGGCGCGATATTGGCGCAGCAGGTAATCAACTGATTGAAGCATTGTCGGCATTGATCGTCGGGTTACTCATGGTGGTATATTGCGCTAAACAGCTTAATGTATCCGCCAACTTTACGGGCAATTTAGTCAAGAAAGAATAAAAACAGCCTATGGGTCGTTCACCAGAACCCATTGCTCTGCAAACAAAGTCGAACAAGTAATGTGTAAATGTTCTATCAAAAAATCTCAATACCATGCAAACGCGTAAACTCGGAAACAGCCCTCTGGAAGTATCCTCCCTCGGCCTCGGCTGCATGGGCATGAGCCACGGCTACAAACCGCTGCCTGATAGAAAGGACATGATAGCGCTGATCCACGCCGCCGTAGAGCGGGGCGTTACTTTCTTCGACACGGCGGAAGTGTACGGCCCCTTCACCAACGAAGAACTGGTCGGCGAAGCCCTCGCACCCTTCCGCAATCAGGTAGCCATCGCCACCAAGTTCGGGTTCAAGGTCGAGAACAGCACGATGGGGGGGGTCGATAGCCGCCCCGAACACATCAGAACGGTGGCCGAAGCGTCGCTCAAACGGTTAAAAGTGGAAGTGATCGACCTGTTCTACCAGCATCGTGTCGATCCTGATGTACCCATCGAAGAGGTAGCCGGAGCCGTGAAAGACTTGATTCAGGCAGGAAAAGTGAAGCACTTCGGCCTTTCGGAAGCCGGTGCCGATACCATCCGCCGCGCCCACGCCGTGCAGCCCGTCACGGCTCTGCAGAGCGAGTACTCGCTGTGGTGGCGAAATCCCGAGGAAGAAGTGTTTCCTACACTCGAAGAACTGGGCATCGGATTCGTCCCTTACAGTCCGCTGGGACGGGGCTTCCTGACGGGCAAGATGGACGAAACGACGCAGCTAGATGCTACTGACTTCCGAAATCACCTACCCCGCTTTACGCCGGAGGCTCGGAAAGCCAATCAGAATCTGATTTCGTTATTGTACCGAATGGGAGAAAAAAAGAACGCTACCCCGGCCCAAATCGCCTTGGCTTGGCTTCTGGCCCAAAAACTCTGGATTGTACCGATTCCGGGTACGACGAAGCTACATCGGCTTGAAGAAAATATCGGCGCAACGGGCCTGGACTTTACCAAGGAAGAACTCCGTGAGATCGAAAGTATCAGAATTGGAAGCCCCCGCTATCCTGAATCGCTTGAAAAAATGACGGGGCTTTGACCAACGAAAAGCCAGGTCAATCAGGCCTCAAATTTGAATCAGACAACCGCCGATTCACAGATGTAGGTAGGTATAATCCCCATACTATGGATTTTCATTTCAGCCTCGTGCCCCTGCGTGTTGCCGGTCAATACCAGGGCCGTATCGAGGCCGAACTTATTACCGCCCAGAATATCGGTATGCAGGGTATCCCCTACCATCAGGATGTCCTTTTTACTGACGTTCGGGTAATTTTTGATGTGCTCGTAAGCGAAGATGAACATCTGGGCATCAGGCTTGCCAAAGCGAATAAAGTGTTTGCCCACAATACTCTCGATCATATCGGCCACCGCCCCGATAGCAATGGCCACCTGATGCAGGGACATGGGGAAAGTACGGTCGGTGTTGGCCACCACCACCGGAATATTGCGGCGGCGCAGCAGATTGACAGCCTTACTCAAGTCGGTGTTCCAGTCGAAGCCTTCGTCATCGAGCATCACCAGCGCACTGACCTCGTCCACGTCATCCAGGTTTAATTCACAGATGGGAATCGTTTTAAGGCCAAGAGTTTCGAGGTAATGGGCGGATTGGGGGGTACCCAGGTAGGCCACTGTACCTTCGCGAACTTTAAGCGCCAGGTAATCGCGCGCCAGCATACCCGATGAAATAATACACTCAGGCACAATATCATACAAACCCAGGCGGTGGTAGGAAGCCGCCAGTTCGCTGGGACTGCGGGAGGCGTCGTTGGTCAACACATAAAAATCTTTCTGATGCTTCCGCAGGTAGGCGAAAGTTTTTTCAATGCCGGGAATGAGCGAATCGTGGGTTTTCAATACCCCAAAGGCATCGAAGAAAACGACGTCGTAGTTTTCCACCACCGACTTAAAATTGTCCAATTGCATCATGGGTAGCGTAAATTTCCAGGTCTAATATATCTTCAAATACCCAAACTACGTAAAATCCGGTCGGCATCAAATTCCTTTTCGATGCTGGGGAAGTAAATTTCGTAGGCTTCGCGCTGCAATTTGATGGCGTAGGTACGGTGAAAAAAGTACCGTCCGTATTTTATCACATAATTAAGAATGAAGAAACGGTACGCTTCCTTCATGAAACGCACCTCGTTTTCGGTTAGTGGATATACCGCGTGGTACTCCTTTAAAAAAAGCAGAAAGCGGTCTTCCATCAGCGGCCCAATGTAATAGCTGAACGCTGTCCGGTCGCCCACATTCGACACCACACGACTCAGGAAATAAAAATCCATGATCCGGCTCGACACCCGGAACCAGTCGTAATCCCAACGGGAATACAACTGAAAATTTTCGTTGACTGAAAAATTACCGATATTCCAGTCCACAAAAACGGGCATCAGGTCGAAGGAGGCAACATTCAGCTTATTGATATTTTTCAGAAAAATCCCACACTGTTCTTTCAGAAAATCCACGTGCATCCGGTGTTCAAACTCCCCGGTTTCGGTATCCAGGATATCCAGCAGTTGCTGAACATCCGTCCGTAATTTTTTGGAGGATTTGGGCAGGGTACTGTTGGCTCTAAAACAGGCCTTGTGAAACTTCGCCATTTCTCGGGCCAGGTCGCGAATTTGGGTTTCGTCCAGCCGACGGGGCAGCTTCTCCTTGGCCCGGATCGGGTTATAAAAAACAACCCAAGTATCGATTAATGCTTTCTGGTACCTATAGGTATAAACCTGATTATTCTTCACCAGCGACTTGGCCAGCACATTCTCGAATGGATACAGCAGGTTGGTCGACAACGCATGAATAATCCGGTGATCTTCCTTAAAGTGTTCGTACTTCCCAAAGTAGGAGAGTTTGGCAATCACCGTTTCGTCCGTATCCAACAGTACCCGGAAGACGTGGTTCGTCGATACCTTGGCACTGATGTCGTCAATGTTGACAATGCTTTTGGAAGCATCGAAGCCCGCCCAGGCTTCTTTAATTATTTCGGGATAATCGATTAAACGCACGTATTTATAATGATGAGTGATGAAGGATGAATGTTTGTTACCTGGACTCAGTCCCTCCTTTTTGTTCTGTTGCTTAGAATCTTGCCTTCTGTCACTTTATTGCACAGGTACTATGCCACTTTGTGCCTCTGTGTCTTTGCCACTCAAATTATCTCAAAATACCGCTTTAATTCCCAGTTGCTAACCTGGCGGGCGTACTGGCGCCATTCCCAGTCGCGGGTGCTGGTGAAGTGATTGACGAAGGCTTCGCCGAACAGTTCGACGGCCAGTGGATTGGCTTTCATGGCTTGGGTAGCATCCCACAGGTTAGCCGGGAGGGTACCTTGTTCTTTGTTTTCGTAGCCGTTGCCCTGCGTAGCGGCTATGTCCAGTGAAAGTTTGTTTTTGATCCCGTACAGGCCCGAAGCCAGGGCAGCGGCCATGGCCAGGTATGGGTTGGAATCGGACCCAGCCACGCGGTGCTCCACGCGGGTATGTCCCATAGTATCGTTGATGACGCGCAGGGCGGTGGTGCGATTTTCGATGGCCCAGGTAAAGGTAGTTGGGGCCCAGGCTCCTTCCACTAACCGTTTGTAGCTATTGACCGTTGGGGCAAACATAGGCAGGATATGGGGTAGGCAGTGGAGCTGTCCGGCGATGAATTGCTTCATCAGTGGACTCATTTTGTCTGCATCCTCCGCATCATAAAATAGATTCTGGCTTTGGTCGGGCGACCACAGGCTTTGGTGAATATGACCGCTGCAACCCGGCAATTCGGCACTCCATTTGGCCATGAAGGTGGCCACGATCCCGTGGCGGTAGGCTATTTCTTTAACGGCTGTTTTGAAAAGTACCGCTTTGTCGGCAGCTTTGAGAATTTCGTCATGGATGATGGCGGCCTCGTAGACACCCGGGCCTGTCTCTGTATGCAGTCCTTCCAGAGGTATGTCAAACTCGCCTAGCCAGTCGAACAAGTCATTGAAGAAATCGCTTTCACCGGACGGGCGCAGAATGGAGTAGCCGAACATCCCAGGCGTAAGCGGCTGCATGTGCCGAAACTCCTTTTCCTGTAAGGACTCCGGTGTTTCGCGAAAATTGAACCACTCGAATTCCTGGGCGTATTCAGCGTGAAAGCCAAGGTCAGTGCACTGTTGCACGATACGTTTGAGCAAACTGCGCGGACAGGCGGCCAAATCGTTTCCGTCGGGCTTGCTAAAATCAGCCAAAAAAAAGGGCTGGTCATTTTCCCAGGGAATTTGTCGAAAGGTACCCAGGTCGATGCGGGCGGGGGCGTCGGGGTACCCTGAGTGCCAGCCCGTGAGTTTTACATTGTCGTAAAGCACATCGGCGCTATCCCAGCCGAACACCACATCGCAAAAGCCGTATCCCGCTTCCAGCCCTTCCAGAAATTTCCTGCGATGAATAAGCTTGCCCCGCAGCACACCATCAATGTCCGCAAACGCGAATTTGATTTTCTGAATGTTGTTTTCCCTGAGGTACCCGGTTATCTCCTGCTGATTCATACCTTTCCAATTTGATCGGGACAAAGGTAATGAGTTTAGGGAAGTACCAGGGAATGAATTCAGCTTAATCCAGGATTACGAGCTGCCTTATTTTACCGTTTCGGCCATCATGGGAACCGCCACACTCAGCATACTGGGCAATATGTGGGCCTTCACCCGGTTCACCGGACCGATGAATTCGCCATCGACCTGAAAAAGCACTTTTTTATCCAGGCATTCGATTTCAGCACGGGTTGTACAAAACGTCCTGACCACTTCGGGATTCAGTTCGGTTGTGCCGGCAATCAACTTGGCCAACTCGATGATATCGAATCTTGTGGCGACTATGATCTCAAACTTACCATCGCACAGACTCCCATTAGGATTGATCACCACCCCGGTACCATACATGGTAGCGTTGGCCAGGATGACCATCGTAGCGTCGGTTTCCACGGTTTCGGTATCGGTCGTGATGCGCACCCGAAAAAGGTCGTGCTCGCTCAGGGTGCGGATCACCTCCTTGGCATACCCCCACTTGCCACGGGTTTCGCCTTCCTCGTAGTTCTTAACCAGCCGGGCATTCAATCCTAAGTCGCTTAGATGTAGGCCCAACCGTCCGTTTATCATCATGCCGTCCAGGCAGGAAGTATGTTCGCCCAGCGCAACTTCGACGGCATCTTCCCAGGCCGTGGGTACCCCCAGGTTGGTAGCCAGGCCATTGGCCGACCCCAGCGGCAACAGGCCCAGCGTAACCGGGTACTCCCGGATGATATCGGCGATTTGATTGATAGTACCATCGCCGCCTGCCGCCAATACGCGGTCGGGTTGAAAATCCTGCAGAAACTGTTCAATTGACTGGCGGTCGTTTTCACCGTTGGTCTTGTACACCTGGAGGTCAAACCCCTGCGTTTTGGCCTTGCCTTCAATATTTTCAATCAATTCGGTTTTGTCCACATCGCCCGCGATGGGATTGACGATCAACAGTACTTTTTTAGGAAATGGCATACCCTTTTAGTAGGTTAGGAAAACGATACAATTTTTCTGAATGCATTCTCACGAACTAAAACTATACCGGGGCTACGCCAATGACCGCGAAGTGGTAGTACAAGGCCATGTTTTCCGCAGATACCCCTCCTCTCAGGATTTATACGACCGCCAGGGATTTCGGTACATCCGCTCCGTCTTTCAGCTCTTTTCGGTCAAAACTGTCGCCAATGCCAAAGTAATATTACAGTTCGACGGAGAGGAAATCGAAACCCGGACGCTTTTCGACGGCTATTTCCGCTTTGCAATCCCCCTATCAAAAAAACTCCCCAGTGGTTGGCACCCCTTTGCTGTAGTCCTCGATGACAACATCAATGGCGAAGCCGTGCGCCTAACCCGACAGGACGACCTGCTCGTACCCAGCGAAGGAGGTTATACGATTGTCTCGGACATCGACGACACATTTCTGGTTTCTTATAGCGGCACAGTGTTGAAAAAACTCTACGTCATGCTTACCCGGAATGTGGAGGCACGCAAGCCGTTCGAGGATGTGGTCAAGCATTATCAACTGCTCAGCCTGGCGGGGAAGTCGGGCGAAGCCTCCGGCAAGAACACCTTTTTCTACGTATCCAGCAGCGAGTGGAATCTGTACGATTACATCAATCGCTTCATTGCCAAGCATGAGCTCCCTAAAGCAGTATTGAAATTAAAAAACATCAAGGACAATCTGTTAGACTTCCTGAGCAGCGGAGGCGGGTCGCACCAGCACAAGCAAACCAAGATTGAACACATCGTCACCTTTTACCCCCGGCACCAATTTATTCTGCTCGGCGATGATTCGCAGCACGACCCTACGATCTACGAAAATATCTGTAAGATTTACCCTAAAAACATCCGCGCTATCTACATACGGCAGACTACCGGGGTTCCGAAATCCAAAGTGGCGGCTATTATCAGCAATATAGAGGGCCTGGGAGTCAGTATTTGCTATTTTAAGCACAGCAACGAGGCCATTCTTCACTCGGTGCGCGAGGGAATAATTTCGCAGGAAGCCCTGGAAGCCTTTGGACCAAAGGCCACTTTGACGGATAATTAATATCCTGGGGCAGTATCCACTTCATAAAATACCGTTTCTGCCCTATCTTGGCAGCTTTCCCATTTACTGAAAAGTAACCTGCCTCAAGGGGCCCCCATGGACATTTCTTACATTATCAACGAATTAGGCGAAGATCGCGAAAAATATTTCAATGCGGTTTCGCCACCGATTATCCAGACTAGCAACTTTGCGTTCGATTCTTTCGCCGATCTGCGTGCGGCCTTCGCCGACGAGATGTCCACCTACGTATATTCGCGGGGGGTCAACCCGACCAGCGATATGCTGCGAAAAAAACTGGCCGCCCTGGACGGGGCCGAAGATGCCCTGACGTTCAACAGCGGGGCATCGGCAATTTTCTGCGCCGTGCTGGCCAACGTCAAATCCGGCGACCATATCGTTTCGGTGGAAAAACCTTACACCTGGGCCTACCGGATGTTTGACAATATCCTGCCCAGATTTGGGGTCAATACGACCTATATAGATGGGACAAAAATTGAAAATTTCGAAGCCGCCCTGCGCCCCGAAACCCGGATCATTTACCTGGAATCGCCGAATACGCTTACTTATGAGTTGCAGGATCTGGCGGCGATCGCTGAGCTCGCCAAAAGCCGTAATATCCTGACAATCATCGACAACAGCTACTGTACACCACTGTACCAAAAGCCCCACGCCCTGGGCATCGACCTTAGCCTGCAATCGGCCACGAAGTACATCGGCGGCCACAGCGACACCGTAGCCGGAGTACTGACCGGATCAAAGGAATTGCTGCATAAGATTTTTATGGAACAGGTGCTCAACACGGGATCGCAACTCCCCCCCTTCGATGCCTGGCTGCTGCTACGCGGCTTACGTACCTTTCCCATGCGGCTGGAACGCATTACCAAAACAACGCAGGAAATGTTGACCTACCTGAAACGACATCCTAAAATCGAGCGGGTCATTTTTCCGTTCGACGAAGAGTTTCCCCAACTCGAACTGGCCAAAAAGCAGATGTCGGGAGCCTGTGGCTTACTAACGGTGGTACTGAAAGCCAAAAGCCACGCCCAGATCGAGCACTTTACCTTCTCTTTGCAACATTTCCTGATGGCCGTTTCCTGGGGCGGTCACGAGTCGCTGATCCTGCCCCAGGCCGCAGGCATGGCGCCCGAAGACTTCGACCCGACCATCGAACGCCACCGCATGGCGCGGGTGTACATCGGCCTGGAAGACGCGGACTATCTGATCCGGGATTGGGAACAAGCGTTAGAGAGTTTATGAGGCATGAAAAATTGGAGCTATCGTTTTCTCTACTCATTAATTCTTCACTTTCAATTTTCCACTCTCAACTACCTAAAACCCCTCCCCTTCCTTCTTGGGTTTGTCGGATTTTTTCTGGTTGATGCGGTAGTTGAGGGTAAGATTCACCTGGCGCATCTGGCGCTGGGTGTTACTGTACGTATAGAAATTGGGACCTTCGGTGATGCTGCGGTAGCGGCGGGAATTGAATACGTCGAGCACGCTGAAATTGAGGGTACCCTTCCCTTTGAATACATCCTTACTAGCCGACAAATCCATGTAGAACAACGATTTGAGGGTACCCTGAGCGGTTTTCTGGGGAGCTTCATAATTTACCCGTATCTGGGTGTCAAATCCATTTCCCAAGGTAAAGCGCGACGTCTGCCGGGCAAACCAACTGTACGTTTGCCGTTTGTAGCTATCCAGAATATTGCTGCCGTCGATGTTGGCGTGGAAAAAATTAAAGTTAAAATCGTTTTTCCACCATTTTACCGGGGTAAGTGAACTCGTAAACTCTACGCCGTAGGCATTCTCCGACAGCAAGTTTTCGGGCCGGGTGACCGAAAATCCGTCGGTATTGACCTGCCTGATGCGATCGATTTTATCCTGGGTCATGCGGTAGTAAATCGACGAGGTAAACGAGCCTTTGTCGAAGAACTTGATGTGGCCTACCTCCATGACATTGCTGTACTCGGGATTCAGGTTCGGGTTGCCGCTCGAAAAATTCCGGCTATCGGTAAAGGTCATGAACGGGCTCAAATCGTTGTACACCGGGCGGCGGATGCGTCGGCTGTAACTGAGTTGCAGGGCATTATTCTGGGTAATGTTGTAGGTAAAATGCGCACTGGGAAACAAATTGGCGTAGCGACGGGGATTTTCTTCGTTGGTCTGGCGCAGGGTGGTTTTTACGTCGGTGTATTCCGCTCGGACACCTAGCTGGTACGAGATCTTGTTTGACTTATTGCCTAAAATCGCGTACGCCGCGTGAATATTTTCGTTGTAAATGAAGTAGTTCTTCAGATCGGGCAGAGGTACCCACGCACCCTGCTCGTTGCGTTCGTTGACGACATAATCGTTCACCATATCGCGGAAACTGGTACGTACCCCCGTTTCAAATTTCCCATCTTTCCACAGCGGCTTCACATAATCAACCTGCAGGAGGAGCTGTTTTTCGAACTCATCGTTCACCGAATTTTGCAACACATTCCGGCGGGGATCCATACCTGCACCGGGCTGCTCAGTCCGCTGCGTAAATAGTTGGTCGGAGTTTTCCCAATTGTCCAGGAACCGTACCTCGGTGGTCAGTTCGTGCCCCGGACGGGCAAACTGCCGCCGCCAGCTCAACACATATTCCGAGTTAGGTTCGATCTCGTCCTCATCCTGCCGACGGTAGGTGGTACCTGTCGGATTTTGAAACGAGCGCGCGAAGTCACGATAAGTAATGTTAGTCACGCGGTTGGCATCGCTTCGGCGGAATAGGTACGAAGCCGTCAGGATGCTTTTTTCGGTGAAGAAAAAATCCAGTCCTCCCCGGATATTCTGGTTGAAGCCCCTGATTTTTCCTGTCGAGGTCTGCCGGGTGTAGAACGTGGTGTCATTGCGGTACACTTCCTGATCCTGCGAACTGCGCCAGGGTGATATGCGGTAGGCAATACCGTAGTTGATGAAGAAATTCACCTTGCGGTGCCGGTAATTCAGGTTGGCCGCGCCACCGTAGTTGACCGGCTGACCCGTAATAACCTCAAAGGAGCCATTAAAGCCCTCCTTTCGCTCTTTTTTCAGGATAATGTTGATGATTCCCGCCATGCCTTCTGCTTCGTAACGGGCCGAAGGATTGGTGATGATCTCCACGCGCTCAATGAGACTTCCGGGCAACTGCTGCAAGCCGCTGCCCCCTTTAAAACTCACCAGGCCCGAGGGTTTACCATCTACCAGAATCCGCACATTGCCGCTGCCGCGCAACTTCACGCCGCCTTCGGGGTCCACAGACACAGACGGAATATTGCTCAAGATATCGGTAGCGGTACCCCCGGCATTAGCCAGGTCCTTACCTACATTGAAAATTCGCTTATCCAGCGAGAGTTCCATCGAGCTTTTTTCGGCCTGAACCACCACCTCGTCCAGCGTGTTGATCGTCGAAACTAACTTGATGGTTCCCAGATCCTGCACGCTTTTATCGGCAGCAAGCGTAAAGACATTCGTTTTCAGAGGCTGGTAGCCCATAAACTCCACCAGGGCGTAGTAGGTACCTGGGGCCACGGGAATTGAAAAATTTCCGGCATCGTCGGCCACGTCGCCGGTTACCAAATCTTTCTCCGATCCAACACCGGACTTATAGAGGCGCACGCTGGCAAAAGGCAGCGGTGCATTGCTTTGGCTGTCGACAATGCGGCCTTTGAGGGTACCTTTCTGAGCGAATACCGGATTCGAAAACCCCACTAGGTTCAATAAGATGAGCAATAGAGCAGGTAAAGCGCAGTGGGTTAGCCGCCAAGTAGCAACCGCCCCCTCATGGGGCAAGCGGTTGGGAATATAGTAGGATGGTGTCATATTTATAAAAGACGCGTAAATCGGATTTTAACCCGGTATCGCTCAGGGTTTGACACCTTGCACATTCATATCGACGGAATAAAACCCTTTACTGGCTGTAATGAAAAGTGTGGCATGATCCTTCCCGCCGAAGCACACGTTAGCCGTCCATCCTTCGCCGGTTGGGATGTTTACGAGTTTTTCGCCTTGTGGGTTAAAAGCCGTCACACCGTCACCGTGGGTGAGGTAGACATTACCCCGGTTGTCGATGGTCATCCCGTCTGAGCCTTTTTCGCAGAATAACTTCTTGTCGCTCAGTGAGCCGTCTTTATTGATTTTATAAGAATAGGTTTTTCCGCCCCCAATGTCGGCTACGTACAGGATTTTACCATCAGGGGTACCTACGATACCGTTCGGTTGTTTCATGTCATCGACAACCCGTTTGAGCGTCTTGTGATCTTTACTCAAAAAATAGACACCCTGCACGTCTTGCTTCATATCCTTGCGGTCCCACCAGGTGCGGGGATAAAAAGGATCGGTGAAGTAAGCGCTACCGTCGGGCAGCACCCACACGTCATTGGGGCCGTTGAGCAGCTTGCCGTGGTAGTCTTTCACGACGATGGTTTCTTTCTTTTTATTTTTATCAATAATCCAAAGCTCGTTTTTTGCATCGGCACACGACCACAGTCGGCCTTTGCGGTCGAAGTACATGCCGTTTGATCGGCCAGAAGGCTGCATATAGGTTAATAGCTGACCGTCTACAGTCCACTTCATAATGCGGTCGTTGGGCTGATCGGTGAAATAAACGTTGCCTTCGGCATCGGAGGTAGGGCCTTCGGTGAAGGCGAACTCACCGGCCAGTTTTTGGAGGGTAGCCCCTTCCTTGATCAGTGGGGGATCCTGGTGAGACGATGCTGCGATGGTCATGGCTGCGAAATACGTTAAAAAGGTAATCAGATTCATCTGATGGGTGACGGGGTAAAAATGTTCAATATTGCTTCTAGCACTAAAAAAGCCGTGAAATCCCCTTCCTACTCACCCGGAATGATTCTCTGTACAGCTTATTCCTCACATATGGAACTCAGATTGGGTATTATTCACCAAGGATAA
>JBBRDE010000085.1:0-18930 GCA_038204185.1 Cytophagales bacterium
CGATAAGGTATTGGAAGTAATCGCCCAAATTGATGCCCTGAACAAATACAATTTGTACCCGAGTTACGAGGGGTTATTCAAACAGCAAAACGAGAATAACCAGGAGGTCTTGTTCGATATTCAGTACATTTCGGGCGAAAACTCACAGGGTACCTTCCTGGATCAGTTCTGCGGCACGGGTACGGGGAGCTTTACCCGGGGCACCCGCTACGTACCCACCGATGACCTGGTCAGCGCCTACGAAACAGTCGACGGCTCGCCAGTGGACCCCAAAGATCCCCTCAAAAAAAGGGATCCACGGTTGGGGTTCACTGTGGTTATGCCCGGCACGACTATTCTGGGTTTCAAGTTCCCCAATTACCTGTACCCTGGCGGAGCATACAACCATCCGGGGAATCGCCTGAAGCATTTGAGCACCCGGAAATACCGGGAGAACGATATGGCTGCTCTCCCCCCGTCGGGACAGTCTTCCATTAACAACATCCTGATGAGGTACGCCGATGTGTTGCTTTCAAAAGCCGAAGCATTGATCGAAACAAACAAAAATCTGGACGAAGCGATTGCCCTCATCAACCGCGTCAGAACTCAACGCACAGATGTTAAGTTGCTCCCGCTCCCGACCGGACTTTCTCAGGTAGAAGCCCGCGCCCGGTTGCGCAAGGAACGAAGGATCGAGTTTGCCATGGAGGGTTTGTACTGGTCCGACATCAAGCGTTGGGGGATTGGAAAAAATATCTATCCGATCGTCGTCAAGGATCATCTGGGCGGCATTATTGAAACCAAATTCCCCGCCGGGTATCTGGAATACTACAATCTCTTACCCATCCCCGTCAGCGAACTTTCTCTGAATCCGAAGCTGGAACAAAATCCGGGTTGGTAATGCACATTCCCGGTTAAAAAATGAAGTTAAGCACGCAGCTGAAAATTAGATTATGAATAAGATTAACAATCCTATGACTCCTCCCAGATCTATTGCCGGATATTGGCCTGCACTCGTATTGCTGTGCCTGTTCTCTGTGGCTCACTTCGCTTTCCGTGACTCAACCACAGCGCCAGCTAAACCCAACATTATTTTTATTCTGGCAGACGACCTGGGGTATACCGATTTGAGCTGTTATGGGGCAGCAGAGATAAAAACGCCGAACCTGGACCGACTGGCTACCCAGGGCGTGCGGTTCACGGACTTTTACGCCCCGGCGGGGGTTTGTACGCCAACCCGCGCCAGCCTAATGACAGGTAGCTACCCCAAACGAGTGGGCCTGCACGTAGCGGTCCTTCCCCCGGATACACACAGCGGATTAAATCCCACTGAAAAAACCCTGGCCGAGCTACTGAAAGACCAGGGCTATACCACCGGCGCTATCGGAAAATGGCACCTGGGGTTGCTGCCCGAAGTAAAGCCGAACGCCCAGGGATTCGACTATTATTACGGAATGCCGGGGCCTAATCACGGCCGGTCGGACCTGTACCGCAACACGACCCTTTTGAAAAAGAACAGTGAGGTTGAATATGACCAGATAACCCAGGATTATACGAAAGAGGCAGTATCCTTTATCCAAAAAAACAAGGACAAACCCTTCTTCCTGTACATGGCGCACAGTGCGATTCATATTCCCCTGTACGCTTCCAAAGAATTCCGCCGCCATGAAGGAGAAAATGGGCTGTACCGCGATATGACGGAGGAACTCGATTGGAGTTGCGGCGAAATACTCAAAGAACTGGAAGCAGCCGGAATCCTCGACAACACTATCGTCGTGTTCACTTCCGACAACGGGCCATCGGGCGTAGCCGCTCCTCCCCTGCACGGGGGGAAAGGGAGTACCTGGGAGGCGGGCTTCAGGGTACCCCTCATCGTCCGCTGGCCGGGGCAAATTCCGGCCGGAAGCGTGTGCGGGGAGTTGGCCACTATGATGGATTTTTATCCAACCCTGGCCAAACGGGTAGGGGCAAAAATCCCTACCGACCGAAAAATCGACGGCCACGATATTTTTCCGCTGATGCAGGTAAAGAATGCAAAGTCCCCCTACGATTTTCTGTGCTACTACGGGCGTGATGGAGAACTTGCCGCCATCCGAAAAGGAGACTGGAAACTTCATTTCCTAGAACCCAGCGAAAAGTGGGCCGGTAAGCAGCCTATAAAAGAAGCCCTGCTGGATACGAAGCCCACTACCCCCCTACCCTGGCTCTACAATCTTGCCACCGACATCGGAGAAACCAGGAGTGTGGCTGACGCCAACCCTAAAGTGGTCGATCGGTTGACAAAAATAGCCCGTTCGTTTGATTCGTCTCTCACTACTGAAATCCGGCCAGCTTTCGTGGAAAAGTAGATTCAGGTTTCTCGTTTGCTCCTCCTGATGGGAGCGAAATAGGCTGGAAAGTGAAAATTCTATTAAATCCAGTAACTCGTTTGGATAGTATAATCAAGCAAACAAAAACTTTGATTGGTACGATTTACCGACCCTTTTTTCTAGACCTAAAACCTTTTTTCTATGAAAATTTCTCTACCACTAGTCTACCAACCTTCGCGTCTGGACTGGTTCCATCTACCATGTGCCATCCTTCTCTGTTTGGCCTTCGCGCTGGAAATGGCCCAGGCCAGCCCAGCTACCATCATTGCTGGATCCAGGTTAACGCCAGCGGGCATCAAAAACGGTCAGTCCAGAATGCTGCAAACCATGCGGGGTACCGTAGCAGATGAGAACGGAACCGGGCTGCCCGGGGTGAGCGTACTGATTAAAGGTACCCAACGCGGCACCACCACCGATACCAAAGGGCAGTACCAACTGGAACTCCCGAACGGATCGGTAACCTTGGTGTTTTCTTTCGTAGGCTACGTCTCGCAGGAGAAAGAGGTTTCCAACAGCCAGAGTACCCTGAACATAAGTTTAGTACCTGATACCCAGACGCTCGATGAAATGATCGTGGTCGGCTATGGCACAGTGAGAAAAAGCGACCTGACCGGCTCAGTAGCCTCAATCAAGGTAGGTGAGGTACAGCAATCGCCCATCTCGGCCATTGATCAGGGCCTGGCGGGCCGCGCACCGGGCGTTCAGGTGACGCAAACTTCCGGGATGCCCGGTGCCATCGCCTCCATCCGTATTCGGGGTTCCAGTTCGCTGCAGGGCGGTAATGAACCGCTTTACGTCATTGATGGCGTGCCGGTGTACAGCGGTGGTGGCTTTGGCGACACGGGTGGCAATGGCCGTATGAGCCCATTGTCCACGATAAATCCTGCCGACATCGAGAGCTTGGAAATCCTGAAAGATGCCTCCTCCACGGCCATTTACGGAGCCCGAGCGGCCAACGGCGTGGTGCTCATCACCACCAAGAGTGGCAAGGTAGGGCGTGATGCCATTTCACTGGACTCTTACTACGGCATCCAGAACGTGGCGCGTACCATCCCCGTGCTCAACGGTACCCAGTATGCTACGCTGGTCAACGAGGCTTATACCAATGACGGTCTGAAGCCTCCCTACGACGCCAAGTTTATCGCGAACATCCCCAACAATGGTCGGGGTACTGACTGGCAGGATGAGATATTCCGCTCTGCACCCATGCAGAACCACCAGCTTTCCTTCTCGGGCGGCGACACCAAGACCACCTACGCTCTATCGCTCAACTACCTCGACCAGCAGGGAATTATTCTCGGCTCCAATTTTAACCGCCTGGGAGGACGTATCAACCTGAGTAGGCAGGTCAATAAGCGCTTCAAGGTAGGTTCGCACCTGAATGTCAGCCGCACCAACGCCAAGTCGGTTGAAACCGATGCGGGCGGACAGGGCGGTGTGGTTACGGGAGCTTTGAAATTCAACCCTGCCCTGCCCATCTATGAAGATGCAGAGAAAGGGCTTTACACGCAGGTAAACACGCCCGGAAGCCTGTACCCCAATCCGTTAGCTACGGCCTTGGAAATGAAAATTACCAACAAGACTACCCGCATGCTGGGTGATATGTCGGGAGAACTGGAAATCATTCCCGGTCTCAAAGCCAAGGTGATGTTCGGTCTGGATTACTTCGCCACCAAGTCCCAGAATTACGTCCCTTCCACTATTTACCAGAGCGCCGGGCAGGCCGTAGCCAGCATTTCTGACGCTACTTACACCAACTGGCTCAACGAAAACACGCTAAGTTATTCCCGGACGCTGAATGAGAATCATACAATAAATGCCGTAGGTGGAGTTACGTTCCAGCGAAACGTTTCCGAAAATCTTACCGCCGGCTCGCAGGGATTTGTGAATGATGTACTGCAGGACTACGACCTCGGCACTGGGGCTATCTATAACAAACCCGGATCGGGACTGACCCAATGGAGTATGTTGTCGTTTCTGGGCCGGCTCAACTATAATTACAAAAGTAAATACCTGCTGACCGTGAGTGGTCGCTACGACGGTTCCTCACGCTTTGGCGAAAACAACAAGTTCGCTTTCTTCCCCTCTGCCGCGCTGGCGTGGCGGGCTATTGAAGAAGACTTCATTTCTGGCTTATCGCTCTTTTCCGACTTAAAATTTCGCGTGAGCTACGGCGTGACGGGCAATCAGGAAATCGGTCTGTACAGTTCGCTGCCCACGCTGGCCTCAAGCAACTACACCATTGGACGCTCGATCAAATCTGCTTTTTACCCCGTGGGTATTCCCAATCCCGACCTGAAATGGGAGCGCACCAATCAGTTCGATGCAGGCGTGGACCTTGGGTTTCTGGACAATAAAATTACGATCACGGCCGATTATTACGTCAAGAATACCAATGACCTGATCTATAGCATTTCCATACCCTCCGCTTCCGGTTTCAACACCTCCCTTCAGAACATCGGCAGCGTGCAGAACAGCGGTTTCGAGTTCAGTCTGGAAAGCCGCAACGTCAACCGGGAATTCAAGTGGACTACCTCATTCAACATTTCCTTTAACAAGAATAAAGTGCTGAACCTGGGTGGAGAGCAATATAAGGACGTCGGCTCGGGCGACGGTCACCTGAAAACAGGGGCCATTCACCGGCTGATCGTGGGCGAACCCATTGGGGTGTTTTACGGCTACCTGTTCGACGGCATCTACCAGAATCAGGCCGAAGTGGATAAGGGACCTAAAGGTACTACCACTTACGTGGGCGGCAAGCGGTACAAGGATATAAGCGGGCCCAAAGGCATACCCGACGGTCTGGTGGATGCTACCTACGACCGCGCCATGATCGGTAGCCCCTATCCCAACGGGTTTGGCGGACTGACGAACACCTTTTCCTACCAAGGTCTGGAACTGGTTGTTTTCAATCAGTTTTCTTATGGCAATACCATTTTCAATCTCAACGCCATCGAACTCGGCCTGCCCTCGGGGGGCCAGAACGTCAGTGCCGACTTGCTCGACCGCTGGACACCCACCAACCCCAGCAATGTCTGGAGCAAGGCAACCACGAACCGGGCTGCCGTGGTGAGCGATCAGTTTATGGAGGACGGGTCTTTCCTGAAATTTAAAACCGTGACGCTTTCCTACCGTTTCAAAAACACGAAAATTCCGGCCATTAAAAATCTACAGGTTTACGCCACCGGCCAGAATCTGTTGACAATCACCAAGTACACGGGTTACGACCCCGAGGTGAGCTACCGGGGCGTAACAAACCTTGAAGTCGGCGAAGACTACGGTGGGTACCCCCAGTCACGGACTTTCCTGCTGGGCGTCAGGCTCGGGATTTAGGATTTAAAGTTCGGGACGTCAATAGTTCAAATGCCTGGGGTAAAAAGTTAGTAATATAAAATCTAAAAAAACAATCATGAAAAAATATATCATTGCCTTGATTGCCGTTTCAGCTGGGCTATTTTCGGGATGTCAGGATTTCCTAAAGGAAGCCCCTGTCGATCGATTTGTTGGCGATAATTTTTACAAGAGCGCGGCAGATGCCGAGGCTGGTGTGTATGGAGTTTATCAGCAACTATACAGCATATACCGCCGCAACATACTGTTGCTTAACGACCTACCTGCCGACGACCACAAAAATGGACTTGGTATGCCCAACCAGTTTTTGGTGGATCTCGAATTTCTGCGCTATACAGCCGAGAACACCTTCGTCCGCGATAACTGGCGTCAGCACTACTCCGGCATCCAGCGCGCCAATACAGTGATTGCCAACATCAACCGGATGACCATCGCCGAAGCCACGAAGAAACGCCTCATCGCCGAAGCATCCTTCCTGCGGGCACTTTACTACTTCAATCTCGTTCGTTTTCACGGCGACGTGCCTTTGATCCTGAGCCTGGAAAGTATTCAGGATGCCCGAATTGCCCGAACACCGAAAGCAGAGGTATACGCCCAAATCATCAATGACTTAAAACTAGCCGAAACAGAACTCCCCAGGATCATCGACGCGGCTAATCAGGGGCGGGCCACGGCCGGGGCAGCCAAAATCCTACTGGGTAAGGTATACCTGACCCAGAAATCCTTCCAGGCTGCGGCTGATAAGCTGGCGGAAGTGGTAAAAAACGAGGGACAGTATGGCTACGGCCTGCATCCGGCATTTGGCGACAACTGGCGGGAAACCACGGAAAATGGCAAAGAGAGCGTGTTTACAATCGAGCTGATGGAGGCGCCGGGTACGGCTAACAGCCAGATGGCGCTTGAGGGCCCGAAATATTCCGTGCCGGGTGGGGCTGTGCCGGGGTACGTCGGTTGCAATGAAGCCGACATTCCCACGATAGACCTCTACAATAGCTTCGAGGCGGGCGATAAAAGGAAAAATATTACTTTCAAAACAGATTTTCTTAGCCCCAAAACGGGAAAAATTGTTGTTTCATCCATCCCCATGTTCGCCAAATACTGGCAGGAGGGACTCGTTATCACCAACAATTGTAGCATCAATATGCACATTCTGCGTTACTCGGATGCGCTGCTGATGTACGCCGAGGCACTCAACGAGGTAGGTGGCATCGCCGAATCTATGGCAGTTTTCAATCGGGTACGGGAACGGGCCTTTGGCGACAAAACACACAATGTGGCCGAGCTGGGTAAAGATGCACTGCGGCAGAAAATTTACCTCGAGCGGCGCCTTGAGCTTTCCAATGAAGGCCAGCGGTGGTTCGACCTGGTACGAACCGACCGTTTTGTGACCGTTATGAAAAGCCACGGCGAGAAAGAAGCCAAACTGGCCGAAGCCAATAAAACCATCATTGCCGCCAACGTGAAGGACTATCAGATGCTGTTCCCGATTCCCCAGGTTGAAATGGACATCAACCCTTTACTGACCCAAAACCCCGGGTATTAATTCGTTTCAGAATTGTTTTCAATTAACCCCACTCATCACATATGAAGTACCTCATTCTGTTTTTTCTGGCTCCGCTGCTATCCTTCTCCCAAAGTCAGCAGCGGCCCAATATTATATTCATTTTCTCCGACGACCATGCCTATCAGGCCATTGGTGCTTATGGCAACAAGATCGCCAAGACCCCCAATATCGACCGTCTTGCCAGGGAGGGAGCCCTATTCACAAACAGCTTCGTGACCAACTCCATCTGCGGACCCAGCCGGGCCACCCTATTGACCGGCAAGTACAGCCACATGAACGGCTACAAGCGCAACGACCGCACGCTGTTTGATACCGACCAGACCCTGTTTTCAAAGGTACTCCAGCAGAGCGGCTACCAAACGGCCTGGATCGGCAAGATGCACCTTAACAGTCTGCCGGTAGGGTTTGATTACTGGAACATTCTGCCTGGGCAGGGACACTACTACAATCCAGATTTTATCAGCCAGCCTGGGGACACGACCCGATACACTGGTTACGTATCAAATCTTATTACGAAATTTTCGACGGAGTGGCTCGAGAAACGTGATAATGCCAAACCATTTTTCCTGATTGTGGGGCATAAGGCAACCCACCGCGAATGGTCCCCCGATCTGCAGGATCTGGGTGCCTACGATGAGGTCAATTTTCCCCTTCCGGATAATTTCTACGATGAGTATGCAGGTAGGGAAGCTGCCCGCCAACAGGATATGTCCATTGATAAAACGATGCGGATGAAAGAGGATCTCAAAGTCTCGGCCGACTACGAAAAGAGCTTTCTTTACAAAAGATTTACGCAGGAGCAGCAAAAAGTGTTTAAGGCCTACTACGATCGAATCGGCAGTGAGTCTAAGAATCTTACTGGGAAAGCGCTCATCGAATGGAAGTTTCAGCGGTACCTGAAGGACTATTACGCTACCGCCAACGGCCTGGACCGAAACATTGGCAAATTGCTCGACTATCTGGACGAATCAGGCCTGGCTAAAAACACCATCGTGATCTATGCTTCCGACCAGGGGTTTTATCTGGGCGAGCATGGCTGGTTCGACAAACGGTTTATTTACGAAGAATCCATGAGGACTCCGCTGCTGATTCGCTATCCGGGCGCTGTAAAGCCAGGTACGAAAATAGACGAGATGGTGCTGAACATTGACTGGGCGCCGACCATACTGGACATGGCCTCGGCCAAAATCCCGTCGGATATTCAGGGAAAATCTTTCCTGCCGCTTCTAAAGGCTCCCCAATCCGCCAAGGTTCCGTGGCGTAAGGCGGTTTATTACCATTATTACGAATTCCCCCAGCCCCACCATGTCTATCCCCACTTTGGCATCCGAACCACTCGCTATAAGTTAGTATATTTCTACGGGGGAGCAGATTCCTGGGAACTGTTTGATCTTCAGAAAGATCCCCACGAAATGATCAACGCTTATGGGAAGGCGGGTACGGAGAAAATCACTGCCAGTCTGAAAGCTGAATTGAAGCAACTCATGCAAGAGTATAAAGATCAGGAAGCTTTGAAGATTCTGGCAGGGGCCAAAAAGTAATA
The DNA here is from genome assembly GCA_038204185.1 of Cytophagales bacterium. Lineage (GTDB taxonomy): Bacteria > Bacteroidota > Bacteroidia > Cytophagales > Spirosomataceae > Salmonirosea. The sequence goes on from JBBRDE010000085.1 coordinate 8,807, forward strand.
TTGGGAGAGTACCGAAAAAAACGGTGGCGCAGTGAAATACACTGGGGCAGAAACAGCCTGCAACCTACTTGCCCGTAGGTGATTTTGGCGAATCATAAAAGGAAAACTACAGCGATCCACGAAATGAAAAAGCGACTGTTTTTACTGACTGCCTTTCTGGGTACCTTGATCCTGGCAGTAGCTTCGTGCTTTCAGAAGAATAGCTATTTTAAAAAGAACAGCGAACCTGAGGTCGTCAGCTATAATTTTCACATCCGACCCATCCTGTCCGACAAGTGCTTCGCCTGTCACGGCCCCGACGCCAAGAAACGTGAGGCCGGGTTGCGATTAGATCTGGCCGAGGCGGCGTTTTTACCCCTAAGAGAAACAAAGGGTGCCTTTGCCTTCGTGCCCGGTAAGCCCGAGCAATCGGAAGTTTTCCGCCGGATTAGTTCGCAAGATCCCGACTATCAGATGCCCTCCCCCGAATCACATCTGGGCCTGTTGAATGAAGCCGAAATTGGTCTGATCGAGAAGTGGATTAAACAGGGGGCCAAATACGAAAAGCACTGGGCCTTCGTCGCCCCCATAAAAGCCGCCCTGCCCGAAATAGAGGATGAGCAGTGGCCTCGCAATGAACTGGATCGCTTTGTGTTGGCCAAAATGGAAGAGAAAACACTTTCTCCCAACGAAACTGCCGACAAGGAGCATCTGCTAAAACGCGTTTCGTTGGATTTGACGGGTCTGGTACCCGCACTGGAATTGCAAAATAAATTTCTGGCCGACAACAGTGAGCAGGCCTACGAGAAAATAGTCAACGAAATTCTGAAGCAGCCGGCTTACGGTGAGAAGATGGCCGTGCACTGGCTCGATGTGGCACGCTACGCCGACTCTTATGGATATCAGGACGATAACGTCCGTACGCAGTGGCCGTGGCGCGACTGGCTGATTCACGCCTTCAACAAAAACATACCCTACGATCAGTTCCTGACCTGGACGATAGCCGGGGACCTGCTGCCAGAATCTGATAAGGAGAAAATTCTGGCGACGGGTTTCTATCGCAATCACAAGTACACCGAAGAGGGTGGGGTAATTCCCGAGGAGTACCGGATCGAGTACGTGCTGGACAAGACGAAAACATTCTCGAAGGGTATCCTGGCCATGACGGCCGAGTGCGCCCAATGCCACGACCACAAGTACGATCCTATTTCGCAGGAAGATTATTATAGCCTGTTTGCATTCTTCAATAACCTGGAAGAAAAAGGCTACGAAGGGGCTGTTGGGGCTTCAAAACCCGCTAAAATCCCGGTATTGACCATAAATGACGAGGAGGCAAAACAAATGTTCCGCTTTATCAACCGTCCGGACACAAGTACGCTGATGGTCTCCGTGCTGGGCGATCGCGACACGTTGCGGCCAACCTATATCCTCAACCGAGGTGTGTATGACGCTCCCACACGGGAAGTGAAGGCGCAACCGCTGAAAGCCGTCATGGCCTTCGACACGAGCCGCTATCCGCGTAACCGGTTAGGCTTGGCACGCTGGACGACCGACAAAAAGAATCCCCTTACAGCGCGGGTTTTTGTAAATCACATGTGGCAGCAGTTTTTTGGGCGGGGATTAGTCAAGAGTACCGGAGATTTTGGCATGCAGGGCGACCTACCTACCCATCCCGAACTTCTGGACTGGTTGGCGGTGGATTTTATGGAGCATAACTGGGACATTAAGCGGCTGGTCAGGCAGATCGTCAGCTCGGCTACCTACAGGCAGTCAGCCCGGATCATGCCGGAAAAACTGGCCGTCGACCCCGACAACATCTACTTGGCGCGTGGCCCGCGCTACCGCATTCCGGCGGAGTTCGTTCGCGACGTGGTACTGTCGAGCAGTGGTCTGCTGATCCCTACCCTCGGCGGCCCCAGCGTGAAGCCCTACCAACCCGAAGGCTTGTGGGAGGCGGCCACCTCAGGCCGGGGCAAGCTCAAAGACTATATTCAGGATAGAGGCAGTGCCCTGTACCGCCGTGGGATGTACACTTTCATCAAACTGACAGTACCTCCACCTTCCATGATAATTTTCGACGCCAGTAACCGCGACCAATGCGAGGTAGTCCGTTCGAATACCAACACCCCTCTGCAAGCACTGGTGATGATGAATGACCCGACGGTACTGGAAGCGTCAAGGGTATTGTCCCAGAATCTGATGCAGGAAAAAAGCTCGGCTCAGGACAAGATCACTAAAGCTTTTCGTAGAATCGTGTGCCGTAAGCCGACAGAAAAGGAAACCGCCATTCTCAAAGGATACTTCGACGGACAGTTCGCTCTTTTCAAACAAAAGAAACTGAACGCCGCCAAAGTACTGGACGTGGGTGAGTACCCACAGGCCCAAATCGCCAACCAGGCCGCATGGGCAGCGCTGATGCAGGTCATTGGCACGATTTACAACATGGAGGAAACGGTTACAAAAACGTAGGGATGGTGTTGAACTGTTTTTATAGAATTATTGGCGGGAGCTAGCAACGCTACAAGGCGGACCAAGGCTCTTAAGGGCTGAAAGGTAGGGCGAATACTGACAGCTCTTACGGCATACTCAGCAAAGCATATCCTTTCAACTGGTAGGTCGTCGTCGCGATCAGCGCGGCGTGGGTCACTTTGATGTTCGGGTTGCGGGGAGTATCAGTATAGCCCCGCATGCGCAGTGACTGACCGCAAATGAAGAATTCAACACCTTTTCCGGCTAGTTCATTGATCAGTGCCGTATTGGGATTAGCTACCTTAAATTCCTTCTTGTAGGCCTCATCGTTCAGGATGAGGGGTGTACCTTTAAAATGCACGACTACCACCATCTTGATTTTATCAGCGGCTATACCAGCCTCTGAGTAAGCATTGAATAGCCGGGCCACACGATCGAGACCGGGATTGAGCTCTTCGGGTTTTTCGGGACCTACCATGAGGTCACCCACGATCTTGTAAGTTAGCGACGGATCGGCAACCGCCACGGCTTCGGGTACGGAAAATACGCCTCCTCCGTTCTTGATCACGGGAAATTCTTTTTTCTGCTGCGCCTGAGCCACGCCCGCGTTCATACATAAACCAAGCAGAAATAGCCCGCAGACTGTCCAATTTTTCATGAGTTTCGAGTAAAGGATGGATAAGAAAAGATTTGGCCTCAGGGGAACCTACCTCCTGATTCAGATTGAAATGTAAGGTAAAAAATTTAATGGGGCGCCTAATTTCTGCCTTTCCAAGTAATTTTATTTCTCCCCACCCTTTTTTAGTGAATCAAATCTCAATACGTATGCCCGCCGCCTTCACCGCCGAAGCTTTTGCCACTGAACTGAAACGTATCCTGAGCTATTGGGAAAAGTATGGGCCCGATCCCGAAAAAGGGGGTTTCTATGGTCAGGTTACCTACGACAACGTCCCCAAGCCAGACGCCCCCCGATCGGTGGTGGTCAACGGGCGCATCCTGTGGACGTTCTCGATGGCGCACCGGCTGTTTCCTAATCCTTCTTATAAAAAACTGGCCGACCGGGCCTTTGAGTACCTATCGAAGTATTTCTTCGATCAAAAAAATGGCGGTGTATATTGGTCGGTGACGGCTGAAGGTAAGCCGCTGGAAACCGTGAAACAGATGTATGGACAGGCGTTTGCGATGTACGGATTGAGCGAATATTACAGGATCTCCAAGTCCGCCGAAGCCTTGAAATTGGCGCGTGGACTTTTTAATTATATTGAAAAACACGCTTTCGATCCTAATGAAGGGGGGTACCTTGAAGCCGTAGGCCGGGAGGGACAGCCGATTGATAACTACATTTTGAGCCAGGCTCCCTACCTCAAGAGCATGAACACCCACCTGCACCTGATCGAAGCCTACACCAACTTATACGTTGTGTGGCCCGACGCCTTACTCAAACAACGCATTAAGGGGATGATGGGCGCGATACTGGGACATATCGTAGATCCCGAAACCAACCGGATGAAGTTGTTTTTCACCAAAGAGTGGAAAACGAAAAACAATATCATTTCGTACGGTCACGACATCGAGGCCTCATGGTTGCTGTACGAAACCGCGGAAATTCTGAAAGATGAGGAACTGCTGCATTGGGTGCATGAGCGCTGCCTGAAAATGGCGGAAGCTACCATCACAGGTCTAAGCCCGGACGGCGCGCTGAACTACGAATATGACCCCGAAACCAAACACACCCAAACCGACCGAAGCTGGTGGGTGATGGCCGAGCAGATCGTGGGCTATTACAATGCCTACCAGCTAAGCCACGAAGATAAATACAAAAAAATGGCCGAACGCAGTTGGGACTATACCTACGAAAAATTTGTGGATCAGGAACGGGGTGAATGGCACACGACCGTCAAGGAAGACGGTACTCCGGTGAAAGGTGACAAAATTCATTTCTGGAAAGGCCCCTACCATAATGCCAGGGCTTGCTCAGAGATGTGGAGAAGGTTGAGTTAGTGGATAGTGGATAGTGGCTCCGCCGGCCACCCGTTTTCAGCTCCATATCAAATTTAATGAATGACTGTCCACTTCTCATTAAATGAAGTTCACTATCAACTCTCCACTATCAATTATCCACTAATTAAAATTGTATTGCTCAAACAACCGCACCAGATTGCTGCGCTCTTTCAGGTCGAGGTCGTTGGTTTTCAGGAAGGTTTCCATTTCTTTGCCTTTGTCGGACATCAGATCCAGAAGGGACTTTTTAGTGAGCTTCATTTTTTCCGCTTTGCCCTCCTTCAATACGTAATAATCTGCATCCAGCAGAATTCGGGTGTCTTTGGTACCTACTTCAAAGGCCGCATTGTAAGTAGGTTTCTTCACAATGGTGCGGGGGAGGGCCACCAGCGTTAGTTTTCCGGGCACCATGACTTCGAAAAATCCCGTGGGTTGCTTGTCAGTTTCGTACAATTTTGCATTGAGGAACTGAATGGATTTTCCAGCTTTTTCCAGAGAGAATGACTTAATCTGCTTCCCCTGCAAAGCTCTTACATCGTTGAAGGTATTCAGCAGAATCTCGATTTCATTGAAATACACATTATACCGCATGGCCAGCCCCGATAGCGTATCGATGGCTTTTCCCCCGATGGGTTGAATACTTTGGTAGAGTTTTACATTCCCCTTTGCCCATACAGTATCCAGGTAGGTTTCGCCTACCACCTCCCCATTATCAGCGGAAGCTACCCCCCAAAGCGTCCCCGTCGTCGGGATTTTCAGACCGTTCATATTGATCTGATCGCGGGTGGTGTTCAGCATTTGCATCTGGTTCTGCGCCCAGCCACCGGTGGACACAAGGCATAGCAAGCAAACCAGTATCTTTTCCATAGGACATCATCGATTATTAATAGCCTAATTCGTCTTGGGTCCTCCGGTCGATTGGGTCGCGGGGCTCGTTGACCCTGAACCCGTAGCGGCGCCAGTGGCGGCAGGTCCCGGGGGGCAATTATCCCGCAGGAATTTGGTAAAGAGCGTGGCCAGGTGCCGGGAGGTACCTTCACCCTCATTTATACTGTGGGAGCGGTTGGGATATGGCATGAACTGGAACTGCCGATTGTGTTTGATCAACTCATTCACCAGCATTTCCGCGTTCTGATAGTGAACATTATCATCGCCGGTGCCATGGATATAAAGCAGATTGCCCCGCAGGTTTTTGGCATGGGTAATCGGCGAACCTTTCACAAAATCGTCCCGGTTTTCCTGCGGTAGCCCCATGTAGCGCTCCTGATAAATATTATCATAAGTGAGCTGATTAGCTACGGCCGCTACTGCAATGCCCGTTTGGAACATTTCAGGATATTGAAACAGTAGATTCAGGGTAGATGACCCTCCCCCACTCCATCCGTGCACGGCCACACGGCTCGTGTCGATAAAAGGGAATTTCTCGAAAATAGCTTTGGCTCCCATCGCCATGTCCCGGATGTTGATAGTACCGATGCTGCGGTAAATGGATTTCCGCCACTCGCGACCTTTGGGCATGGGAGTACCCCGGTTGTCTACCGCGGCGTATATGTACCCATCATCGGCCATATTGCCCAGATACAGCCGATTGCGTCCGGTACCGAAGCGGTCGATGACCTGACTCCCGGCGGGTTCGCCGTAAACAGTGAAGACAATGGGGTACTTTTTGGCGGGATCGAAGTTGGTCGGCTTTACCATCCATGCATCGGCTTCGACACCGTCGGCAGTTTTTATTTTAAAAAACTCAATGTTGATATCAGCCCGTTGGGGGGCCTTGATACCCTTCTCCACGCTGGCATTGGGGTCGAGGGCCGCATGGTTAGCGAGGGTAATCCATTCGGTAACGGGATAGATGCGGGCACTGGAAAACGTGTGGCGGGCGAAGGTAGCATTCGGGGCTAGCTCGTAGCTGTGCGTACCAGCCTGTGACGGCGGACTTACACGCTCTGCGGAACCCGTACCGTCGAGTTTGGTGCGATAGAGGTACGACTGCGTGGCGTTGTCGGGCGAAGCCATGAAGTAGTAGGCATTGTTTTTTTCGTCAACCAGCACGGGGCTGATCATGTCAAAATTACCCTTCGTGATCAATGTCTCTTTTTTTCCGTCGCGGCTCACGCGGTAGGTGTGTCGCCAGCCGTCTTTTTCACTTACCCATAGAAATTCCTTACCACCATTGAGCCAATCCCAACCCACCGGATTATCGACCCAGCGGCTTTTGATATCAATCCAGGCCTTATCGCTTTCCTGATAAAAGGGCGACGCCTTACCCGTTTTAGTGTTCACATAGAAGAGGGTACTTTCGTTCTGCTTGCGGTTGAGCTGCTGAATCACCAGTTCCTGCGCATTACCTGCGTATTCCATGCGGGGTACATAGGTGTTCTGCGGATCGCCGGGAATGGCCATCCAGTTGGTTTTGGCCGAGGCAATGTCCACAACCCCGATGCGGTAGGGTGAGGGCGTTTCACCTACTTTGGGATATTCCACCGGAACCGTATAGGAATAGATTGAATCGGTATTGTTGATCATCAGGAAGTTACTGATTTTCCGGGCATCCAGCTGCCAGTAGGCGATAGTCTTGCTATCAGGACTCCACCGGAAGCCGTCACGGCAGTCAAATTCCTCCTCGTAGGCCCAGTCGAAGGTACCGTTGATGATCCGGTTCGTACCGTCTTGAGTCAGTGCTTTGGCGGGGCCACCTTTCACATCTTCCACGTAGATATTATGCTCGCTCACGTAGGCTACCTTCTGGCCATCGGGCGAAATTTTGGCAAACATCAACGACGATTCAGGCCGGCTTTTCCCGATTTGGGTCAGGCTATTGTTCGTGCGATCGAGCAGCCAGTAATCGCCGCGCGTATCATAGCGCCAGACGCGTTGGGTATTGGTGTAAATCAGAATTTTATCCCCTTTTTCAGATAAGGCGTAGCTCCGTACTGCTAGAGGGGTAGAACTGCCCGAGGGGGTCAATTGAGCCAATGAAACGACAGTCTGGCTGGTTTGGCCGGGTAGTTTTACTTCCACGATCGTTCTTCCATCAGAGTCCCGGTACCCGCTTCCGTCGGGTAGCCACTGGAACGTATCGGGAATCTGGGAGAAAGCGGTGGTGATGCTTAGGACAAAAACTAAAATAATGTATCTCATCGATAGGTACTTGGGGCTTTGGGCTTCAAGCCGTAAGCCATAGGCTTTAATTGAAAAAAATATTTATTCGGGTTATAAAACGTTCGAAGTGAACCAAGCGTATAATAAATGGAGTTTCGAGCGGAGGTCTGACATATACTTAAAGATTACTGCCCAAAGCATATAGCTACTCCACTACTTCATAAATCAGTACTGAATTTGCTTTATTTTTTAGTTCCACCGTACCGATTTCCGCACAAATAAATGATTCTTTCACCACTTCATAGGCTTCTTTGCTAATGACGATCTGGCCCGGCTGAGCTATCGCCTGGAAGCGTTGCGCCATATTGACCGTATCGCCAATCACGGTATAATCCAGGCGCCGCAGCTTGGCCGAACCGATGTTGCCACTAATCATCTCGCCCGAATTGATGCCGATGGCGACTTTGGGCAAATAAGTGAATTCATCGCTGATTTCTTCCTTGATGGCATTGATTTTGGCCCGCACCGCCAGTGAGGCCTCGATAGCCCGGTCAAGCTGGTAGTCCTCCCGGAAAACAGCCATGACGGCGTCGCCCATGAACTTGTCCACGTAACCGCCCTGGGCTATGATTTCTTCCACCATCACATCGAAGTACTTGTTGATGAGCCGGACCACCACATCGGGGGGTACCTTCTCCGAGATAGCCGTAAAGCCACAAATGTCAATGAAGACTACGGTGGCTTCGACGATTTCGTTGGCCGTGATCACATTCTCGTATTCGCTGCCCGTCATAAAGTCCAGCACATTATGGTCCACGTACATTTTCAAAATATTGTTTTCCTTAATGGCCTGCACCGTTTTTTTCAACTGCTGAATGTGGTCGATGGTTTTTTCAATCGTCAAACCTAGATCATTGAAATCCACTGGTTTGCATACAAAATCAAATGCACCCCGGTTCATAGCCGTACGGATTTTATCCATATCGCCGTAAGCCGACACCATAACGGCTTTCAGCATAGGACTCAAATCACGCATCTTGAGTAGTAAGGTGAGCCCGTCCATTTTGGGCATATTAATATCCGTAAGCACGAGTTCGATTTCGGGATGGGCCCGGAGTTTTACCAGGGCTTCTTCTCCATCGAAAGCAAATTCAAACTCGTATTTCTGTTCCCGGATCTCCCGCCTGAACTTCTGTTTGATCAATGATTGCAGGTCTGTCTCGTCATCCACAACCAGAATTTTAGTGGTCATAGGGTTTGAAGTTTTTCTTTGAGCTTTGTAAAATCCAGGGGCTTGGTCAGAAAGTCGTCGGCTCCGTTGCTGAGGGCCTGGTGATAATAATCATCGTCGCTGTAGGCCGTTACCATCATTACCATAGGATGGGGCGATGGATGGTCAGCCCGGATGCGTTTCAGCAGTTCGATTCCGCTCATGCCCGGCATATTGATATCAGACAGAATGAGTACAACCTCCGAAGCGTGTGCTTCCATATAGTTTAGCGCCTCCTCACCCGAAAAAGCAAAGGTAAAGTCGATTTCGCCCTTGCGGATTTCTCGCCGGAAACGTTGTTCAAACAAGGGTTTTATGTCTATCTCATCATCTACGACCAGAATCTTCGTGTGTGCATTTTCCATGTTTTCAGTTAGTTGGTTAATCCCTGAGGAATTCTGATGATAAATTCGGTAAAGGTACCCGCTTCGCTTTCCACCTCCATGGTACCCGCGTGGCCATTATAGACAATATCGTAACTGAGCGAAAGCCCCAACCCGGTTCCCTGTCCCGTGGGTTTGGTCGTAAAAAAAGGCTCGAAAATTTTGGCCCGCACCGTATCCGGGATGCCCGTGCCATTGTCTTTTATTCTGATTTCGACCATTCCGTCGTCCACTCGGGTACTTAGCCATACCGTGGGGCGGTAGGTTTCGTCGGTAGATTTCGCTTTCTGGATGATGGCAAAAAAGGCGTTGTTAAAGATATTGAGCAACACCCGCCCAAAATCCTGGGGCGTTATTCTAGCCATCAGTTTCTCCGACTGAAAATCCTTTTCCATCGTGGCGTTAAATGTATTATCCTTGGCTCGCAGCCCCTGGTAGGCCAACCGCATGTACTCGTCAGCCAGGGCATTGATATCGACCGTTTCCTTCTCACCGGTACCCGACCGCGAATGCATGAGCATCCCCCTCACAATCGAGTCGGCCCGCTTGCCGTGATGCACCAACTTATGCATGTTGTCGGCCAGGTCGTGCAGGATTTCCCCGATCAATTTCTGATCCGGCTCCTCCTTTTCCCGCTCTTCCTTCAATTCCCCGATCAGTTCGTTGTTGACCTCGGCAAAGTTATTGACAAAATTGAGGGGATTCTGGATTTCGTGGGCAATTCCGGCGGTAAGTTCGCCCAGGGAGGCCATTTTTTCGGAATGAATAAGCTTTCTCTGGGTAAGTTTTAAGTTTTTGAGTGATTCGATCAAGTCATCCTGCAACTCCTGATTTTTCTTCAAAAACAACTCAATAATGAAATAGATGATCCCACAGATGAAGAAAAAATTGGCAAAATAAAAGGTAAGTACCACCTCCCG
>JBBRDE010000086.1:0-18919 GCA_038204185.1 Cytophagales bacterium
AAGAAGTGGACGATGCCACTCAGAAACTGGGCATTGACCATGTCGCAGTTATACATTAAGTTTGGCGACAGACTACGCGTTGATGAACAAGCTTTCATCGGAAATTAAGGGAAGTGACACAGTTCAATTTACACTCCCGTCGGGAGGTTAAGCATTCATCTAAAAATCGCTATTTTGCTTTTGTGGTTAATTGAAACGGACGTTTTTCAAATTCCACAACTTCATAAACACTTAAACGTTGTTGGGCGATACTCAAAACAGCCCATAGAATACTATGACAGTAATTATACAAAAGGGGTAGGGTCGAATTTTCGACCCTACCCCTTTTGTATATTGTTTTACCTCACTTGTTCGCTGCCATAGGATTTTTACTCGGCATCTGAGCATCCACTTCCAGTCGCCATTTTTTCAGTATTTCGTGCATGGTTTTCAATCGTTCGGGGTACTTTACCGCCAGATTTTGCTGCTCGCCAATGTCATCTTTAAGGTTGTAAAGTTCCACTCCCCGGCCTTCCTCAAACCACTCGATCAATTTCCAATCGCCGTCGCGCACCGCTGAGCCGGGGGTACCCCCCTGATTGCCGTAGTGGGGATAATGCCAGAAAATTGGTCCGCGTTTCATGGTCTTACCTTTTAGCAGGGGTACCATACTCACGCCATCCACGTGTTGCCTGGGTTGGGCGGTAAGCCCTGCCATTTCAAGTAGGGTAGGGTAGAAGTCGGTGCTGATAACGGGTAGGTCACTCACGCTTCCTCCTTTGGAAACCCCGGGCCAATAAATTACCATCGGTTCGCGGATGCCGCCTTCGTAGAGCCAGCCTTTGCCAGCTCGCAGGGGTAGGTTGGCGGTGGGCTGTCCTTCAGCGGTGGCAAGCCCCCCGTTGTCGGACATGAAAACGATAATTGTGTTTTGGTCTAATCCTGTCTCTTTTAAAGCATCAAGCACCTTACCTACGGCGCGATCCATGTTTTCTACCAGCGCCGCGTACACCGGCAAACTCTGATTCAATCGTAGTTTGCTTTCTCCCTCTTGGCCCCATTGGTCATCCAGGCTAAGCTTTTTTCGTTTTTCGGTATACTTAACGACCAAATCCTGCGGTGCTCCCAAAGGGTTATGTACAGCGTAAAACGAAAGATATGCCAAGAATGGACCGGACTTGTGCTGCTTAATGTATGAAATCGTTTCGTCGGCCAAGCGGATGGTCAGGTTTTCGCCCGGAGGACCATCGGTCAGTCGGGGATTATCGTAGGGAGTAAAATAGTGGTTGCCCCGCGGCGATCCTGCCCAGTACCCGCCTTTGTTTACGTCGAATCCCTGATTTTCCGGCCAATACTCCGCTGATTCGCCCAGGTGCCACTTGCCCGCGAAAAATGTACCGTACCCGTTGCTTTTGAAGGCCTCGGCGAGCGTGGTTTCGGCCAGAGGAAGGTTTTCCAGGTACTCGGCGGGTAGCAGGGGTTTGTTTTTCGTCCAGTGTTTGCCCACGGTAGTGGGTTGCGGCGCTCCGAACCAGTCGGTGGTGTTCAGGCGGGCGGGGTACTTGCCACTCATGATGCTGGCCCGGGTCGGCGAGCAGACTGGGCAGGCCGCGTAAGCACTGGTGAATTTGTTGCCCTTTTTGGTCAGTGCGTCGATATTGGGTGTTTCATAAAATGTGCTGCCAAAGGCCCCAATGTCCTTCCAGCCCAGATCGTCTACCAGAAAGAATACGATATTCGGCTTTTTGGAATCGACTTTTTGAGTGGGCTTTGAGCAATTAGAAAACAGCAGTGCAACAAGTATAATACCAGGCATTATTCTGAGCTTGGTGATAGCTGTCCTTGGATGCATAGTAGATAAAACGTTCATTGGGGAAATATGACTTTGGCATTACCACGACAAATGGAAATCAATAGCCCTCGTTTTGCTTCAAATTTAGGTTAGCCTCAATTTCGGATTGAGGAAGCGGATAGAGGACATGGAAGGGCTTCGCATTCTTGCCCCGGGCTATGGCGCTGGAAATGAAGGTACCCATGCGAATCTGGTCCTCCCGGCGCTTACCTTCTGTAAAAAACTCCCAACCCCGCTCCTTTAAAAGGTGAGCCCGTAGTTTGTCTTTGGTCGAATAGTCAGCTAACTTAAGAACGGGTACCGCGGCCCGGGCCCGCACCTGATTGATGAGGTCGATGGCCTCCTGACTGGGACCAGCCACTTCATTCAGAGCTTCTGCCCGGCTCAACAGAATATCCGCGTAGCGAATTACGGGAACGTCATTGCCATTATTCTGTGAAATAGCGTTGGGGTCGGGTGTGTATTTAAAGCTCCGGGCGTTGTCGAGGGGTTTACCACTGTTATCTTCCAACAACTTTTGTTTGACCCCTTTGGTGTCCGTATATTCCGTCACGAACATCCGCAGGCGGCGGTCAGTGGGGTCGAAAGTTTTGTAAAAAGCCGTATACGTTCTGAACTGCGCGCCATAGTTGATCCAGTTGCTCAGGATCGGATAATTGGGTGGGAAGGCATGGGGCATGTACACGTTCCCCGGTCCCTGGGCCAGGAAGGGGTAAATGTAAATGAATTCGTCATTGATCTCATTTTGTACCGCGAACAGATTTTCAATCTCAGGAAACAGCTTATATTTCTTCAGGTCGATTACTTCCTTCGCAGCGTCCGCCGCTTTCTGCCACTGTTTAGTGTTGAGGTAAAACTTGGCCAACACGGCCAATGCACTACCCTTATCGGCCTTTCCCCGAAGATCCTGATTCACCGGCAGATTTTTGGCCGCTTCGGTCAGTTCTTTCGCCACAAAAGCGATGAACTCCTCGTTGGTGGGGCGCGTAGGCTGTAAATTTTCTGTGCTCGTAGTCAATACCAAAGGTACCGGTCCGAAATACCGGTGCAAGTGGGCAAATGCCTCGGCCCTGATGAATTGTCCTTCGGCTTTGTACTGCGCAAGGCGAGCGGGCGGAATGGAGGTGATCTGATCGATATTTTCCAGCAAGACATTAGCATTACGCACGGCGATGTACATCTGCACCCAAATTCCGCGGAAGAAGCCCGACGAGGCATCCCACTGAAAATTCATGAACGGGAGGGCATCTTTCTCGAACTGACCGCCACTTTCCAGCGTGATATCGGTTGGAAATTCGGATAGCGTCCATTGATCCTCCCGCAAACCGCCTCCTATTTGGAGACGACTATAAGCCCCGTAGAGTACCTTCTTGATACCGTCTTCATTTTTCAGGAAATCCTGGGGCGAATACTGCGTATACACTTCTTCGGCCAGAAAGTCCTGACACCCCGTAGGAAGCAGACACGTAACCATCAGGGCCAGGATTGATAGTTTATTTTTTATAGTGTTCATAAAAAGCTCATTTTCAATTTTAGACTTTATAACATTCCTTTATTCTAAAACCCTACATTGACGCCAAATCGAACCGTCCGGTTGAGGGGATAGCTATTGTAGCTCGCCCGTTCGACACCGTTGCCGGAAGCGTTAGCATCGGGATCGAAACCCATAAACTTTGTGATTGTTAGCAGGTTGTCGGCCGCTACGTACACCGAAGCGGAGCGTACCTTCTTGCCCGCCAGCGGAATGGCGTAGGAGAGGGATGCCGTTTTGAGTCGGAGGAAAGACGCATCGCTGATGGTGAGTGAATTGACTGCCAGCGCCCCGCCATAAGTACTTGGATTCACCCCCGAGGGATACTTCGCACCCGGATTATTTGGTGTCCACCTGTCAAGATAATGCTCCGCGATGCGGTTGCGCTCGAAGTTGATGGGGTAGAGCGATTCCACAATGTTATTGTCCAGAGAACTTACCCCTTGTACACCCGTAAAAAGTACATTCAGATCGAAACCCTTGTAGGAAAAGCTATTATTCAGGCCGACAATAAGCTTAGGGAATGGGCTGCCCAAAATTACCCGGTCATCGGGACTGATTTTTCCGTCTCCGTTCTGGTCTACAAACCGGGGGTGCCCGGGCTTGGCGTTGGGTTGGGCAGAAGCAGCCACTTCTTCTTTCGACTGCAATATTCCATTGATCGCATACCCATAGTACGAACGCATGGGCGAACCTTCCTGAACAAGGGAATAATTATTCGTAAAGCCTACGCCACCGGTTAGAATCTGCGAAATGAAGTCAGGCAAATCCACCACGGTATTTTTCAGGGTCGAGAGGGTTAAATTGGTGTTCCATTTAAAATCATTTACCAGATTTCGACTTTCCAGCATTAAGTCCAGGCCCTGGTTACGCACTTCTCCAAAGTTGACGAGTATACTCTGGAAGCCAGAAGTAGTAGGCAAAGGTTTGTTGAAAAGTTGGTCACGGGTATTTTTAATGAAGTATTCCAAAGAACCACTGAGTCGTCCCTGGATAATCCCAAAATCGAGTCCGACATCAAATTCTTCGGTGGTTTCCCAGCGCAAATCAGGGTTGGGGATGCGTGCGGGTTCTACCCCCTGTACCAGCCCGCCGCCCAGCACCGCCCGACCCCCAGCGATGAAAGTTTGCAAGGTCTGAAAATTGCCAATGGCCTGGTTGCCGCTTTGGCCGTAGCTCAGGCGGAGTTTCAGGTCATTGAACAAATTATTCTGCTGCATGAAAGGCTCTTCCGAAATTCGCCATCCCAAAGCGAAGGAGGGGAAAACAGCGTATTTGTTTTGGTCCGAAAAGCGGGAGGTACCATCTGTCCTGATGGAAGCGGTAAGCAGATACTTGTCTTTTAAGGTGTAGTTTACCCGCCCGAGATAGGAGTTGAGTTTGTTGGACGAGCGGCCGCTGCTTACGTTATCGCCCCGGTCGCCATCGCCGCTTTGCAGCAGGTTGGTCAGGCTGGCGTCGGAAAGGAAACCGATGGAAGAAGCACCCAGGTCGTTACTGTCGTATTTTTCCAGGGTAGCCCCACCCAGGATCGAGAGCTGATGAATACCGTTGAAGGTACGGTTGTAGGTGGTAAACAATTCCGAAATCCAGTGGGTGTCTTCCCCCGCCCCTACGCTTCCGATACCACCCGAGGACAAGCCTTTCTGCGTGACGGTGCTGTTGTAGTTATCGTTGCGGTCGTTGGCAATGTCGCCGCCCAGGCGAAGGGTGGTCGTCCAGCCTTTCAGGATTTCGTAATCGGCAGATAACGTACCGAATGTGCGGTTTACTACTTTCTTTTGATCTACCCCATAGAGCAAAGCCAACGGATTTTCCAGCGAGATAATGGGATTGAACGGGTACCTTCCGGTGGCGTCCAGGCCCGTCGGGATGGTCGGGTCAAATTGGAGGGCGGTGTTGATCGGTCCGGCGTTTTCGTTGCCGGAGTTCGTGGTAAGAATATTATTGGTCATCGTTCGGTTGGTATTCAGGTTCAGCGTGACCTTGAACTTATCCGAAGGGTTGACTTGGTAATTCAAACGCACATTATACTTTTTCAAACCTGAACGCAATACCACGCCGTCCTGATTGAGGTAGTTGACCCCGAGGTAGTAGTTGGTATTATCCGAACCGCCCGAGAACGACAACTGATGGTTTTGAGCCAGGGCCGTGCGGAAAATCTGATCCTGCCAGTTGGTGCCGCTGCCAATGCTACTAATTTGGTCGGGGGTGAACTTGGGGGCACCACCCTGGTCAGTGGAGAGGTCGTTCAGGGCCTGTATGTATTGTGGGGTAGTAAGATAATCCATGCGCTTCGCAACGGTCTGTACGCCCAGATAGGCACTGTAATTGACCTGCGGTTTTCCCTTAGTGCCCTTTTTCGTCGTAATCAGTACTACGCCATTAGCCGCCCGGCTGCCGTAAATAGCCGCGGCGGAAGCATCTTTTAGTATTTGAATAGAGGCAATGTCTTCGGGGCTGATGGAGGTGGTGGACGCCCCCGGCAGACCGTCGATGACGATCAGCGGTTCATTGCTGCTGTTGATGGAGCCTGCTCCCCGGATGCGGATCGCGATGCCGCCGCCCGGCGCCGAACTGGATTGGCTGATTTGTACTCCCGACGCCCTACCATTCAGGAGTTGTAGGGCCGAATTGTTGACACCCTGGGTAAAATCTTTTTCGGTAACGGAAGCCACCGAACCCGTGAGGTCACTTTTTCGCTGGGTCCCGTAGCCCACTACTACCACTTCTTCCAGGGCTTTGGTGTCTGTAGCTAGGGTGATGTCCAGCGTACTGCGGTTGCCGACGGTCACTTCTTGAGAAAGATAGCCGACGAAGGAATAGATGAGCGTAATGCCTCCTCCGCCCGGTGCCTGGTCAGGAACGGACAGACTGTAGGTACCCTGCTCGTTGGTGACCGTTCCGCGTTGGGTACCCTTCACCACAATGCTTACGCCGGGAAGTCGTTCACCATTTCCGTCGCTTACTTTGCCCGTGATTGTCTTATCCAAAGTTTTTTGTCCCGAGAAAATCTCCGCGTGGGATGTGCTGACAAATAAACCTACCAGCAGGAGCTGCGTAATGGATATTCTCAGGAGTCTGAGCAACCGTTCTTGTGGTATTAAAGGTTTTTCCATAGTTTTGAAAAGCTGGGAGGCAGCGGTTTTTGGGTTGATCATGGATAAATATTATGTAAAAATTTATCAGATTGGGATTTAGGTGTTACAGCCCGACAACCTGTTGCTTGGATCAACCTTGTCATCGTTTCTGATTAAAATTGGGGGTTATTAAAACTTGAATTTTGGTTGATTTACATATAGGAGACATTATCCCTGATTTTATCATGTTTAAAAATCATATTTATTTTTCGTATACTGATCCCATACCGCATGACCCTTCTGCGCTTAGATTCCATTACAAAACAATACGACGAAAAAAAAGCACTATCCCACCTCACACTTTCCGTAGTTGAAGGCGAATGGGTGGGGATTGTGGGGGAGAGTGGTTCGGGAAAAAGTACCCTCCTTAAAATAATTGCCCGGCATATCGATGCCGATTCAGGTACCCTGTCGCTCCACGGTACCCTGCTCCCGCCAGTTCGGGCACAATTGATGAAAGGTCATCAGGCCATCAAATTGGTACAACAGGAGTATGAACTTTTCCCGAACCAGACGGCGCGAGAAAATATTGCCTATGCCTTGCGTTTTTACGAACGGGCCTACCGGGAGCAGCGAGTCGAAGAACTGCTGGAATTGACCCGACTTTCCGGAGTCGAAAATCATAAGGCAAAACTACTGTCAGGGGGAGAGAAGCAACGAACGGCGCTGGCGCAAGCATTGGCAGAGGTACCCCTATTGCTCCTGCTCGACGAACCCTTTGCCCATTTGGACCAACGGAACAAACAAACTCTGGCCGACGCCATTGAGGATCTGAAGCGTTCGCACCAATTGACTTGCCTTTTCGTGACCCATGATGCCGAAGAGGCCCTGGCATGGGCTGATCGGCTGATTATCCTTCAAGATGGGCAAATAGCGCAGGAAGGTACCCCGGAGGATATTTATCAAAATCCGGTGAGTTTGTATGTAGCCGAACTCACTGGACAAATAAATCTCTTACCAACGGAGCAGGCTGGGAAATGGCTTGCGATCAGGCCAAATTACCTGCGACTGGTCCATGATGAATGTAAGGCAAAATGGAAAGCTGTAATTACAAAAATTCGCTTCAAGGGCGGGCACTACGAGTACCTTTGCAAAACAGACCCTGGACTGAACCTGGTATTTTACCGAAATAGAAGGGATAGGAAAATAGGGGAAACTGTGTTTCTAAATTGCTCCCAAAAGCATTTGAAGTTAATTGCCACTTTGCACAAAGATTCTAATATGCTTTCTTAGATATACTTTTTCAGCTTTCCATCAATCAACGCATTTCATTCTTCAGGAGGGTAGGGGGCCGGTAAAAGTGAACGTCCAGTACCGCCTTGGGGCGGGCCAGGTACTCCCGCACCAGCGTCCTGACAGAATAGCCCGAGGGAACGTCCTGAGCGGCAAAGGCCACGGCGTTGATTCCTTCGTTTTTGGCAATATATAACGCCCGGGCGTTCTGAAAATCCTGAGAAACAATCGTGATATTGTCTTCGTTGAAAATCCCCTTGCACCGAATCACCGAATCGAACGTCCGGTACCCGGCATAGTCCAGTTGCAGGGCATTTTTGGGCACCCCCAGAGCAAGTATAGCCTTCTGCATGTCAAGAGGTTCGTTATAATACCTTGAGTCATTGTTTCCGCTCAGAATGAGGTACTTCACTTTGCCTTCCTTAAATAGTCGGGCCGCTGCTTCCATCCGGTATTTGAAAAACAGGTTCTCCTTCCCTTCAAAGGTCATTTTACTAGTGCCGAGCACAAGACCTACCTCATTCGTGGGCAGGGACTTAACCGTAAAATAGCTCTGTGAGCGTGTACTCACCACCACCCACACATTGCAGAGCAGTACGAAAACGGTGCCTGCAAAGGATATGAAGATGAGTATTTTGAGCATACGTTTAATGAGCAGGGTGCTTTTCATTGACTATAATTCAAACAATCCCAATTGACTTGGTTTTGACTCTGCTAGTTCAATCTGACGGACATCGTGAATCAGTTCCGCAACATCCGATTCGGAAGTAGCCTCCAGCTCCGGCTCATAGTCATTCTGAACCGGGGCCGGCTCTACTTCCTGCGGTGCCTCCGCTTCGGGGAGGGGGGCAAGCCAATGCACGTCTTTGACCCGTTCGGAGGTCAGTTTGTTACCCATCGCTTTCCAGCCCCGCACATCCACCGCTTCTTCGGCGAGAATCTCCTCCGTTTCGGTCGGTGCTTTTGCCGATTTCTGCAACGAAAGCTGTAGCCTGGGGTGCTTCTCTAAAGACGAAAGTAGCAGCTTGCTACCCTTGGCCTCGCTGATGAAGAGGAATTTCTTATCGGCGGTAGTAGTCTCGATCTGGAATCGCTTGATGTAATGGATTTTCTGCCCGTTGTCGAAATACACCGCCGTAACGATACGGGCCGGGTCGAACTTGGTGAGCAGCAGCACGTCGGACGTTTCGAAGTGATTGGTAAGGTCAAAATTGGTCAACTCGTAGGCCCCCTCCCTGTAGATGACAAGAAGATAATCTTTGGCGTCGAAATTACCCAAATACACCCCGCGATCGTCTCGATTAAGCCGACCGATTGTGGAATCGTACCAGATGCCCACGCCGCCCAGGGTCGATACCCCGGCCTGCTTGAGCGTGATTTTACGGATAGGGTACTTGGTAAGAATATTACCGTTTGCATTACGATTTTTAATGAGCAAATCGGCAAAATTGAAGTCGAATTGTTTAACCTTAGCCTTGCATTGCGCGGTGAGATTCATGGTAATCACCTCGGCTTCGCCGTTGTCGTTTGCGGTAAAATAGGTGACTTTCGAGCGGGGGGTACCTTGTGTGAGGTCGTATTCGCGATCGCGGGTTACGGCCGTAATCTGGAAGCGCTTGATGTAAGATACGCCCGTCTTACCCTCCAGATACACCATATTATATACTTTACGCTCGTCGTTTTTAACAAAAACGGAACAGTAAATGATGTCTTTACCCACAAATACCTTATCCTGAATCTTGGTGACCAGGCAGCGCCCGTCCCGTCGGAAAACAATGATGTCGTCAATGTCTGAGCAATCCATGACATACTCATCTTTCTTCAAACCATAGCCAACGAACCCATCGATGCGGTTTACATAGAGTTTTTGATTATTTGCGGCCACAATTGTGGCCGAAATTTGGTTGAACGTGCGGAGGATGGTTTTGCGCTCGCGACCTTTCCCGTACTTTTTCAACAAGTCTTTATAATAATCGATGGCATAGCGGACAATATTGGCGAGGTTGTCTTCTGTTTCGGCCAAATCCTCTTCCCAACGGCGCATCTGCTCTTCGGCCTTGAACCCATCGTACTTGGAAATACGCTTGATTCGGATCTCGGTTAGGTTCAAAATATCCTCTTCGGTAATCACCCGGTAAAACTGGGCTTTAAAGGGTTCGAGGCCCTTCGCGATGGTTTGGAGTACAGCCTCAAACGTTTCACAATCTTCAATATCGCGGTAAATACGGTTTTCGATAAAGATTTTTTCGAGTGAACCGTACAGTATTTTTTCCAGTAAATTGGCTTTTTTGATTTCCAGTTCTTGCCGCAGCAGGTCAACGGTCTTCTCTGTATTATACCGGAGAATATCGGTTACGGCCAGAAAATGGGGCTTATCGCCCATAATAATACAGGCATTGGGCGAGATGGATACCTCGCATTCGGTGAAGGCA
This sequence comes from Cytophagales bacterium, assembly GCA_038204185.1. Classification (GTDB taxonomy): domain Bacteria; phylum Bacteroidota; class Bacteroidia; order Cytophagales; family Spirosomataceae; genus Salmonirosea. The sequence goes on from JBBRDE010000086.1 coordinate 10,168, forward strand.
TACAACGCATCCATCGTTATATCGGGCGAAACACCGGGAGCCAGATGAATCTGGATTTCTACCTCGGCAGCGGTGTTGTCCACCACCTTCTTAACTTTAATTTTGCCGCTGTCGTTGGCTTTAATAATCGAGTCGATGATGGATGTGGTGGTGGTACCGTAGGGTATGTCCTTCACTACCAGCATTTTTTTGTCTTCTTCCTCGATCCGGGCCCGAACGCGTACCTTTCCCCCCCGATGACCGTCGTTATAAGCGGACACATCGACGAAGCCGCCTGTCTGGAAGTCAGGAAAAACCGCTACCTCTTTTCCTTTCAGGATATCTATGGACGCTTCGAGTAGCTCGCAAAAATTGTGCGGCAGGATTTTGGTCGATAGCCCCACCGCGATTCCCTCCACACCCTGGGCCAGCAACAGCGGAAATTTTACGGGTAGCGTGACGGGCTCGCGCTTGCGACCATCATAGGATAATTGCCAATTGGTGGTGTCGCCGTTAAAAACTACTTCCCTGGCAAACTTCGACAGGCGGACTTCGATGTAACGCGGCGCGGCGGCCCCATCGCCGGTTCTGACGTCGCCCCAGTTGCCCTGGGTGTCCAGTAGTAATTCCTTCTGACCCAAGTTGACAATGGCGTCGTTGATGGAAGCATCGCCATGGGGGTGGTACTGCATGGTGGAGCCTATCACATTGGCCACTTTATTGAACCGGCCGTCGTCCATTTCGTTCAACGCGTGCATGATGCGGCGCTGTACGGGCTTCAATCCATCTTCAATGGCAGGGACAGCCCGTTCCAGGATAACGTAGGAGGCGTATTCCAAAAACCAATTCTCGTATAGACCCGAAATGGGCATTTTTTCGTGCAGTTCTCCGTCTTCAAGGGGGGTATTATTGGTATTTTCTTCCATAAAGGAAATAAGAGGGTAGAAATTTAGTGATCAGTAAAAATACAAATTTTTTAAGACAATTCTTCCTTGAATTGGATGAAAAGGAATTGCCATGTAATTATTTTTATAGGCTCTTAACAATAAACTCTCAGGATTCCAGCAGGGTCAGTAGTTCGCTGATCATCATCGCGGTGGCTCCCCACACCTTATAGTTCTGGATCAGATAGTGCGGTGCCTGAATGAGCTTACCCCGTACCTCAACTTCGCTTTGACCCACGATGCTTTTGTCCCTGATTTCCCGGTAGGGTACCTCGATTACTTTTTCAACCTCGCACGGATCGGGGTAAAAATCGGGGCGGTAGGGTAGGTACGCTATTACGGGCAGAACAAAAAAATTGCTGGGGGGAATGAATAGCTCACTAAGTACACCCACTATCTGCACATCATTGAGTCGTAAACCAATTTCTTCCTGGGCTTCGCGTTTGGCGGTGCGTAGGAGATCCTCATCTGTAAGCTCAAACCGTCCACCGGGAAACGCCATTTGGCCAGAATGAACCCCATCATAAGCGGGACGAAGAATCAGCGGCAGGAAAATCTCCCCTTGATGGGGATAAAAAAGAATGAGCACCGCGCTCTTGCGGGTACGGGCATTGGGCCGGGCCAGCAACCGCAGGGGGGAGTTGACTGCCATGCCGGCATGCGCCCTTTCACCTGGCAGTGGTGCCTTGAATTTTTGGGTTACGTCCGCAATAAAGGTATCGAAAAAGTGGTTCGACATGAATTCGTTAAACTGGCAAACAGGCCAGGTCGTCAATTTTACTAAAATAATGGCACACTATCAAAGCCGTAGACTTATTTCCGGTAATGAAGTACCAGCTGCTCGGCACATCGCTCACCATCCATCGCCGCCGACATGATACCGCCCGCATATCCGGCACCCTCGCCACAGGGAAACAGCCGCCTGAGGGAAGGGTGCTCGCAGCGGATCGGATCGCGCGGGATTCGCACCGGTGAAGAGGTGCGGCTCTCGATGCCGATTAGCTGGGCTTCATTCGTGGCATAACCGCGCATCTTCTTCCCAAATTCAAGCAAACCCTGTTTCAGAGGGTAGGCGATGTTGTCGGGAAGTACCCCGAACAAATCGGTCGACAGCAAACCCGGCTGATAGGAGGTTTCGTTTAGAGCAGTCGAAATTTTACCGGCTAGGAAATCATGCACCCTTTGTGCTGGGGCAGTTTGGGTACCTCCTGTCATTTTGCAGGCGTTTTGCTCCACTTCGCGCTGGAATTGCAACCCCGCCAAAGGGCCCAACCCGGCGTATTTCTTGGTGTCGGAAGGATTTGTGGCCACGACGATTCCAGAATTGGCGTAGCGGGAGTCCCGGCGAGAAGGAGACATGCCGTTGACCACCAATTCGCCCGGAGCCGTGGCGGAAGGCACGATAAAGCCTCCCGGACACATACAAAACGAGAACACGCCCCGCTGAATGCCGCCGTAGTGCGTTTGCGCGACGAGGCTGTACGAAGCGGCCGGTAAATAGGGACCTCGGTCGGGAGTACATTGGTACTGAATCCGATCGATCGCATGCTGGGGATGTTCGATTCGTACACCCATGGCAAAAGGTTTCTCCTCGATCGCCACGTTTCGCGTGTGCAATAATTCGAAAATATCTCGGGCCGAATGTCCGGTTGCTAGTATTACACCGAGACCGGTATATTCTTGACCATTGCTGGTGACTATGCCATTAATTTCATTCTGCTCGATGATCAGATCGACTACCCGGCTGTCGAAATGAATTTCCCCGCCCGCCCGCAGGATGGTTTCCCGCATCTCAGCGACTATTTTAGGGAGCTTATTGGTACCGATGTGCGGATGGGCTTCTACCAGAATATCTTCACTGGCCCCGTGGGCGACAAAAATTTCCAGAATCCGCCGAATGTTGCCCCGTTTGTTGGAGCGGGTATAGAGCTTTCCGTCGGAGTAGGTACCCGCACCCCCTTCCCCGAAACAATAATTGGAATCGGGATTTACGATATGGTGCTTATTGATGGCGGCCAAATCCCGACGGCGGGAGCGGACATCTTTTCCGCGTTCCAAAATGATGGGCTTGATGCCCGCTTCAATCAGTCGCAGCGCGGCAAAGGTACCAGCAGGACCGCAACCCACAATAACCACAGCTTCCTGTTGACTGACATCGGCTTGGGGTTTGCTATATTCGATGAAATCGGTGGGTACCTCGTCCACAAAAATATCGGCCTGCACATTCACTTTTACTTGGCTTCCTCGAGCGTCGATGGATTGGCGGGTTTTGCGGATCAGTACCTGGTCGGGATCGCGAACGCGAAGATCGGAAAGAACGTAGTCACGGAAGGCTTTTTCTTCCAGCGCCACCTCGGGCGGAAGAATGTACTGCTTGGTAATCGGCATTTGAAAGGGATTTATCCTTTAAAAAACACAAATTTACACAAATCAGCCCTAATTTGTGTATTGATAGGCCCACCAGATCAGAACCAGTTGAATGGGAAGGCGGCCCCACCGCAGCAAGGCCGACATTTCCTGAAAAGGGGTACCATAGGCCATGTAAATGTTGGCTGGAAATACGGCAATTAGCAAAACGATAATGCCCCACGCCGCCCAGTTACGGGTAATGAGAAAGAATAGGAGTACCCCCAGAACGAATTCAGCTACTCCCGAAAGAGCTACCAATAACTCGTGTTGAGGTAGGTAGGGGGGCATGATTCTCAGGTAAAAGCGTGGGTTGATGAAATGGTTGATGCCCGCCGCGATATACAGGAATCCCATGAGGTACATGAGCATAGGAATGGAGGGAGAAATGAATTTTCGGGAAAATTGGATTAGCTTCGTAAAGTAGTAAATAAATAGTTGTATGACTGATTTTTATGGCATCGCAGATCTTTTTACCGACGAAAATCGCCTCATTCAAAAGGTCGTGGCCGATTTTACCAACGTCGAAATCAAACCGATTATGGAAGAGTACGCCCAGCGGGCCGAATTTCCGACGCATCTGATGAAACGGTTCGGGGAGTTAGGGTTATTGGGTACCACTTTACCCGAGGAATACGGCGGGTCGGGAGCTGACGCCATCAGCTATGGTCTGGTGTGTCAGGAAATCGAACGGGGTGACTCCGGAATGCGATCCACGATTTCTGTGCAAAGCTCGCTGGTGATGGGACCGATCTATCATTTTGGTACTGAGGCTCAAAAGAAAAAGTACCTTCCAAAACTGGCTAATGGCGAATACCTAGGTTGCTTCGGCTTGACCGAACCTGATTTTGGCTCCAATCCTGCCGGAATGGCTTCGCATTTCGTGGAGTCGGGTGATCATTATGTATTGAATGGCTCTAAAACCTGGATTTCCAATGCACCCCTCGCCGATGTGGCCGTAGTGTGGGCGCGCAACCCGCAGGGTAGGGTGCAGGGGCTGATTCTGGAACGCGGGATGGATGGTTTCTCTACCCCGGAAATAAAAAATAAATGGTCGCTGCGGACCAGTGCCACCGGTGAACTGGTTTTTGACCATGTAAAGGTACCTCAAGAAAATCTGCTGCCAGAAGCGCTGGGGGTAGGTGCCGCGCTCGAATGTCTCGACAATGCCCGATACGGGATTGCCTGGGGAGCGGTGGGCGCGGCAATCGATTGTTACGAAACGGCGGTTCGGTACGCTCGGGAACGCATCCAGTTTGACAAACCCATTGCGTCTTTTCAGCTGACCCAAAAGAAGTTAGCCGAAATGCTTTCCGAAATCACTAAAGCGCAGCTCGTGGCCTGGCGGCTGGGTACCCTGAAAAATGCGGGGAAAGCCACCTCGGCGCAGATTTCGCTGGCGAAGCGAAACAACGTGGCCATGGCCCTGCAGGTAGCTCGCGAAGCCCGGCAGATTATGGGTGGCGTGGGCATTACGGGCCAATTTCCCATCATGCGACACCTGATGAACCTGGAATCGGTGGTGACTTATGAAGGTACCCACGACATCCATTTGCTGATTCTTGGGGCTGAAATTACGGGGATACAGGCTTTCAAATAGGGCGGGGACTATCAGAGTGGTAGGTTATTAACTCAGTTAAGCACCTTGCTGCAAAAGTACCTTGATCGTTTTTCTCAATTCTTCGAGTTTGTGTTTTTTGTTCAGAACCACGGGTGCGGCCATGCGCTCTTTGCAGTCGAAAAGCGAACACCGCTCGCATGTTTCGTTGACCCAGCGGTGCCGAATGGTTGGATCGTCGAGAAACGCCACGATTTTACGAGTATCCTCATTGACGAAAATTCCCATCGAAACGCTCACATTTAGATTCTGAGCGGGAGCAGTGTGCTGAGCAAAACTAATCATGAGGTACTCCTCTTCACTGTCGACATAGCGGGAAAGCTGGGCTTTGCAAATGGTGTGACCGCTTCCTCCCAGTTTCATTTTTTCTGCTAAATCCTGTAAAATGGTCAACGATACCCAACGGCGGCAATAGTACTCATCCTTTACTGTGTGAGGAATGTGCTTGCGGGCGATGTGCATTTCCTTGGTAAGCTCAAACTGGTTATGGCCAGCGAAGTTGTTGAAACGCAGGAAAAATATTTGGTTTATCCCGAAGTTCCTGGGTAAAATATTGCTGAGGCGGTAACAAAACGATTCGGGGGTGGTATTGAAAGTTTCGATCATTTCCAGCAACTGGTTCGGTTGCCAGTTTTTTTGCCCAAAAAAGGCCCTCAGTCGTGGAACAAGCAGCGTTCTTCGAATAATGATCGCACTGGAAAAGTAAGAAGCTTTAAAATTATTAAGCAGTTGTTCGAAAGAATCAGCCTCTACTAATGAAGTAGTAAAAAGCCTATTTTTTAACTTCATGTATTGATAGCCAATCTCTCGACCATAGATGAAGGATTTTTGTACACCGGTAAGATTGGCGTTGATCAGGAGAACATTTCCGTCCGAACGAGGGATGAGTAGTGACCGAACTGCTTGTAGCTCCGGATTTGTGGCTTTGTTGATAGGCTTAATCGTATAGCCATAGTCTTGCTGCAAAATCTCCGCCAGATATTGCTCATCCGGTACCCGTGCGTCAGCAATTTCTTTTTTGGCAAGGTAGGCTTCGGCGGCATGTTCTATCTCTTCAAAATAGTTGTCGTTCATCTCCTGGTAGGTACGCAGCGCCGACAAATAGAATTGCTCGACCGACATGTTGTAGTTGCGGGCGATCTCGATCAGCGTGCCAATAAAAGCACTTACCTTGGTAGGAGCATCCGATAGCATCTCCAGCAGGGTGGATTGGTCGATCCCGAACAAGTCTAATGGCAATTCGGACAGTACGTTTGATCGCAGGAGTTCTGTAATGGGCTCCAGTCGCTTGCTTAATTTTAGGGATACCAGTGCATCGTACTCCACACCGAGGGCCGCGGCGAGGGCAATAATCTTATCCGACTTGGGATACTTTTTTCCTTTTTCTATTTCATTGATATAAGAAATAGATAGTCCCGACTTCTGAGACACCTCACTCAACGATAACCCCTGATCGAGGCGTAGTTGTTTGAGCTTCAGGCCAAACACTATTTTTACATTTTCGGTACTTAGTGCCACGGATTCGAGGTTAGGTTATGGGTGATAAAGGTAGAAAATTGTAATCCTTAGCAAGCAAAAGACCGGATCGGTGTCCGGTCTTTTGCTTGCAGCCATAGGTGTTTAACGCCAATTTCAGGGAGCCAGATTATAGGCTTTTCTAACGGCTTCATAATTTTTGTAATCAACATCGGCGTTGAGACGTGCATTGACTGCGGGCACGACTACGATTCGCAAATTAGTAAAAAAGCGCTTTTTAGGGGTAGCATCGCGTTGGAACAACAAGAATGTAAGTTCAAGTTTTTCTACACCGTAAGCAAACGTATAATTGGATACCTCCGTCCCAAAAGGTACGATTCCCGGCAACGGAAACCAAAAATTTCCACTTTTCGCATACACCAGCACCACACCTTTCTCAATACTACTGGCGATATCCTGCGTAAGAGTTAAGCCAAATGCGGTGCTTCCATCGGCTCGTGTAGAAAGCGTGTCGGTAGAGAACTGAAAAGCTCCGGCGGCATCTCCCGCTTTTCCGGGATCCCCTTTCGGTCCGGCTGCACCCTGAGGCCCCTCAGGACCAATGTCGCCTTTTAGTTTGTCACAGGAGGACAAAAGAGGAAGAATCCCTACAAGGCAAAGGAAAAGTAGTTTGCGAATCATAAGACAGAGGTTTAGGTAAATGAATAGTAGCTCGATAAAAATTTTACCAATATAGGAAAAACCGGTCTGGGAGGGTATATTAAGATTTGGAAAATTGAAGTTAAGTAGACTTTTTTTAAGGAATCATTCCAAAAATCCCGGCTTTCCCTAAGTAGAGCAAATATAGAATTATCAGCATATAAATAAAAAACCCTGTGAATTCTTGATTCACAGGGCTAAATGCAGAGAGGAAGAGATTCGAACTCTCGAAGCCGTTACCAACTTACACGCTTTCCAGGCGTGCCCCTTCAACCACTCGGGCACCTCTCTGTATGGGGGAAGCGGGTGCAAAGATAGTCGAATACCGCTTTTATTCAAATGAACTGCTCATTTCTCCGCGCAAAGGTGTGGTTAGTAACTTTCTGCAAACTGCCGGATCGTGACTTAGGCCAAATACAAACATGAGTTTGGTGATCGCCGCTTCGGCGGTGCAGTCCGTGCCACTCAGTACACCCAGTTGCGCCAGGGCGGTGCTGGTTTTGTATTGTCCTTGCGTCACCCGTCCCCCGTCACATTGTGAAACATTGAAAATCAGCAGCCCGCGTTCAATGGCTTGTCTGATTTCTTCCAGAAACCAGGGAAACGTGGGAGCATTGCCCGCACCAAAAGTTTCGAGTACTACGCCTTTCAAACCGGGAATTTGCAGAATACCACTTACCACGTCCGGGGTAATGCCCGGAAAAATTTTTAGAAACGTGACGTGCGGATTTAACTTGGTATGGAGAAGAAGTTTTTTTTGGGGATTGTAGGGAGCCAGGTAAGGAAAATTATATTCAATTCTCACACCCGCATTGGCTAGTGCCGGATAATTTTCTGATTGAAACGCATTAAAATCCGAACTCTCTTTTTTCTTAGCCCGGTTGCCGCGAAGCAATAGGGAATTAAAGTAGATGCAGACCTCGGCTACAATCGGCTGATTTTGGACATTTGTAGCGGCTGCTATTTCAAGGGCCGTGATAAAATTCTCCCGGGCATCGGACCGGGCGATCCCGATGGGCAGTTGCGCGCCCGTTAAAATCACGGGCTTATTCAGACCATCCAGCAAAAAACTCAGCGCCGAAGCGGTATAAGCCATCGTATCCGTTCCGTGCAGAATCACGAAACTATCGTAAGCTTCGTATTCATCACGGATAATCTGCCCCAGCGTAACCCACAGCTCGGGTGTCATATTGGACGAGTCAATGGGTTCGGGAAGAGTCAGGAATGTGATCTCGAAGTCTAGCCGACGAACCTCGGGCACGCGTTCGATGATGTGTTCGAACTCAAAGGGTACCAACTGCTTACCCTTGTTTTCGTACACCATCCCCAGGGTACCCCCCGTGTATATGACCAGCACAGAAGCGCGGGGCGGCTCGGGCGAAATGGGATTGATACGAACGGTTTTATACATAAAAGCTTGTAAGACTGAAAATATCAGAGGCTAGTTTGAAGCAGCAACGATTGCGCGTTTTGGGTAGTTTGAGCCATGACCTCTTCCTTCGAACATTGCATCAGGTCGCCCACCCGCTGCGCTACCAAATCGAGGTAATTAGGTTCATTGCGCTTGCCACGGTGGGGGGTAGGTGCAAGATAGGGGCTATCGGTTTCCAGAACGATATGCATCGGGTCG
>JBBRDE010000087.1:0-18917 GCA_038204185.1 Cytophagales bacterium
GGCTGAACTTTTTCCGAAGGCACTCGAAGGACTTCGAGAGGACGCCCGAAAGTGCCGAAGCATGGATATTGTGGGCCAATTGCCAAATCATTATCAATCGAATTTGATAAAACCAGAATTTAATTTTTAAACACGTTCTTACCTCACATTTTCACCTTTCAATTTTCACTTTTCAATTTCACACTTACGTACCTGTTGTCCTTTATATAGAATCGGTACGGCAACTCCGCACCCTGCGTAATACCGATGCGGGTGGTCGTCACCATTTCGAAATCCGAAAGGACAGGCGGCGTAATGTGGATAGGGCTGTCGGACAGGGAAACGGCATTGTGCTCAGGTCGGATGCCCATCGCCTGTACCAGTTTGCCGGGACCATTGCACAGGTCTTTCTCGGCCAATGCTTTTTTTCGTAATTGGGGCAGTAACGTTTTGGAATTGAGGTGCCGCCGTTCCTGCATCAAATCCAGCCCTTCCGTCGGTTCCAACGCCCGAATGAGAACGGCTTCCCCCTCACCTACCCTACCACTCACCACGTTGACACAGTAATACATCCCATAAATCAGGTACACGTATAGGGTACCTGCCGGACCGAACATAGCGGCATTGCGTTTGGTCTCCCGACGGTAAGCATGACAGGCCGGATCGCCCCATAGGTAGGCTTCGGTTTCCACGATCAGCCCGGCAGTGCGCCCGGCTGCACTTTCGTGCACCAGCTCACAGCCAAGCAATAGCTTTGCCAGCGTCAGTGTGTCGTGTTCTTGGTAAAAATCCGCCGAAAGGTACCCACCCATAGTCACTAAATCACGTTCATGGTTTGTTCCTTGATCTTTTCCAGCTCGTCTTTCATCTGTACCACCAGCCGCTGCACCGTGGCGTCGTTGGCTTTGGACCCAATGGTATTGATCTCGCGGCCTATTTCCTGCGCGATAAAATTCAGTTTCTTACCGTTACTATCTGTTGAGCTCAGCGTTTCCAGGAAATAATCCAGGTGGTTAGTCAGGCGTACTTTCTCCTCTGAAATATCGTATTTTTCAATGTAATAAATCAATTCCTGTTCAAAGCGATTCGGATCGAAATTATCGTCGGAAAGTAGATCCCGTACCTGTTTTTCCAGCCGCTCCCGCACCGCCGGAATGCGCTGCGAATCCTGGGCCTGCACCTGCAACATCAGCAGACGAATGGTACCGATGTAATCTTCCAGTTTGTCGGCAGTGAGTTTTCCCTCCTGCTGACGGAAGGTATTGCACCGGTCAATGGCCTCGTGCACCGCCTTTTGAATCAGTGCCCAATCCTGCTCACGCCGCGACTCGTCGGGTACATCGGTGTGGTAGGCGTTGGGCATTAGGAGGCAGAGTTTGAACAACTCCGTCTGGTCGGCCATAATGCCCAGCTCCTGCGAGCTTTCTACCAGGTTCCGGTAGTAAGCTTTTACTAATGCGCGATTCACTACCGTGGCTCCCGCCCCGGTACCCTTAGCCTGTATGGTGAGGTTCAGTTCCACCTTGCCGCGTTCCAGAATCTGCGTCAATAGGTTTCTTATCTCGATTTCGCGCTCGGAGTACTGCCGTGGAATGCGGCAATAAATATCCAGGAATTTAGAATTCAGGGTTTTGACTTCAACGGTAACGGAAAGCGAATCGGAATCGAGCGTGGCCGTTCCGTAGCCGGTCATGGATTTAAGCATGTATGGAATGTTGTTGAATTGTTTTTAGTGTAATTGTTGAATTGTTTTTTAAATGGTAGGATAGGATTCACACTGGGACTGATTTTAGAATTTAAAAAAAAATCTGGAATCTGGAATCCTACATCCAGCTTCTACCTAAAAAAGGTACCCTTACCCTGATTTGCGCCTACCGGCGGTTCGACTTTTGAGCCTTACCGGGAGCCTGACTTTCGGAAGCCTGGGGGGTAGATACCAGCGCATTTTTTGCTAATTCGGCCGCTTCCAGCCGATAGCGCGACACGTCGCAGGCGAGGTATATGGCTTCAAGCATCGAACCGGGTTCAGCCACGTTCTTGCCCGCGATGTCGTAGGCCGTGCCGTGGTCGGGCGAGGTGCGCACGACGGGTAGTCCGGCGGTAAAATTCACGCCAGAATTGAAGGAAAGGGTCTTAAAAGGAATCAGTCCCTGATCATGGTACATGGCCAGCACAGCATCGTACTGTTTGTACGTCGAGGCCGCAAAAAACCCGTCGGCCGGGAAGGGCCCTATGACCAGCTCGCCCTTTTCGCGAAAGCGGGTCAGTACTGGCCCAATCACGTCCAGCTCTTCGCGACCTAGCAAACCGTTTTCGCCCGCGTGGGGATTCAGGCCCAATACAGCCAAACGTGGCTTAACTATTCCAAAATCGCTCCGCAACGAATGCAACATCTGCTGTATTTTGGCGGTGAGTTTTTCACTGTTCACGTATGAACGAACTTTTTCAAGGGGTATATGTCCCGTAAGTACCCCCACCCGAAGGCCATCCGCCACCATGAACATCAGCGCCTCTTTGGTATCGAAAGCCTGCGCCAGAAATTCCGTATGACCAGGAAAGTTGAACTCCTCACTCTGCATGGTATCCTTATTGATCGGCGCGGTAACCAAGGCATCGATTAATCCGGCTTTCAGGTCCTCCGTTGCGCGTTTTAAGGCCGCGAAGGCTCCTTGTCCCGCTTCTGGAGTAATTTTACCCGGCTCCATTTCGGTCTGGTTGTCGTTCCAGCAAGTGATGACATTGGTACTTTTGGGATTGGCCTGCTCGGGTTCCTGGATAGCCTGCAAGTTCCAGTCTTTCATCTGCAGCATCTGCCGATACCGATTCAGCACGCGCAGCGAACCGTAGATAATGGGGGTACACTGACGCGTTAATTGATTACCTTCCAGGGCTTTTAAGATTACTTCCGGCCCAATGCCGTTATAATCGCCCATACTAATGCCGATTACCGGCTTGTCGTTTTGTGGTTCACTCATCTGATAAAATGCTGGTAACTATTGTCCACTGACCCTTAGCTGCAAATAAGAAAATAATATTCTTGCATCTTGTAGCATCTAAAAAGCTTTGTACTTCAAGAATTTAGGTATGCTGACAGCCAATAGCCATCGCCTAACAGCTATTCTCAGGTACACTTTTTACACAAATACCCATGACTTTTGTCCATCAACTAACGGGCAAGTTACGAAAAATCCCCCGCTCCCATGAAAATACTGATTGCCGATCAAATGCATTCCTCGCTTTTTGCGATGCTCGATTCACAAGGCTGGACCTATGACTATCATCCCGATTTTCGTCGCAACGACATCATCTCCTGCCTGGCCGATTACGATGGGTTGATGATTCGTAGTAAAACCCGCATCGACGAAGAATTGTTGACCCAAGCCACCCGCTTGCAATTCATTGCCCGCGCCGGGGCCGGGCTCGACCTGATCGACGACGATGCTACCCAGCGGCTGGGCATCACGCTGTTTCACGCCGGCACGGGCAACCGCGACGCCGTGGCTGAGCATACGGTAGGGATGCTGTTGATGTTATTCAACAAACTCAACCAAGCCGACCGCGAGGTACGGCAGGCGATCTGGGACCGGGAGGGCAACCGGGGGGTGGAACTGATGGGCAAAACCGTGGGAATAATCGGCTACGGCAACAATGGCACCGCCACCGCGCAGCGGCTCAGCGGCTTCGGCTGCCGGGTGCTGGCCTACGACAAGTATCGGGAGGACTATGCCGATCAGTACGCCGAGGAGGGTACCCTGGCCGACATTCAGCGCGAAGCCGATGTACTCAGCCTGCATATCCCGCTGACCGACCTGACCCGCAATCTGGTTAATGAACCGTTTATCGCGGGCTTTCAAAAGCCTTTTTATCTTTGTAATGTGTCACGCGGAGAAATTGTAGATTCCAGGGCTGTGGTACAGGCTATGAAGGACGGAAAAATTCTGGGTGCGTGCCTGGATGTACTGGAAAACGAAAAACTGAGCCAACTTACCAATCCCCAACAAGACGCTTTCGACTTTTTCCGTAGCTCACCGCGCACAGTACTCACGCCCCACATCGCTGGCTGGACTCACGAAAGCTACGTCCGAATCAACGAAGTACTAGTACAGCAGATCGCCGACTGGCTGGCTGAGCAGGAAGGTAGGTAGGTAAATTTCCGGAAAGGATACAAATTGTGTCTACAGTAAAGACAGTTTTTTCTAGTCTCGGCACAGTATTCGTTACGACGAAGGAGGTAAGGTGGAGGTTAAGATGAACAAGGATTCCACCGATGCGAGTAATTTTTATGGGCACTTACGGGATACAGAATGCGCTCGTCGTTTGTACGAATATAGGCCTGATAGCTACCTATCTGTCTTGAAAATGTTTAATTGCGGAGAATTGATCAGTACCCAGGAGTTCAAATACAATCAGTAAGCCTGAAATTTTCTTTCAAGCACCCTACCGATCCGAAAGCCTAACCCGAATCTGTCCTTTTCCGTCGGTCGCTAGGTAGGAGGGTACCCTGATTTCCAGCCGTTTAAGGTTCGGGATCGTTTTGTCGATTTCGAGCGGAGGCGGGTCGAGCGACAGAATGGACACGTTGAGGTTGTCGGGCGAGAGGATGGTTAGTTTCAATTCCTTACCATCCTGTTTCAGGATCGCTCCGTTTTTAATGGGCAGTACCTCGGCGGTGGTCATTATCGCCCAGGTGAGGTACCTGGTGGAGTCGTTCGTTTCAAAGGTATCCTCTACCAGAACCGAGTGGTCGCATTCCTTCACAAAGCGTCGCTGCGACGATTTCACCAGCCCGCCGTGCGTATTTGTCATGTCGTAGGTTACTTCGGGCGGCCCTTCGGCCTTGAAATTCGTGATGGTGGTGGTACCCGCCACATCGAAGCGGGCATCGTTCACCATGAGGGTACTGTGTCCCTGATTGCCCTTCGTTAGGAGTGTCCAGCGTTCGCAATCCTGGCAGTAACCCGACAGATTGAAGCCGATTTTATTCAGCAAATAATAGGTCTGATTGCCCGGATCGAGCACCCAGCGCACACCGTTTAGCTCAAAAATAAAACTTCCCGCATCCATATTCCCGTGGCTCAATTGCGCCCTGCCGCCTTTCGTGGCCAGGTAGTACTTGCCAGCCGCATCGGGCGCACCCCGGAAAACAGCAATCGGATTGCTGCCTTTCCCACTCCACGCGAGTGGCAGTACACTTCGTGTTTGTTTATTTTTCTGTTCCAGATACTGGGTCAGATACACCAGGCCGAGGCCCGCCTGCACTCCGGCATTCTCGGGCTGCTCGAAAAATGATTTGTCGAACAATAAAGCATCGCCCGTTTGGGTGGCGAACCAAGCCAGCAGGACAGAGCCCTGTCCATCTTTGGTTTCGTTAGCATCGGAGTAGTTGAAAAACAGGCCCGAAGGAGCCGTAGCTACGAGTCTGAACTTCGCGCTTTCCAGAAAACCGGGGCTTTGGGCGATCCCGAAATCAGTCCCCAAAGCGCTGGTCAGCACGCTTGACGCAATGACCGCGTAGCTCGTGCCGTACCACCAGTAGCTGGGACCTTCGGGATACACCCCGTCGGGGGCATACTCATGGAGCGAGTTGGGCATTTTTTCCAGGGCGCGGGAGATCGTTTTAGCCGCCAGTTCGGGAGCCTGATCGGCAATAGCCAACGCCGCCGCCACCATCCCACCGTGGCACACGGAGTTCCAGTTGTTGTTACCATTGACCCAGCCCATCCGTTCGTTTTTATCGTTGTAGCTTTCCATGATCCCTTTTTCGATAATCGCTTTTTTGGCGGCCTGCACGGTGGCCTTGGGTAGGTACTCCCCCACCCAATCGGTGGCCAGGGCTACCGCAAAAGACATTTCTGCCACATCCAGAAAATGCTGCGGATTCCAATCCACAAAGGCGGTCACAGCCTGCAACTCCTGATTGATTCGGTCCAGGATAGCGGGATTCTTCCCGATCCGGTACACCATGCCCAGCACACTCATTCGGTGCACCATGTCGCGCGAGACCGCCAGTAATCTGAACCCTTCGAGTTCACGTTTTACCAAAGGTTTTTTGAGGATTTCACCCGCCTCTTTTTCCAGATTTTTGTAGTAGGCTATTACGTAGGGATCGCTTTTCAACTTCTGGCGGATCGTAGCTTCCAGGGCCGGCGTAAGAATCAGTTTGGGGGATTTTTTGGGTAGGTTTTTCTGTAAATAAGCGGCAGTAATTGGGTTTTCCAGCCCATTCGAACTTTTATCTTTGGATGGTTGACTGCATATTTCCGGTATGTTCAGAAATAGCACAAAAAATGTCAGAAGGTACGGGACGAGGGGAGAAATGACTTTTTTCATAAGATCCAGTTGATGAAAGGGTTTATCAGCATAGGAGACGCCGTGGTGGCTGATTTACCCTTCAGCAAACTTTTTCCAATAAAAGAATTAGTGCCCATAAGACTTGGGGTACCTACCTGGGTACCAAAAAAAGTCCCGGCCATAGACCCGGGACTTTTTTTACACTCACATCCTTTATTCCCTTTATTTCAAAGGCATTAGTACCGTATCGATCGAATGTACTACGCCGTTGGTAGCTTTGATGTCAGCCGTGGTTACAGTTGCCATGCCGCCTTTGGCATCTTCGATCATCACTTTACCATCTTTCATCCTTATGGTCAGCATGTCGCCGTTCACCGTTTTTACTTTCTGACCATCCTTCAAATCGGCCGCCATCACCGCGCCCTGCACCACGTGGTAAAGCAGAATCCCCGACAGCATCTTTTTATTTTCAGGCTTCAATAATGTTTCGACCGTACCCGCTGGTAGAGCGTCAAACGCGCTATTTTCGGGAGCAAAAACAGTGAAAGGACCCGCTTTGGTAGCTTGATCGGCCAATCCGGCTGCTTTCAACGCCGCCAGCAGCGTTGTATGGTTCTCGGACAACCCGGCACTGCCTGCCAGATCTTTTCCTGTCATCGTTTGGGCATCAGCGCTAAACAATACGCCACATACCAGCATCATTACTAGGCTGATTTTAATCCATCCTGCTTTCGTCTTCATTTTAAAAGTTTGTTTAAAGTTTAAGCATTATTGCTTTTCATTATTGGAGCTACAACCTAATGTTCTTTTTATTTGTTTAATTTGTTAAATAAAAAGTTAAACAAACAAATTTCTATTACTGGATTTTCTTGCAAATCCTGACTTCGGGTAAAGCTGATTAAGGATTGACTTATTATCTTTACCAAGCCCGACGACACATCACCATTCGTTCTATGCTCCAAATGATTACCAAAGCCAGTCAATATCTTATTAATCCGGCAATCGTAGCCGAGAATCGGGTGTATTCCTATCAGCAACTTTTAGCGGCCTCCCATCGCATGGCGTCGCAGCTGCTCGAAAACGACCCTGATCTGCGAGAAGCCCGGGTTGCTTACATGGTAACTCCCGGTTTCGACTATGTCAAAGCACAATGGGGCATTTGGAGGGCGGGAGGTGTTGCAGTTCCGCTGTGTACAAACTACCCCTTGCCCGCTTTGCAGTATGTGATCGAAGATACCGGGGCCGAAATTGTGATTGCCAGCCAGGAGTTCATTTCCATTCTTGCACCCCTAGCCCACGATAAAGGTTTTCGGTTCATTGTGCTGGGGGGTGTAGAAGACCAAGAACCGGCACAGAATGTCTTGCCCGACATCGCGCCCGACCGGCGTGCCATGATCCTGTATACCAGTGGCACCACCAATTTACCCAAAGGGGTAGTCACTACTCACGCCAACCTAAACGCGCAGATTTCGACTTTGGTAGAAGCCTGGCGCTGGGCTTCCTCCGACCATATTCTGTGCATTTTGCCCCTGCATCATGTGCACGGCATCATCAATGTGGTTTCCTGCGCCCTCTGGGCGGGAGCAACGGTGGAATTCCTGCCCTCGTTTTCCGCCGAGGCGGTATTCGACGCCTTTTTGAAGGGTCAGATTAATGTATTCATGGCCGTACCCACTATCTATTTCAAGCTCATCGCCTATTGGGAAAGCAGGCCTGCCGACGAACAAAAAAGGATTTCGGAAACCCTGGCTAAGTTCCGCCTGATGGTATCGGGCTCGGCCGCCCTGCCTGTTTCCGTCATGGAAAAGTGGAAAGTTATAAGCGGCCATACTTTACTGGAACGCTACGGAATGACCGAAATTGGCATGGGCATTAGTAACCCCTTTAAGGGTGAGCGGCGGGCTGGGCACATCGGGCAGCCCCTGCCGGGAGTCAAGGTACGGCTCGTTGACGAGCAGGATCATGTACTGGCCACCCGACAACCCGGTGAAATTCAGGTGAAAGGACCGGGCGTATTCCGGGAATATTGGAACAAACCCGAGGCAACCCGTAACGCTTTCACCGAAGATCGGTGGTTTAAAACGGGCGACATCGCGCTGGTGGAGGATGGCTACTACCGTATTCTCGGCCGCGATTCGATCGACATTATCAAATCGGGGGGCTATAAGATTTCCGCCCTTGAAGTTGAAGAGGTACTCCGCACACACCCCGCCATTGCCGATTGCAGTGTGGTAGGCATCCCCAATGAGGAATGGGGTGAACTGGTGGCCGCGGTACTGGTACTCGATGAACCTCTGCTGGACACGGAAACCCTCATACCCTGGCTCCGGGAGCAAATCCCGGCCTACAAAACGCCCCGGCAATACCGTACCCTACCCGAATTGCCCCGCAATGCCATGGGTAAAGTGACCAAAAACGACTTGAAAAAACTATTTTAAAAGCATTCACCAGAACTTCCCTCCCCCATGATCATCTACGGTGTTGCCTTGCTGGCTTTTTGTTACCTGGTGGGGCAGCTTCTGGGTGAGTACCTCGGCTTGCTCATCGGGGTAGAAGCCAATGTGGGGGGCGTAGGATTTGCCATGCTACTACTGGTGCTGCTCAACGATTGGCTGCACAAAAAAGGGCATCTGGACCTGTCCACCGAAGCGGGGATGTACTTTTGGAATCAGATGTATATTCCCATCATTGTAGCTATGGCCGCTACGCAAAACGTCAAATTAGCCGTAACCAGCGGACTGATTGTGGTACTAGCGGGTAGCGTACCCGTAATACTCTGTATTGCCGTGCTCCCCCTGCTTTCCCGTTTGTCCCAAGTTACCCCAGCCAGTCGGAATGGAAATCCTGAGTAAATTTCTGGACAAAAACGGGCTGATTTTCACTTTTCTGGTTGTGGGCGTGATCCTTTACGGTTCAGCCCTTTTGTCGAAAAAACTGACCAACCGTAAAATACCGGGTTCGGCCATCGCCATTATCGTGGGCCTGGCACTAGCCTACCTGGGCGGAGTCTATTCCGGAGGACAAAAAGGATTGGCCGATGTTCCCTTTTTCTCGGGTTTCGGACTCATGGGAGGGGCTATGTTCCGCGATTTTACCGTCGTTGCCACCGCCTTGGGAGCCAGTTTGGCGGTCATGCGGAGTACGGGCTGGGTGGGTGCTTTATCGCTACTGCTGGGCATTGTGCTTTCATTTCTTGGGGGGGTACTTGTGGCCCTGCTTTGGGGCTACCGCGACGCTGTAAGTCTTACCACCCTCGGGGCCGGTGCATGTACCTACATCGTGGGACCCGTGACCGGAGCCGCCATTGGAGCTAGTTCGGAGTTGATTGCGCTTAGCATTGCAGCAGGCGTAGTCAAGACCATCGTCGTCACGATTGGTACCCCTTTCATAGCCCGTTCCATCGGACTGAATAATCCGCACACGGCCATGATTTTCGGCGGACTCATGGGTACCACGAGTGGTGTCACGGCCGGTCTAGCCGCTACTGATCCTAAACTGGTACCCTATGGCGCTCTGACTGCAACATTTTACACGGGGCTAGGTTGTCTCTTGTGTCCCTCAGCCCTGTATTTGTTAATGCGGATGATCTTTTGAGAAGAGCGATTTCTTCATCCTTAAGTATTCAATGAACTCATCCAATTTTTTTTCCGAACAATAAACCCCCTCCTGTATTCTTTCAGCGATGGCACCACAATTTTAATTGAGGCCAATCTATTTCTTGTAAAGTACTGATTACCAAATTACCACTGTTCTTTGACTGGAACCAAAAAAAAACACCTGGGGCCGTTAATCCCATTTGTCGGCTGACTTTTCGATTCTCCGCCGTATTTTTCCGGCAGAAAACCTAAACCTATCTCCATGCTCGTAGTCACTACCTCAACCATTGAAGGAAAGAAAATCATCAAGTACATCGGAATCGTTAATGGCGAGGCCATTATCGGTGCCAACGCCGTCAAGGATTTTTTCGCGGGGGTTCGCGATGTAGTCGGTGGGCGCGCCGGAGCCTACGAACAAAGCCTGCGCGAAGCCAAGAGCATCGCCATCCGGGAGATGATGGATCAGGCTCACCACCTGGGTGCGAATACAATCATTGGCGTAGACCTTGATTATCAGGCTATCGGCAGCAATGGCTCCATGATTATGGTCAGCGCCAATGGTACGGCAGTGGTGGTGGAGTAAAGTTGTTTTGGGGAATTTTGTTTTCCATTTTTTGATGAGAATCGTAGCTGGGTGCACCGACGACAACCTACCCCGCACCACCCATTGAAAAAATAACCTTAAAATACGCCCCGCGCGATTTGCAATACGTTGTCCGATTTGCCCATCGTATAAAAATGCAGCACGGGTACCCCATACTCCACCAACTCCCGGCATTGCTGAATTCCCCACTCGATGCCTACCTGCCGTACC
This sequence comes from Cytophagales bacterium, assembly GCA_038204185.1. Classification (GTDB taxonomy): domain Bacteria; phylum Bacteroidota; class Bacteroidia; order Cytophagales; family Spirosomataceae; genus Salmonirosea. The sequence continues at coordinate 10,681 of JBBRDE010000087.1, forward strand.
TGCTGGTCGGTTTCGCATTTTTCGGCTGCCCGAACCAAATCCTGGGGCATATCCAGGTGAAAGATGCGGGGTAGAATCGTGAGTTGCTTTTTGGTAGCAAGGGGTTTCAGGCCCGGAATGATCGGTATGGTAATTCCCTCCGCGCGGCAGCGTTCCACAAACCGGAAGTACTTTTGGTTGTCAAAAAACATCTGGGTTACGATATAGTCGGCCCCGGCCTCCACCTTTTGCCGTAGGTAGCCAAAATCAGTATCGTGATCGGGCGCTTCGAAGTGCTTCTCAGGGTACCCCGCTACGCCAATACAAAAGTTAGTGGGCGACGCCTGCGTTTCTTCGTGTAGTAGCAATCCCTGATTCATGCCGTACACTTGTTGGATTAAATCCGAAGCATAGGCGTGCCCGCCCGATTTGGCTTTAAATACACCCGCCGACTTTTCGGGATCGCCCCGTAACACCAGCACATTGTCGATACCCAAATAGTGCAAGTCAAAGAGTATATCCTCCGTTTCTTCTCGGGTGAAGCCTCCACAGATCACATGTGGTACGGCATCGACCCGAAAACGCTCCATCAGTCGGGCGCAAATCCCTACCGTACCAGGCCGCTTACGAACCGGTATGCGCTGGACCGATCCATCAGGATGGTGCTTGTCAATAACTTCCTCGCGGTGGTAGGTAACATCCACAAAAGGGGGCTTGAACTCCATCAGCGGTTCAATGGAATCAAGCAATTGGTTGATATTTTGCCCTTTAAGGGGCGGAATGATTTCGATGGAGAAGAGCGGCTTATCAGCAGCTTGCTTGATGTATTGGGTAACTTTGGTCATGATTACTAAAAAAAGATAGCGTATTTATCACGACAAAATAAGTGATAAATACGCTATAAAGGGAAGGACAAGCTACTAAATATAAAAAATTCGTTTTCTTGATTATACCTATATTTCCTTACTTTTATCCTTGAAGGAAGGATATTTTAGATATAAAATCTATACTATAACCAGACACGTAGACAAAAATTATTCGATAAATAAGATTTTCTATCTAGATATTTCTTTTCATACTTAACCCCTTGCAGGCGAAGTAGCCCCGCATTGAATCCGCGGTCAATTCTTCTTTGCTTTCTGTTCCTCTGCAGCTATGTTAATATTTTCGATAGGCACATCCAGGTCGGTTTCGTTATACCCCTGATGGTCGTTCATGTTGTGCCCTTCAAATTCGTCCTCAGCCTCGTGATTCAGTTGAGCAGGAGGTTTCGCCGAATCATCCAGGTGTTTTTTATTATTTTCGGGCCCCGAAGGTACAGGAGTGCCTGTTGCAACGTGCTTTAGCTGTTCGGGATGATCTTTTTCGTTGATCTTTTCTTTATTAGGGTTCGTTTCCATGTCACACGCTAAGTTACTTTGATTATAGGTGATGGGGCAAGCAGTGCATCTGTAAAAATTAATTCTCAAATTGTGTTCCAATGATGTGGCTATAATGTCCGTAGCATAGTGGAAGACCTAGATGGACAGTGGATATAAAAGAAAATAGTCTACCGCATGACAGTAGACTATTCGATGTAAACCCTCCTCTATCTGTGATATCATAAATGCTTTTTATATAAAATCGCATATTTACGCTTAACACAGGTGTCAATAGCTTGACAATTAGTAGTGTTAAAATCATCATGCCAAAAAGGGATCATCGGATTGGTTATTATCACAACAATCTGATTAACAGATATTTATCTAATTATTAATAACATAAACTTTTGAACGTTACAAGAATATACGGTGGAACAGTTGGGTAAAAAAAATCCTCACTTTCCAAAATTTGTGCCCAGGATTGTCCCCACTTTTAAGCCAAAGGCCTAGTCATGGGAATGTGTTCAATGCCATCTTCAAGGTACCCCTCGCCAGCCAGCAAAAAACCGAATGATTCATAAAAAGCTCGTAAATACAGTTGGGCGCCAATCTGAATGGGGGTAGGTCCGTAGAGCTGGCTAATTTCCCGGATCGAGCGTTGCATAAGTTCCCGCCCCTTACCGCTACGACGCGCACCCAGCGGCGTTGCCACCCGCCCAATAGAAGGGTGCTCATAGGACAAACCCGGCGGGACAAGCCGGGTATAGGCTAGCAAATCGCCGCTGGTTTCCTCAAAACCCAGCAGATGATGACACGCCTGATCTTTTCCATCAAGATCGGAAAATGGGCAGTTTTGCTCGACAATAAACACCTCGTTGCGAAGACGGAGCAGGGCATATAACTCGTCGACAGTGAGTTGGGAGAAGGATTTGAGTATCCAGTGAAGCTGCATGACTTTGGAAGCGTGAGATTAGTTGTCAGAGTACGCTTTGGTTTTGTAATTTTGCAAAAAATAATAGGAGTGAACAAAACATATTCACTCATTCACTCATAAAAACATTTACTCATTAGCTAATGGGAAGAGCATTTGAATATAGAAAGGCCCGTATGTTTAAGCGGTGGGACCATATGGCCAAGACCTTCACCCGGATTGGCAAGGACATCACGCTGGCCGTGAAAGATGGCACGGACGACCCGGCTACCAATTCCCGGCTACGGGTGTTGCTGCAGAACGCCCGAGCGGCCAACATGCCTAAGGACACCATTGACCGGGCCATCAAGCGCGCTACGGCCAAGGATCAGGACGACTACAAGGAAATGGTGTACGAAGGCTATGGCCCGCACGGCGTGGCGATCCTGATCGAGAGCACCACCGACAATCCTACCCGCACGGTGGCTAACATCCGCAGCTATTTCAACAAGCTGGGAGGGAGCCTGGGTACCATGGGTATGTTAGGATTCCTCTTTGATCGGAAGTGTATCTTTAAAATCGCCAACAAAGGCCAGGATATCGAAGAAATGGAACTGGAACTGATCGATTTTGGGGCCGAAGAGGTATTTCTGGATGAAGAAAAAAACCAGATCAATATTTATGGTGAGTTTGCGTCTTTTGGTACCCTACAGGCCTATCTGGAAGAAAACAAAATTGAAATTCTTGAAGCAGATTTTGAGCGGATTCCGAGCGACACTAAGTCACTGAACGAAGAAGAAACCGCCGAAATAGAAAAGCTCATCGAGCGCATCGAAGAAGATGACGACGTGCAGCGGGTGTACCATAATATGGCGTAAACGGCTAACGGCTAACGGCTAACGGCTAACGGCTAACGGCTAACGGCTAACGGCTAACGGCTAACGGCTAACGAAAAATTATTTCTCTAACGAAATGGTTCGCAATGAATCTTTTCGTTAGAGAATTTCTTCAATTTTCCGGTTTTTGGCCTTAAACAAAAAAGTACCCTTTACTTCTTTCCCCAATAGTGCTTTCCCAATAGGGGTAGCTGCCGAAACCGCTATGATTGTCTGGCCCTCCACAGTCACAATGCCTGCACTTACTGCAATAAAAAAGTAGCCGGCTGTAGTTTTCACCAGTGAACCCAACGCTACCCGTTCATAGGCACCTGCTTCATTCGTAGCTTCCAGGCGTTCCAGTACGGTTCGCTCCTGTCGGGCCTGTTCGTACTGTCGGGCGTGCATGTTGCGATCGAGCTGGCCCATAGAACGGGAGGTTTCGTATTTATCACCCGCAGAGCTTTTACTCTGATCGTTGGCCGATTCCTGAGCGGCTTCCATGGCTTTCCCGGCGACGGCCATGCGGTCGTCGAGCAGGGAAATGAGGTGATTGATGAGGTGTTGCTTTAATTCCAATTTTTTCGGTTTCCAAAGGTGCTTTCACAAGATAGTTAAAAAATACTATAAGAAGAAGTTATCAGGCCAATCAATATGCCAACACCGGCGACAGCCATCTTTCTATGTCCTCCACCGACATATTCTTCCGTTGGGCGTAGTCCTCCACTTGGTCCTTGTGAATTTTACCTACCGGGAAATACCGGCTTTCGGGATGAGAGAAAAACCAGCCACTCACGCTGCTGGCGGGGTACATAGCGTAACTTTCAGTCAAGTTAATACCTAGCCGCTCGGCGTCCAGCAGCTCGAATAAAACTTGCTTTTCGGTGTGGTCGGGGCAGGCCGGATAGCCGGGTGCCGGGCGAATACCCTGGTATTTTTCTTTGATCAAGGCTTCATTATCCAGCGTTTCGTCGGCAGCATAACCCCAAAACTCCTTTCGCACCCGCTCGTGCAGGAGTTCGGTGAAAGCTTCGGCCAGCCGGTCAGCCAGTGCCTTAACCATAATGCTGTTGTAGTCGTCTTGCTGACGCTCATACTTATCCAGCAAAGCCTCGATGCCGAGGCCCGTGGTCACGGCAAAGCCACCAATGTAGTCGGTATGGCCACCTTCATAGGGTGCCACAAAATCGGAGAGGCAATAATTGGGCAGATTGGCGGCTTTCTGGCTTTGTTGTCGTAAGTGGTGCAATACCGTAAGGGTATCGGCCACTACTTCTCCACCTGTAAGGGTTTCCGGGATAGCGGTACCCGCAGTTTGTGACGCATAGACGCCCACCCTCTCCGAACGGGCTGCTGTTTCAGCATTTCGGCGACTGATCTTGTATTCGATATGGGTATGCGAGCCATGGCGTTCACAGGGTACCTCCTGGCTAAGCTCCTCAAAATCGTGCAGCAGAATATCATCCTCGATGCGGTTGGCGGGCCAAAAGCCAATTACGGCGTTGGCTTGCAGTGATTTATCACGGATGATTTCACCCAGCAGCACCGCCGCGTCCTCAAATAACTTCTGCGCCTCCTGCCCTACCACCTTATCTTCAAAAATAGCGGGGTACTTACCGTGCAGCTGCCAGGTCTGGAAAAAGGGCGTCCAGTCGATGTATTTGGCTATTTCGGCCAGATCGTAGTTTTCCAATGTACGGGTACCCAGAAACTGCGGGCGGGTAGGCACAAAATCGTCCCAGTTTATTTTTACCGCGTTGGCACGGGCCGCTTCAATTTTAAGATGTTGCTTATCGACTTGCCGTTTGGCATGGTCTTCACGGAGTTGGGCGTATTCGGCCTTGATGTCGCTCAGTACTTCGGCCTGGCTCTTGTCGCTTTGGGTCAGCTTGCCCGCCACGGGAACCGAGCGTGAAGCATCGAGTACGTGGATGACCGGGCCGGAGTAGTGCGGGTCGATCTTGACTGCCGTATGAATGCGGGAAGTCGTAGCGCCACCGATGAGCAGTGGCATGGTCATGCCCCGACGCTCCATTTCTTTGGCCACACCTACCATTTCGTCCAGTGAGGGAGTTATCAGGCCCGAAAGACCAATAATGTCCACATTGTGTTCTTTGGCGGCGGCCAGAATTTTATCGGTAGGTACCATCACGCCCAGGTCGATGATCTCGTAGCTGTTGCAGCCCAACACCACCCCCACGATATTTTTGCCAATGTCGTGGACATCGCCTTTCACCGTCGCCAGCAGGATTTTCCCCACGGCTTTGGCATCCCCGCTTTTGTCAGCCTCGATGAAGGGTTGCAGGTAGGCCACCGCTTTTTTCATCACCCGCGCCGACTTCACCACCTGCGGCAGGAACATTTTTCCTTCCCCGAACAAATCGCCCACTATACTCATTCCATCCATCAGCGGGCCTTCGATGACTTCCAGAGGTCGGTCGAATAGATGACGACATTCCTCAGTGTCTTCTTCAATGTAATCGGTAATACCTTTAACCAGCGAATGCGAGATGCGTTCTTTGATGGGTAGTTTGCGCCACGAAAGATCCGGCCCGGTTTGCGTTTTCCCCTTATCCTTAATGGTTTCGGCAAAAGTAACGAGCCGCTCCGTCGCATCGGGACGGCGGTTGAGCAGGACGTCCTCTACCAGTTCGAGAGTTTCTTTGGGAATTTCGTCGTAAATACCGATCTGCCCTGCGTTCACAATACCCATGTCCAGGCCGGCTTTAATGGCATGATATAGGAAGGCCGTATGAATGGCCTCGCGGACGAGCTCATTTCCCCGGAAACTGAATGACACGTTGGACACGCCGCCGGATACTTTGGCGTAGGGTAGGTTTTCCTTAATCCAGCGCGTTGCGTTGATGAAGTCCACGGCGTAGTTGTTATGCTCCTCCATCCCCGTGGCCACGGTCAGGATGTTGGGATCAAAGATGATATCCTCGGGGGGGAAACCTACTTCATCAACCAGTATATTGTACGCCCGCTGGCAGATTTCGATCCGGCGTTCGTAGTTATCAGCCTGTCCGTTTTCGTCAAAAGCCATCACGACTGTAGCCGCGCCATAGCGTAGCACCGTACGGGCAGTTTCCTTGAATTTCTCTTCACCTTCTTTCAGAGAGATAGAATTCACGATAGGCTTGCCCTGCACGCATTTCAGCCCCGACTCGATGACCTCCCATTTTGAAGAATCCACCATGATGGGCACCCGCGAAATATCCGGCTCGGCGGCGATCAGGTTCAAAAAGGTTTTCATGGCCTCCACGCCGTCGATCATTCCCTCGTCGAGGTTAATGTCCAGAATCTGCGCGCCGTTCTCGACCTGCTCGCGGGCAATACTGAGAGCGGCATCGTAATCCCCCTCCCGCACCAGTCGGGCAAATTTCTTGGAACCTGTCACGTTGCAGCGCTCACCTATGTTGACGAAGTTGGCGTCGGGCGTAATTTTCACGGGTTCCAACCCCGAGAGCTTCATATTTTTGGCGAAGGTAGGTAGCGGACGGGGCCGGAAACGAGCCGCCAAATCGGCAATGACCCGGATATGGGCGGGCGTGGTACCGCAACAGCCACCGATGATATTGATCAGGTCATCTTTCAAAAATCCTTCGATGACCTCGCCCATTTGCTCCGGCGATTCATCATACTCGCCCATTTCGTTGGGTAAGCCCGCATTGGGGTGGGCCGAGGTATTGAAAGGTGATTCGTTGGCCAGCATTTGCACATAGGGGCGCATCAAGTCGGCACCCAAAGCACAGTTCAGTCCTACCGAAAGTAGGGGTAGGTGCGAAATAGAGGTCAAAAAAGCTTCGGTCGTTTGGCCAGAAAGGGTACGGCCTGAGGCGTCGGTGATGGTACCCGACACCATGATGGGTAGGGGTCGGTGCTGTGGGTTTTCTACAAAAAACTTATCAATGGCAAACAGGGCGGCTTTCGCATTCAGGGTATCGAATACGGTCTCGACCAGCAACAAGTCGGCCCCACCGTCCGCCAGACCACGTATTTGCTCATAATAGGCATCCACCAATTGATCATACGTAATGGCCCGGTAGCCGGGATTATTGACGTCAGGCGAGAGGGATGCCGTGCGGTTCGTGGGTCCCATCGAGCCCGCCACGAAGCGTGGCTTGTTGGGTTCTCGGGCCGTAAATTCGTCGGCCACCTCCCGCGCCAATCGGGCCGATTCGAAGTTGAGTTCGTACACAAATTCCTCCATCGAATAGTCGGCCATCGCGATGCTGGTACCCGAAAACGTATTGGTTTCGGCAATATCGGCCCCCGCTTCGAAATAGGCGGCGTGAATTTCTTTTATGATGTCAGGACGTGTCAACGTCAGTAGATCGTTGTTGCCCTTTACATCGTGCGGCCAGTCTTTGAAGCGCTCGCCCCGGTAGTCTTCGTCTTCCAGTTTGTAGCGCTGGATCATGGTACCCATCGCGCCATCCAGTACCAGGATGCGTTTTTTCAGGATTTCGCGAATTTCGTATTTATCAATTGTCGTGGTCATATCGTCTATGAAGCGTAGAAAGTAACAGACGCTACCTTTGTTTTATACTATAATCACAAAAATACGACCCTTTGCAGCAAATTGAGAATTAGTACGTATTATTGGTTATTCTATCTTGCAACAGACAATAACTTAAATAATTTACCTAATAATCACCTCTATTCAAGATTTATTGGAAATTTTATCTAGCTGATTCAACTCCTCTCTTCGCACTTACAGCATCAATACAATCCTGTTCACTATTCACTTTCAACCCTTTTATCTCAACGAAGAAAATGCACACATTGGACGACACTGACCGCGCAATCCTGCACTACCTACAGGAAGATGCTACCCTGAAAACCAGGGAACTGGCTGTTCGCTTGAACCTTTCCTACACACCCGTCTACGAGCGCGTCAGGCGACTGGAACGCGAAGGCGTCATCCGAAAATATGTGGCATTGATCGACCGCGAAAAGGTCGGAAAGAAACTAATGGTTTTTTGCCAAATCGCACTGAAAGAACACTCGCTGGCGATGGGTGAAAAATTTGTGGAAGCGATTATGGCTATCCCCGAAGTGCTGGAATGCCACAATATTTCGGGCGATTACGATTTTCACCTCAAAATT